>NZ_QGGS01000009.1:18176-216595 GCF_003148705.1 Pseudomonas sp. OV226 | reverse complement strand
TGTTGAACAGACATAAAAAATCCGATGCCAGAGGTCTGGCATCGGATTTTCGGGGAAGCCCGGCTGGGACTCAAATACTTAAGTGAACAGCATTATGCTCAAAAAGCGGGGCTTTTTATTACCCGTTATTTCTCTTTTCACCCCCAGCGGCTAAGCACTAACCGATATAACGGTTATAACTCGAAGCTGGAAATATTTTAAAAACAGTCCTTTACAACGCGAATATGACACTACACTTCAACTCAAGCGGCGTGATCCGCTTCCGGCGAGCCTGATTCGATCCACCGCTGCCAATGCCCCTTCAGGTATCGCCGCCCACTTCATGTTTCGAGGGCTTTATGGGTATCGCTGCCAGCGAACTGTGCCGTTATGTGATTCGTCCGACACTGATTTACCTCGGACGCCATAGCGCAACTGCCGAATCCCTGCTGCTGGGCATTGCCGCCAGCCAGTCTGCCCTTGGTTCCGCCCTGCATGACCGCCGTGGCCACGGCCTCTACCGAATCGCCGAACCCCGCCACCAGGCACTCTGGGATCATTACCTGGCCCTGGACCCCGAACGCGCGAGCCTCGTGCGCGGCCTGGCCAGCCAACATGCCTTTCTCAGTGGGCCGCACCTGGAATTGACCGTTAACCTGCGTTACGCCACCGCCATCGCCTGGCTGCTGGTAGAAGAACAGAACACGCCCCTCCCCGCCGCCGATGACTTGTTGGGCATGGCCCGCATCTGGCGTCAGACCTTTCAGCCTCAAGGACGCCTGCGCGACTTCACCTGCGCCTGGCAAACTTGTGTTTCACCACTGAATCAGGTCGCTTGCTGACCCACCAGTTCTGAAAGATCGTGCAACCGGTCGCGAATCTGGTCGGATTGTCCTACAAAACCGCTCTAACTCAAGCCATACAGCCTATAGCGCTGGGACGAAAATGTTGGTAGTTTTCGCCCCGGTGATCACCAGGAGTTCTAATAATGAAAAAAGTAATGCTCAAAACTACCCTTAGCCTCGCCGTTACCCTGGCATCCACCCAGATCTTTGCAAGTGGCTTCGCCATTAACGAACAAAGCATTAGCGGGATGGGTACAGGTTTTGCCGGGCGATCTTCCGCTGCCGATGACGCAAGTACAATTTTTGGCAACCCTGCCGGCATGTCCCGCATCAAGCGTGAACAAGTCACTGGCGGTGTTGCGATGATCGACGCACACACTGACATCAGCCACGCAAGCTCCTTCCCGAACGGCGGCAGCAACGACGGCGACATGGTACCGTTCATCGCCGTACCGATGGGCTACTACGTCAAGCCAATCGACGACCACTGGGCCTTCGGTATTGGCGTGTACGCACCGTTCGGTCTGGTAACCGACTACGAAAACAACTTTGCCGGTCGTTACTTCGGTAGCAAGAGCGAAGTAAAAATCGCCACTCTGCAACCGACTGTCAGTTACGCCTTCAACGACAAGGTTTCCATCGGTTTCGGCCCGACCATCAACCGCATCGACGGCACCCTGGAATCGAACCTGTCGATCACCCAGGCTGCACCAGACGGCAAGGTCAAGATCACCGGTGACGACACCGCGCTGGGCTACAACATCGGCGTGCTGGTTCAAGCCACCGACAGCACGCGCGTCGGCCTGACTTACCACTCGAAAGTGAAGTACAAGCTCGAAGGCAACACCAAGGTCAACTACGGCGTGCTGGGCCTGATCGGCCAGAACCCGAATCAGAAATACGACGCTTCGCTGGACGTGACCACGCCTGAATCGGTGGACTTCTCGGTTACTCACCAGCTCGACGACAAGTGGACTCTGTACGCAGGCAGCACCTGGACTCGCTGGAGCCGCCTGAAAGACATCACCGTCGAAAACAGTGGTGTTCCAACCGTTCTGAACGGCCAATTCGGTACCATCACCGAAGAACAGAACTGGCACGACACCTGGGCTTCCGCCATCGGCGCGTCCTACCAGCTGAACAAGGAATGGGTACTGCGTGGCGGTCTGTCCGTTGACCAGGCACCGACCAACAACGCCGACCGTTCCCCACGCATCCCGACGGGCGATCGCAAGGCGTTCAGCCTGGGCGCTGGCTGGAGCCCAACCAACGACCTGACCATCGACGTGGCGTATTCGTACCTGCGTGAAGAGTCGGTCAAGATCAACAACTCCAACGACCGTGGCCAGACCTACAACGCCAAGTACGAAAACAGTGCAAACGGTTTCGGTCTCGGCGCGACCTACCGCTTCTGATGATTCACGGCGAACCTGAATCACTCGCCGGCTGAATCAAAAAAGCCCCGCTCTCTGGTAACAGAGGCGGGGCTTTTTACTGGGCGCCGATCAGGGTTGGGAAGCCAGGGCTTGCTCCACCGCGGCGATGAACTCGGGATCGTCGGGTTTGGTCAGGCTAGAAAAGTTGGCGATGACGTTGCCTTTGCGATCAACCACGTATTTGTAGAAATTCCATTTCGGCGCACTGCTCTGCTCGGCCAGCACTTTGAACAGGTGGGTCGCGTCAGCGCCACGTACTGACTGCGGTTCGGTCATGGTGAAGGTCACGCCGTAATTCACATAGCAGACCTTGGCAGTCTCGGCCCCGTCCTTGGACTCCTGCTTGAAGTCATTGGACGGAACACCCAGCACTTCCAGTCCCTGCCCTTTATAACGCTGATTCAGCGCCTCGAGGCTTTTGAACTGCGGGGCGAAACCGCAGAAGCTCGCGGTATTGACCACTACCAACGGCTTGCCTTCAAACCGTTGGCACAGGTCGATGGATTCCTTGGCGCGCAGCTTTTGCAATGATCCTTGCAACAGCTCCGGGCACTCGGCCGCACAGGCCAGCCCGGCAGATGTCACCAGTAACACGGGGACTGCAATCCAGCGCATCAGCATGTCGGTGCATCCTTGATAAGTCGTCAAAAACGACGTTACTCGCCCTCGCCGTTCGCTAGCAAGCACCCATGCCCAACTGCATCAACGCGAGCCCGCCCTGATGCCAGCCCCACCATGACAACGCCAGCAATAAGGCGCAGACGGCCGCTACAGCGATCCGCGGCCACAGACTGTTCATATCGCACTCATTTGTGATTGCAACCGCGCTACCGGCCGCTCACGCACTGGCCAGTTGAGGGCAGCGGCCAGCAGGCTCAAAAGAATTGCCACTTGCCAGATCAAGTCGTAACTCCCGGTTCGGTCGTACACCACCCCGCCCAACCAGCCGCCCAGAAACGAGCCGAGCTGGTGAAACAGGAAAACAATCCCGCCGAGCATGGACAGATTTCGGACACCGAACAAGGTCGCCACGGTGCCGTTGGTCAACGGCACGGTCGACAACCACAGGAAACCCATGGCCATGCCGAACAGGTATGCCGTGGTCGTGGTGACCGGCGCCCACAGGAACAGCGCAATCACCACCGCCCGCAGCAAGTACAAACCGGTGAGCAAGCGCGGTTTTGACATGCGCCCGCCAAGCCAGCCTGCGGTGTAGGTGCCGAAGATGTTGAACAACCCGATCAGCGCCAGCACCGTCGTGCCGACCGTCGCCGGCAGGTGCTGATCCACCAGATACGCCGGCAAATGCACGCCGATGAACACCACCTGGAAACCGCAAACGAAAAAGCCGAACGCCAGCAGCCAGAAACCAGAATGGGAACAGGCTTCACGCAGCGCTTCGCTGAGGGTTTGTTCATGGCCGAGCGTCGGCAGCGGCTTGTCCTTGAGCATGCTCACCAGCGGCACGATCAACGCCACCAACAGGCCGAGCACCAGCAACGCGGCGGACCAGCCGAGCCAGCCGATCAAGCCCAGCGTGCCCGGCAACATCGCGAACTGACCGAACGAACCGGCGGCACTGGCGATACCCATGCCCATGCTGCGCTTCTCGGGCGGCACCGCACGCCCCACCACGCCGAGGATCACCGAGAACGAGGTGCCCGACAGACCGATGCCGATCAGCAGGCCGGCGCTCAGGGACAGGGTCACGGCGGAATCGGACAAGCCCATGAACACCAGGCCCAGCGCATACAGCACGCCACCGACCAGCACCACTTTCGCCGCGCCAAAACGGTCGGCCAGCGCGCCGGTGAAGGGCTGCGCCAGGCCCCAGATCAGATTTTGCAAGGCGATGGCAAACGCAAATGTCTCACGCCCCCAGCCGAACTCCGCGCTCATCGGCGCCAGAAACAGTCCGAAGCCGTGCCGCACGCCCAAAGACAACGCAAGGATCAGCGCACTCCCCAATAACACCCAACCGCAAGTACGCCACATCGATGTCATTTCTTATTCTCCGGTAGCGGGTATATACCCGCTTAAGATCGGAAAAACCGGCCTTACGCCAGTTCGTCCAGCAGTCGCAGCAAGGTTTCACGTTTCTCGGCCCCCAGGCGGTCCACCAACCGCTGTTGCGCGGCCTCCCAGGCGGGCAAGGCGGCCTTCAGACGTTCGGCACCGGCCTCGGTCAGGCGAACAATGCGATTGCGCATGTCCTCGCCTTCGGCCAGCGCTACCAGCCCTTCGCCTTCAAGCACGCGCAAATTGCGCCCCAAGGTGCTGCGGTCCAGGCCCATGGCCTCGGCCAGGGTGGAAATACTCGGTTGATCCAGTCGTTGCAAATTACACAGCAAAGAATACTGGGCAACGTTGATTCCGAAGCCGTCCAGAGCGCCGTCGTAATGCCTGCTGACGCCACGGGCGGCGCGACGCAGGTTGATGCATAAACATTGGGAGTCGAGCATGGTGCGTGTATATACCCGTGGTTGTGTTAAATCAAGTTACATGATGTGGGAAGATTAGAAGATCGCCAAGCCCACCAGCACCGCCACTTCCAGCAATTCCAGGAGTGCGCCGGCGGTGTCGCCAGTCGTACCACCCAATCGCCGCACCATTTGCCGCCGTAAGCAGGCGAACACCACCGCCGCTAAAACTACCGCGACGACACCGCTCAGACCCGCGATCAATACACAGGCCAATGCGCTGACCGCCAACACCTGCTTACCGGCCAATCGCGGCAGATGATCGGCCAGCGCTTGCCCCAACCCGCCAGCGCGCACGTACGGCGTGGTCAGGAATAAACCCAGCATCGCGCTGCGGCCGATTAGCGGAACGATGACCAGGAAAATACTGTGCGGCTGCTCGATCAACGCCAGCAATGCGGCGAACTTCAGCAGCAGCACCAACACCAGCGTCACCACGGCAATCGGCCCGCTACGCGGGTCCTTCATAATCGTCAGCGTGCGCTCACGGTCACCGAAGCCACCCAGCCATGCGTCGGCGCTATCGGCCAGACCGTCCAGGTGCAACCCGCCGCTGAGCAATACCCAAACAGTCAGCAACAACGCGGCATGCAGCAATAATGGCGTGCCCAGCAACAGCCAGTTCAATGCCCACAGAATCACACCGAACAGCAGCCCCACCAACGGATAAAACAGCAGCGACCGCCCCAATTCCTCTGGCGTCGGCATGCCGGGCAGACGAATCGGCAGACTGCTCAAAAATTGCAGGGCGATCCAGAACGGCAGCATGTTCAGTTCGCTTCCTTGAGAATGACGCCGGCCTCGACGCTCAACGAAAACAACGCACCATGAGCGACTTCGACATTGAGCAACTGCTCCCGAGGCAACCCGCGCGCTTGCGCCAGCAACAAACGCATGACGCCACCATGGCTGATCAACAGAATCCGCTCGCCAGCGTAGGCCACGGACAGGCGTTCGATGGCCGCCAATACCCGAACGGAAAAATCTGCCACCCGCTCGCCATCCGGCGGTGTAAACGAATAGGGATCAGCCCAGAACAGCCCCAACGCCTCGGCATCGGTTTCCATCAACGCCGCTGCGCTCTGCCCTTCCCATGAACCGAAGTGCAGTTCTTGCAGGTCTTTCTCCAATTGCACCGGCAAACCCAGTTGCGCACCGAGCTCTTGCGCAAACCGAGCACAACGCTGCAACGGCGAACTGACCAAGCGGTCCCACGGCCCTTGCTCGATCACCGCCGCGCTCATCTGCTCCCAGCCCTTGGCGGTCAGCGCGTCGTCGAGACTGCCGCGCAACCCGCCACCGAGTTCGGTCTCACCATGGCGCAACACGTCCAGACGCAACGTCATACCGGACGATCCGCAACCGCCGCTTCGGCGAAGGTCGCCATCTGCCCGTGCAGATCGCAAGCCAGACGCAACAACGGCACGGCCAACGCGGCACCGCTGCCCTCGCCCAGTCGTAACCCCAAGTCCAGCAGGGGTTCGGCGTTCAGGCTTTCCAGTACATGACGATGGCCCGGCTCGGCACCCCGATGACCAAACAACAACCACGAGCGGCACTCAGGATTCAAACGCACCGCCACCAATGCCGCGACGCTGCAAATGAATCCGTCCACCAGCACGGCCACACCTTCTTGCGCACATGCCAGGTACGCCCCCACCAGCGCGGCTATTTCAAAGCCGCCCAGATTGAACAGCGTCTGCAAAACGTCCCCGCGCTGAGCACTGTGCCGCGCCAACGCACGCTCGATAACCTGGGCTTTGTGATTGACACCCGCCGCGTCCAGACCGGTGCCCGGCCCGGCCAGATGCGCTACCGGGCAATCGAGCAAGGCACAGGCCAACGCACTGGCTGCGGTGGTGTTGCCAATGCCCATTTCGCCGCCGATGAACAACTGCGCTCCTGCCGCGAGGGCGCGCCGCACGCTGTCACGACCGGCGTGCAAGGCGAGTTCACCCTGGGCGGCGGTCATGGCCGGGCCTTTGACGAAATTCGCCGTACCGGGGCCGATGTTCAGATGACGCACACCCGACAGATTCAGCGTCGGCGTCACCGTACCCAGATCCACCACTTCAAGGGACGCGCCCAATTGCCGCGCCAATACGCTGATCGCTGCGCCACCGGTGACGAAGTTGTGGAGCATTTGCCCGGTGACTTCCTGAGGAAACGCCGACACGCCTTCCGCCACGACACCATGGTCACCGGCAAAAATCGCGATCCACAGTTGATCCAGACTGGGTTTGACTTGCCCCTGCAATCCGGCCAATTGCACCGCCACCGATTCCAGTCGGCCAAGCGAGCCGGCCGGTTTGGTCAGCTGCTGTTGACGCGCCACAGCCTGTTCGATGGCGTGCGCATCGATCGACTTGCACGGGTTCAGCCACCAGGATTGAGTCATAACGCAGTTCCTTTCAGAGTCAGGGGCAGGCCGGCGACGGTCAGGACGACACGTTGGCAGCGCTCGGCCAGAGCTTGATGCAGCCAACCGGCTTCATCGACGTAGCGGCGAGTCAATTCGCCCAGCGGCACGACACCCATTCCGGTTTCGTTGCTGACAAAAATGATTTCACCCGGCAACGAGGCCAGGCAGTCCAACAGGGCTTCGCGTTCAGCGTTGAGACGTTCGGCGTCGTCGAGCATCAGCAGATTGGTCATCCACAGCGTCAGGCAATCCACCAGCAGGCAACGGTTGGCGCCAGCGGTTTCGCGCAGTACGCGGGCGAGCTCGATCGGCTCTTCGATCAAGGCCCATTCGGCGGGACGACGGGCGCGGTGATGGGCGACGCGGTCGTTCATTTCGCCGTCCAGTGGTTGGCTGGTGGCGATGTAGGTCACGGCCAGTTGGCTGTCTGTCGCCAGTTTTTCAGCCAGACGGCTCTTGCCGGAACGGGCGCCGCCGAGGATTAGTTGCAGCATGTTCATTCCCTTAAATCATCGGTGTCGTTGGGGGCCTCATCGGGGGCAAGCCCGCTCCCACAAGGATCGAGCCTGTTCGCAGATTTCTTGCCCTCCCACACAACCTGTGGGAGCGGGCTTGCCCGCGATGGCGGCCTCTAACTCAGCTCAAAACCCGCAGAGCTCTCGCAACAGCCCGGTATCCAGATGCTTCTCCACCAGATCCGCCAGCCGTTCGATATCGCGCTCGCGCAAGGCGTGGTAATCGACGTCCTGCACCTGCTGCAAACCGGCCCAACGCAACAACGCACCGCACGCTGCCGGCGATTCAAACAGGCCATGCAGGTAGGTGCCGAAAATCTGTCCATCGGCACTTTGCGCGCCATCGCAGCGACCATCGTCCAACTGCACGGCCGCGTTTTCCAACGCCGGCCCGGTGGTTACGCCCGCATGGATTTCATAGCCGCTGACCACTGCATCTTCCAGGGCCAGGCGACCGCGCACATTGCGCAATTGTTTCTCTTCTTCGAGTTGGGTCTGGAACGCCAGCAACCCCAGGCCAGCGCTGGAGCCCGGTGCGCCTTCAAGGCCCAGCGGGTCATGCACCTGTTCACCGAGCATTTGCAGTCCTCCGCAAATCCCCAGCACTTTACCGCCGTAACGCAGATGACGACGGATCGCCGTTTCCCAGCCATTGGTCCGCAGGTACACGAGGTCGCTGCGTACGCTTTTCGAGCCTGGCAGGATGATCAGGTCGGCCGGCGGAATCGCCTGGCCGGGGCCGATGAATTGCAGATCCACTTGCGGATGCAGGCGCAGCGGATCGAAATCGGTGTGGTTGCTGATGCGCGGCAACACTGGCACCACCACTTTGAGCACGTGGTCAGCCTTGTCGGTCTGGCGCTGGTCGATGCCGTCCTCGGCCTCCAGGTGCAAGTCCATCACGTAGGGCAGCACGCCGATCACCGGTTTGCCGGTGCGCGCCTCCAGCCAGTCCAGCCCCGGCTGCAGCAAGGCGATGTCGCCACGAAAGCGATTGATGATGAAGCCTTTGATCCGCGCCTGTTCAGTCGGTGACAGCAGTTCCAGCGTGCCCACCAGATGCGCGAAAACCCCGCCGCGATTGATGTCGGCAATCAGCACCACCGGGCAATCCACCGCTTCGGCGAAGCCCATGTTGGCGATATCGCCGGCACGCAGATTGATCTCGGCCGGCGAGCCCGCGCCTTCGACCATCACCACCGGATACGCCGCACTCAAGCGTTCGTGGGAGGCCAGCACCGCTTGCATGGCGATGGTTTTGTAGTCGTGATAGGCGACCGCGTTCATCGTCGTGACGGCGCGACCATGGATGATCACTTGGGCGCCGGTGTCGCTGTTGGGTTTGAGCAGCACCGGGTTCATGTCGGTGTGGGGTTCGAGGTTGGCGGCCTGGGCTTGCACGGCTTGCGCGCGACCGATTTCGCCACCGTCAGCGGTCACCGCGCTATTGAGCGCCATGTTCTGCGGCTTGAACGGCACGACGCGCACGCCGTGGCGGGTCACCCAGCGACACAGCGCCGTCACCAGCGTACTTTTACCGGCGTCGGACGTGGTGCCCTGCACCATCAACGTCGTCATTTTGTTTCCTTGGCGTAGGCTTCGAAGGCTTGCTTGAGGCGCGCCCAGTCCGCTTCGTCGGCGGGCAAGCCAAAACGCAGGCTGCTGTTGTGAGCAAACAACCGCAGCAAAATGCCCTGCCGCGCCATGAACTCATGCAGTTGCTCAGCCTGTTCGGTGATCAACCACTGAAACAAAGCGCATCCCCCCTGAGGTTTAAAGCCCTGCTGTTCAAGCAGCCGCGCCAGACGCTCGCTGGCCTCCTCGCTGCGATGGCGTTGGCGGGCATGCCCTTCGGTGTCCAGCAAACATGCCCGGCCAATCACCCGGGTCGGTCCGCTGACGGCCCAGGGCCCGACTTGCTCGGCGAGCAATTTGAGCAACTTGCGTTCTGCCAGCACAAACCCCAGCCGCACACCGGCCAGGCCAAAAAACTTGCCAAACGAACGCAACACGATCAAGCCAACCTGATGAGTAAACGGTGCCAGGCTCAGCTGCGGCGTGTTGTCCATGAACGCTTCGTCCACCACCAGCCAACCACCGCGCGACGCCAGTCGAGTGTGCCAGTCGAGCAGACGGCCTGGCGTCAGGCTCAGGCCAGTCGGGTTGTTGGGGTTGACCACTACCAGCACGTCAAGGCTGTCGAGAAAGAAGTCGACTTCCTGCTCCAGCACTTCGCGCACGATATAACCACAGCGCCGCCAGGCTTCGGCGTGCTCGGCGTAACACGGCGACAGCACCCCGACCTTACCGGCACGGCGCAAACGCGGCAGCAGTTGGATAGCCATTTGCGAACCAGCCACCGGCAGCGCGTGCGCCGCACTGTAATAGTCGCAGGCCGCCTGCTCCAGGCCGTCATCGTTTTCCGGTAAACGGGCCCAGGCGCGCGGCTCGATATCCGGGATCGGAAAAGGCCACGGCGCCAGACCGGTGGACAGGTCGAGCCAATCGGTTTCCGCGATGCCGTATTCGAGCGCCGCCTTGCGCAACCGGCCGCCGTGCTCAAGCATAGAATTCAGCCCCTACGCAGAGAATCAGTAACCACAACCATACCCCGCGCTGGACCAATTGCCAGCCACGGTCAATGGAGTCGGCATCCGCCGGCACGCCTTCGCCCAGTTGCGGACGCTGATGCAGTTCACCGTGATAAATCGCCGCTCCGCCCAACTCGACACCCAATGCACCAGCACCCGCCGCCATGACCGGGCCGGCATTCGGGCTGTCCCAGGTAGGGCCTTGCGTGCGCCAGCATTTCAACGCCAGACGGGTTTTACCCAGCAGCGCGTAGGTCAACGCCACCAGACGTGCCGGAATGTAGTTGAGGATGTCGTCGATCTTCGCCGCCGCCCAGCCGAATCGTTCAAAGCGTTCATTGCGATAACCCCACATCGCGTCCAGCGTATTGCTCAAACGGTAGAGCACCACGCCCGGTGCGCCGGCCACGGCAAACCAGAACAACGCAGCGAACACCGCATCGCTGCCGTTCTCCAGCACCGATTCGGTGGCCGCGCGGGCGACTTCAGTCTTATCCAGTTCACTGGTCTGGCGGCTGACCAGATACCCGACACGCTTGCGCGCCTCTTCCAGATCATCACTGCGAAGCGCTTTGGCCACCGGCTCGACGTGTTCACCGAGGCTGCGCAGACCAAGGGCACAATACAACGCAAGAATCTCGACGACCCAGCCAATATAAGGCGCCCAGGACAATGCCGTCGCCAGCAAGGTCAGCGGCAACACGGCCATCACCCACGCCGTGACGCCATGACTGCGCCAGCCGCGCCCGGCGGAATTGAAACGTTGCTCGATGCGATCGGCAAAACGACCGAACGCCACCAGCGGATGCCAGCGTTTGGGTTCACCCAGCAGCGCGTCCAGCGCAACCGCGGCGACACTCAATAACGCCACACTCATTGACTCACTCCCCAATAATTTTCATACAGCAACTCACTCAGCGGACGCGCTTGCGCCCAACCTTCGAGTACCAGCATCGGCGCCGGATAGAATTCCTTGACCGGCCCCAGACAAAGAACCGCCAGCGGCTTGGCCCCGGCCGGCAGACCCAGCAGGTCCGCCAGCGCTTGCGGCTCGAACAGCGACACCCAGCCCATGCCCAGACCTTCCGCGCGCGAAGCCAGCCATAAGTTCTGGATGGCGCAGGACAGCGAGGCCATGTCCATTTCCGGCAAGGTGCGACGCCCGAAGATGTGGCGCTCGCGATCGTCCATCAGCGCGGCGACCAGCACTTCGGCACAGTCATTGATGCCTTCGACCTTGAGCTTCATGAATTCGTCGGTGCGCTCGCCGAGGGCTTCGGCGGTGCGCACGCGCTCTTCTTCCACCAGCAACTGGATCTTGTCGCGCACGTCTCGGTCGCTGATGCGGATGAAACGCCAGGGCTGCATCAGGCCGACACTAGGGGCCTGATGCGCCGCTTCGAGCAGGCGTCGCAGCAGCTCGGGCTCGACCGTGCCGCCACTGAAGTGACGCATGTCGCGGCGTTCGCCGATGGCGCGATAGACCGCTGCGCGTTCGGCATCTGAAAAAGCGTTGTCGCTCATGGCCGCTTCGCGAGCAAGTCGGCCTCAAGGTCCGGCGCAAACAGCGCGGCAATGGCCGATGGATTGGATGGAAAATAGAAGTGCACGTAAGACGCGGTCATCCGCCCCTCACGATAAACCGCCTCGGCGCCGCGACCGCCGTTCGGACTGAGGCCGCGCGCGATAGGCTCAAGCTCGGTGCTGGTCAGGGAGTGGTGATACGTGTGGCCGCGCAGCGAACCTTCAGGCAGTTCGACCGCTTGCAAAGCCAACGCGGCCAGACGCTTTTGCATCACCGCGTCCCCTTTCAACAAACCGACCAGCTCTGCACGAGTGCCCTCGACATCGGTCAACGAGTCGAGCAAGTACAGCATGCCGCCGCACTCGGCCAACAACGGTTTACCGGCCGCATGGTGCGCACGGATTGCGTTGAGCATCGGGGTGTTCTGTGACAGTGCGACATGATGCAATTCGGGATAACCGCCCGGCAGGTAGAGGCTGTCGGCGTCCGGTAATTGGCGGTCGCGGATCGGCGAGAAGAACGACAGCTCGGCGCCCATGACTCGCAGCAAATCCAGGCTCGCGCCGTAAGTGAAGGCGAACGCTTCGTCACGGGCTACCGCAATGCGCACGCCCGCGAGCAACGGCTCGGCAACAATCACATCCGGGGCGGCAAACTCCACCGCCGGCGGCAATGCCACTTCACAGCTGCTGGCCAGCGCATCGGCCGCCGCGTCGAGCCGCAGGTCCAAATCATTCAACTCGCTGGCCTGAACCAGCCCCAGATGACGGCTCGGCAACTCGATCCCGGTTTCTCGCGACAACGCGCCATACCAACGCAAACCTTCGGTCAGGCTGCCTTCAAGCAATTGCGCATGCCGCAGCGTGCCCACGCGGTTGGCCAATACACCGGCAAACGGCAAATCCGCTTGATAGCGCGCCAGCCCTAACGCCAGTGCACCGAAGGTCTGCGCCATGGCAGTGCCGTCGATCACCGCGAGCACCGGCACTCCGAAGTGCCGCGCCAGGTCGGCGCTGGACGGCGTGCCGTCGAACAGCCCCATGACGCCTTCGATCAGGATCAAGTCGGCTTCAGCAGCGGCTTCCCACAGCAGTCGCCGACTTTCCTGCTCGCCGACCATCCACATGTCCAATTGATACACCGGCGCACCGCTGGCGCGCTCGAGGATCATCGGGTCAAGAAAGTCCGGACCGCATTTGAACACACGCACCTTGCGCCCCTGATTGCGATGCAAACGGGCCAGCGCGGCAGTGACGGTGGTCTTGCCCTGACCGGAAGCCGGGGCGGCAATCAGTACCGCCGGGCAACAACGTGGCTGATTCACAGCTCGACGCCTTTTTGCGCTTTGATCCCGGCCTGGAACGCGTGCTTGATCACACCCATTTCGGTGACGGTGTCGGCCAGTTCGATCATTTCCGGCTTGGCACCGCGACCGGTGACCACCACGTGTTGCATCGGAGGACGGGCTTGCAAGTCGCTGAGCACTTGATCGAGATCGAGATAACCGTGCTTGAGCGCGATGTTCAGCTCATCCAGCACCACCAGGCCAATGGACGGATCGCTGAGCAATTCGCGGGACACCGCCCAGGCCGCTTCGGCGGCGGCAATGTCACGCTGGCGGTCCTGGGTTTCCCAGGTAAAGCCTTCGCCCATGACATGGAAACGCACTTGCTCCGGGAAGCGTCGGAAGAACAGCTCCTCGCCGGTGCTGTTGCGCCCCTTGATGAATTGCACCACGCCGCACTGCATACCGTGCCCCATCGACCGGGCGAGCATGCCGAATGCCGAACTGCTCTTGCCTTTGCCATTGCCGGTCAGCACCAGCAACAAGCCGCACTCGTTGGGGGAATTGGCAATGCGTTCGTCGATCACGGCTTTTTTGCGCTGCATGCGCGCCAAATGGCGTTCGTCACGATCAGGGGTATCGGTCATGGGGGAGCTCTCCGTTGAGGCTGGATAACGGCGGGCGGGCACAAGAATAGACGGCAAGAAGCCTGGCATCGCCCACCGTGATGCCGCTGGATGAATCAGGCCGGTCTCCGGGCTCATGAGCGGCGTGATGCCGGACTGCGCGCCTTCCCATGTCGACAATAGACACAGTGGCTCAAGGCGCAGTTTTCACTCATTTACCGTTGCGGGGGCAGCGCCGGGATCGTGACGTTTCGTCGTTTTACGATAGTCACTCACCGGCTTCCCTGTTTCACTCTGTCGGCCACTGCCACAGAGCACCTGAAACAAGCCGCGAAGGTTAGAGGGTTGGGGGTGGAGCGTCAAATGAAGACAAAGCTGCGGCGAGCGATATACTGCCGCCGATCAATTTACTGACGCCAATCTTGCACCACACTGTCAGCAGTGATATCAAAGCGCCACAAAACCCAACAACACAATTACAAGGGTGAGCAACATGCAAGGCATGATCATCAGCAATCCGAAGCTGGAATTCCTGCGGCCGGTGCTGGAGCGCTGGTTTGACTGTATCGACCGCTACAACACGGTGCGCGGTGATAACGACTCGCCTTATTGGCACGATGAAAAAGCCAACCTTGGCCTGCTCTCCGCAGCAGCCTGGATGGCGGAAATGGTCACGCTGCCAAACACGTCGACGCGCAAACAGAACGAAGAAGGCGAGCGCAACGCCCGCGCCGATCTGTTTATCGCAACCGCCGAAGAGCGCGCCTACCTTCAGGCCACTCAACGCTGGCCCAAGGTCAACAGCCTGAACCTGACGCAGGCACTGCAGGACATCACCAGCGATGCCAAACGAATCAGCTACGCCAGCGACCTGAAACTTGGTTGCCTGTTCGTTGCCCCGCAAAAAGCCCAGCAAAGCGCCACCCCTGAAGAACTTCAGGACATGGTCGACGATCTGCAAAAAGAACACTGCTGTGCCGTCGCCTGGTATTTCCCCTACGCCTATCGCAAGTTGCGCAACGAAGCCGGCAACTATCACCCAGGCGTTGCCGTGTTGTTCAAGGAAGCCCGCGGCTAATCGACGGAACCATCGCACGCTGAAGCTTCTCTATGATTAAGTCAGAGCAATCATAGGGAAGACCAGCATGCGCAAGTCCCCGCTCGCTATCGTCATAGTGCTCGCCGGAGGGCTTGCCGCCTGTGGTGAGACCTCCATACTGCAAGTCTCCGACGGCACCGGCCCGTCACCCAAGCTGCCTGAACCCAACAAAACCCTGATCCCGACGGTGAATATCGCCCCGGCGATCGGCTGGCCGAAGGGCGCGAAACCTACTGCCGCTGCCGGCACTCAAGTGGCCGCCTTCGCCGAAGGCCTCGATCACCCGCGCTGGCTCTACGTGCTACCCAACGGCGACGTGCTGGTAGCCGAAACCAGCGCGCCACCCAAACCCGATGACGGCAAAGGCATTCGTGGCTGGGTCATGGGCAAAGCCATGGGCCGTGCCGGCGCCAAAGTACCGAGCCCGAACCGCATCACCCTGCTGCGTGACAAGGACCACGACGGCGTCGCCGAAACCCGCACGGTGTTCCTGGAAAACCTCAATTCGCCCTTCGGCATGACGCTGGTCGGCAATGACCTGTACGTGGCCGACACCGACCGTTTGCTGCGCTTTCACTATAAAAACGGTGATACCGCGATCAAGTCACCGCCGACCAAGGTGGTCGATCTGCCGGGAGGCACTCTGAATCATCACTGGACCAAAAACGTCATCGCCAGCAAGGACGGCCGCAAGCTGTACGTCACGGTGGGCTCCAACAGCAACGTCGGTGAAAACGGCCTGGATCAAGAGGAAGGTCGCGCAGCGATCTGGGAAGTGGACCGCGCCACCGGCAACCACCGGATATTCGCTTCAGGCATTCGCAATCCAAACGGGTTGGCCTGGGAGCCCCGCAGTGGCGCACTGTGGACGGCGGTCAATGAGCGGGACGAAATCGGCAGCGACCTGGTGCCGGACTACATCACCTCGGTCAAGGATGGCGGGTTCTACGGCTGGCCGTTCAGCTACTACGGTCAACATGTCGACATTCGTGTCGAGCCACAAAACCCGGACCTTGTGGCCAAGGCCATTGCGCCGGACTACGCAGTGGGTCCGCACACGGCATCGCTGGGGCTGACGTTCGCTGAAGGCACCAGCCTGCCCGCGCAATTCAAGGAAGGGGCCTTTATCGGTCAGCACGGTTCGTGGAACCGCAAACCGCACAGCGGCTACAAAGTGATCTTCGTGCCATTCGCAGGCGGCAAACCGACCGGGAAACCGGTCGATGTACTGACCGATTTTCTCAATAAAGACGAAGAGGCCATGGGTCGGCCGGTAGGCGTCGTGATCGACCAGCAGGGTGGCTTGCTGGTGGCGGATGATGTCGGGAACAAGGTGTGGCGCGTGTCAGCCGCTAAGTAACCGCCCCCCAACCCCCTGTAGGAGTGAGCCTGCTCGCGATAGCGTTGGGACAGTCACATCGATATTGACTGACCCAACGCTATCGCGAGCAGGCTCACTCCTACACGGGGCAGCAGCGTGACTAGGGATTGCGCGCCAAGTGCTCGGGTTGCAGAACGCGCTTGGCGCTCAGGTAAGCCCGTTGCCAATAGGCTTTGGACAAGCTGTCGAGCTTCACCGTGCCGCCCGTGGCGGGTGCATGAACGAAGCGACCCTCGCCCACGTAAATCCCGGCATGGCTCACCTGAGAACCGCCATTGGTAGCGAAGAAGATGAGATCACCGGTTTGCAGACCTTCCTTGCCCACATTGGCGGCTTGCATGCTGATCATCTCGTGCGTGGTACGCGGCAGGGAAATGCCGGCGGCATCACGATAGACAAAGCCGATTAACCCACTGCAATCAAAACCGGAGTCCGGCGTATTGCCGCCCCAACGGTAAGGCGTGCCCACCAGGCCCAACGCGCGAAAGAGCACCTCTTCTGCTTCAGGGGAAGATGCCTGGGAGGAACCAAAGACGATCGGCGCGCGATTCACCGGCGCAGGAGGCGGTGTGCGGCTGGCGCAGGCGCTGAGCAGCGCTGCGAAGAACATGAGTGCAAGGCGGGCCGACATCGTCATAAGCAGAGCATCCTGATCTGGCTGCGGCTTTTTCCTGCTGGGAGTGCAGAAAAGAAAACCGCCTGCGCGTGACGCAGGCGGTTTGCCATCATTAAGATCAGAATTCTAGCGCCTACGCAGCAAACTTCAAGTAAGACTTTAACTTCGCCTTACAACTTGTACGTTTACTTGCGAGCGGTGACCACTGTCGGTGCCATCGCGAGGGCGCGCTTGGCTTCGATAAAGGTCTTGCTCCAGTAGCTGTCACCCAGGCTGTCGACCCGGACGCCACCGCTTTTGCGGCTGCTGGAGTGGATGAACTGGTTGTCACCCAGGTAGATCCCGGCGTGACTGACGCGACCACGACGACCATTGGTCGCGAAGAACAGCAGATCGCCTGGCTTCAGCGCGCTGCGAGCCACCAGAGGAGCGTCCACGTTGATCATTTCGCGAGTAGAACGAGGCAGGTTCATGCCCGCTTCCTCACGGAACAGGTAACCGATGAAGCCGCTGCAATCAAAACCGGCTTCAGAAGTGCCGCCGAAACGGTAACGGGTACCGATCAGGGACATGCCACGCTCAAGAATGCTGTCGGCCAGAACCGGTAGCTGGTAGGCCTTGCCGTCGGCAAAGTCGGCCAGTTCTTTATCGGTGGCCAGTTCTTCCTGGAAAAGAACGGAAGAAGATTGTGCGGTAACTGAATTTTTAGCCTGCTGTTGTTGCTCTTGCTGGGACACTGGAGAGTGAGCAGCGCAACCGAACAACAGGGTGACGAGTGCGAGAGGCACGAGGGGTGCGAAGCGCTTTAGCATGGGCACGACCGTGGCTGATAGTTGTAAAGAAGTCGAGACTATGCCCGCTATCATCCTCATTTGCAAATTCAATCGAACTTTATGTGACTTATCGGTTTCTCGTTAACATCTAAGCGCTTAAGCCCATTTTAAACGCTTGCGCAGCCTGCAGCCCTGTAGGAAAGCGGATTTCCTGGCGCCTGAAATATGCCGAAACCCCTGCCAGGCTTTGGTTTTACCAGCCCAGCGTTTCCTTCAGGAAGGGAATTGTCAGCTTGCGCTGAGCTTGAAGAGAGGCCTGATCGAGACGTTCAAGCAGCTCGAAAAGCGCACTCATGCTGCGAGTACCGCGAGTCAAAATAAAATGGCCGACTTCATCGGTCAGGTGTAGGCCGCGACGCGACGCACGCAATTGCAAGGCGCGCAATTTGTCTTCGTCGGAGAGTGGACGCATCTGAAAGATCAGCGCCAGGGTCAAGCGAGACTTCAAGTCTGCCAGCTTCACCGGCAGTTCACGCGGGGATGTCGACGCGGCGATCAGCAAGCGCCGACCACTGTCACGCAACCGATTGAACAGATGGAACAGTGCCTCTTCCCAATCAGCCCGGCCGGCAACCGCCTGCAAATCATCCAGGCAGACCAGTTCGTATTGTTCGAGGTTATCGAGAATCGAGATGCCACGATCCAGCAGCTCGGCCAACGGCAGGTACACCGCCGGCTCCCCCAACTGCTCGAAGCGCAGGCAAGCCGCCTGCAACAAATGCGTACGCCCTACCCCGTCCTTGCCCCAGAGATAAATCAGGCTTTCGGTCCAGCCGGCGTCGGCTTCGCATAGCCGCTCGACATAGCCGAGTGCTGCGGCATTGGCGCCAGGGTAGTAATTGATAAAGGTAGCGTCATCACGCAGACGCACACCTAGGGGCAGCTGAATCGGTTTCATGCTGACTGAACAGTTCCAAAGGAACCGTTAGTGGCCTCTGTGTAAAGTTTGCGAAGTTTATACCCGTGACGCTGGTCGCACAATGCGACAGACCACAAGCAAAATCAAAGGTTTGCGTTAACGCACCGGTTTTATGACAGTTTCTTTGACAGCACCGGCCTCTGGCACACCCGGGATGCAGGCCGACCTGGCACGAAAACAGGCCGACCTCTGTGAACCGTCGACAACCGTTGCAATCAAGGTTTGTCGACACCACCGTACATATCTGAATCCCTATACAAATCTTGTACATGGCGCACCAGCACCATGATCACCGCCGCCACCGGCAGTGCCAGCAACACGCCGGTAAAACCGAACAATTCTCCCCCTGCCAGAATCGCGAAGATCACCGCCACCGGATGCAGGCCAATCCGGTCGCCAACCAACAAAGGCGTCAGCACCATACCCTCCAGCGCCTGCCCGACCATAAACACCGCGACGATCCCCAGCATGGGATACAGTTCGCCGCCGAACTGAAACAGACCGGCAATCAACGCCGCGCCAATCCCGATGACAAACCCCATGTACGGCACGATCGCGGCCAGACCGGCAATCAGGCCGATCAGCAGCCCCAACTCCAGCCCCACCAGCATCAGGCCCGACGCGTAGATCACGCCCAAAGCCACCATCACCAGCAATTGCCCACGCACGAACGCACCGAGCACTTCGTGACATTCACCGGCGAGCTCGACGACGCGCTCTTCACGATCGCGCGGCAGCAGGCTGCGGATTTTTGCCATCATCAGGTCCCAGTCCCGCAGCAGGTAAAAACTTACCACCGGGATCAACACCAGATTGGCCAACCAGCCAATCAATGCAAGACCGGACGCTGTGGCCTGGCTCAACACCACACCGACAATATCGCTGGTCTGCCCCATGTGTTCACTGATCGCGGCCTTGAGCTTGTCGAATTTCCAGAACCCCTCCGACAACCCGAACTTCGACTGCGCCCACGGCAATGCGGTGTGCTGCAGCCAGTCGAGCATTTGCGGCGCCAGCTCATACAAACGAAACAACTGCCTGGCCAGCAGCGGCACCAACACCAGCAGCAGCGTGGTGAAAATCAGGGTGAACAGTGCGAACACCGCCACCACGCCCCACGTCCTTGAAAGTCCGGCTTTCTCCAGCCGATCCACCAGCGGATCGAACAGATAGGCCAGCAGCAACGCCACCAGGAAAGGTGTCAGGATCGGATGCAACAGCCAGATAAACGCGCAGAGCAGAACCACTCCACCCAACCAGAACCAACGCCGCGTATCGGCCATGTACCACTCCATATGCATCTATATAAAGAAAGAAAACCTTACCAACGGAAGCGCAATTGCGGCACCGGTGCCGGCGCTGGGGCCACGGCAGGCGTCGCACCCTGCGCCACGGGCTGAACCGGCGCAACGGGCGCGGGCACTTCACCGGCGGGCATTTCCTGCAACTTCGCCAGCGACAACTGCGAGCGCAATTGCTCGGCGCTGCCGTTAACCCGATAAAGAATGCGATCACCGTCAACACTTTGCAGACGCGCGCCAAAAGGGTCGAGCAATCGCCCCAGCGCCGCATAGCGCTCCAGGTTCATGCCCTGCACTTCCAGCAATTGCTCGCCAGAAGCGCCCGGCTTGACAACAAACCGTGGCGCCAGTCGCTCGCTGACCGCCAGCATCACAGCGTCAGCCACAGCGGCCTGATCCGCGCCCTGTACGTTGCCCGCTTCCTTCTTGTCGCCCATCCACAAATTCCATTTGGCCTGCCACTGGCCGCCCTCTTCGCGGGCATGCACGGCGAGCAAGGCGTCAGCGTTGTAACGTTCCGAGACCCCGCGCAGTGGCGTTGCGTCGGTGCCTTCCAGGTTGGGCGCCGTAGCGACCAGTTGCTCACTCAGGTCCGCCAGCGGCAAACGCAGCGGCAAACCACGGTGCTGCGCCGCTCGACGCAACGGTGTAGCGGCGGCCTGGCCATCGCCCACCAAACTTGAACCCTCGGTGGCATCGTTCAACCACCAACCGAGGATCGACGGTCGATTGGCACCCCACAACGACAACCCGGCACGACGCAATGCTTGCTCGGTAGTGTTCGGATCAAAATCGACCTTCAGTACTTCTGGAGGGCCCGCGTCAAAACCAAATTGGCTGATGATTTGCTGCGGATCTTTGCGCAGGGCTGCCAACCCCGGACTCTGCACCGCCTTGGGATCGCCGGTCAGACGCAACACCAGCGTGTCCAGCGCCCGCTGGATCGCTTGATCACGCTCCTCGGGCGCCTGACTGGTGACAGGCTCGCGCACCTGATAAAGGCCTTTCACGTTTTCGGCATGACTCGTGAGGCTGATCAGGGAAAAACAGCTCAAACACAACAATTTAGAAAAAAAACGCATGGAAGATTCCTGACGACAAGAGCGGCTGGAACAGACCGCATGAAGACGATCGAACAGGGCTGTGACCACTTCCCTGTGCAAAACATTCACACGGCCGCGATAAGTTTTCGCACTGTCATAACGATAGACGGTTAATCGCGTTACCTTATACAGCCCACTAACACGCTCAATATCAATTTTTTTAATAGGATATGCCCCTGCCGTCGGCGTGAGGATGGCCGCTGCCCCTCAAGCCTGATAAAATCGCGCGCCTTCGCAGACCGGCAACAGCCGGGCACATCGAATTTCGCGTGAGGCAATCGCCCCCGTCGATTTCGGCGTCCCCCGCTGGACTCGGTCGTTACCCCTGAATCCCCCCTAAAGGCCTGGATCATGAGCAAGCAACCCTCCCTGAGCTACAAGGACGCCGGTGTAGACATCGACGCCGGTGAAGCATTGGTCGAACGCATCAAGAGCGTCGCCAAGCGCACTGCGCGCCCGGAAGTCATGGGCGGCCTGGGCGGTTTCGGCGCCCTCTGCGAAATCCCGGCTGGCTACAAGCAGCCTGTGCTGGTTTCCGGCACCGACGGCGTGGGCACCAAGCTGCGCCTGGCCCTGAACCTGAACAAGCACGACAGCATCGGCATCGACCTGGTGGCCATGTGCGTGAACGACCTGGTGGTCTGCGGCGCTGAACCGCTGTTCTTCCTCGACTACTACGCTACCGGCAAACTCAACGTCGAAACCGCGACCCAGGTCGTCACCGGCATCGGTGCTGGCTGCGAACTGTCCGGTTGCTCCCTGGTTGGCGGCGAAACCGCTGAAATGCCGGGCATGTACGAAGGCGAAGACTACGACCTGGCCGGTTTCTGCGTCGGCGTCGTGGAAAAATCCGAGATCATCGACGGTTCCAAAGTCGCAGCCGGCGACGCCCTGCTCGCCCTGCCGTCTTCCGGCCCGCACTCCAACGGCTACTCGCTGATCCGCAAGATCATCGAAGTGTCGGGTGCCGACATCGAAAACATCCAGCTCGACGGCAAACCGCTGACCGACCTGCTGATGGCCCCGACCCGTATCTACGTGAAGCCGCTGCTCAAGCTGATCAAGGAAACCGGCGCTGTCAAAGCCATGGCCCACATCACCGGTGGCGGCCTGCTGGACAACATCCCGCGCGTTCTGCCAAAAGGCGCACAAGCCGTGGTTGACGTGGCGAGCTGGAACCGCCCAGCCGTGTTCGACTGGCTGCAAGAGAAAGGCAACGTCGACGAAAACGAAATGCACCGCGTGCTGAACTGCGGCGTGGGCATGGTCATCTGCGTCGCTCAAGAGCACGTTGAAACCGCGCTGAACGTTTTGCGTGAAGCCGGCGAGCAGCCTTGGGTCATCGGTCAGATCGCCACCGCTGCCGAAGGCGCGGCCCAGGTTGAACTGAAGAACCTCAAGGCTCACTGATGTCAAAGACCTGTGATGTCGTGGTGCTGCTCTCCGGCACCGGCAGTAACTTGCAGGCCTTGATCGACAGCACGCGGACCGGCGACAGCCCGGTCCGCATTGCTGCGGTGATTTCCAACCGCGCCGATGCCTATGGCCTGCAGCGCGCCAAGGACGCGGGTATCGACACCCGCGCCCTGGATCACAAGGCTTTCGAAGGCCGCGAGGCCTTCGATGCCGCGCTGATCGAGCTGATTGACGCCTTCAATCCAAAACTCGTGGTACTGGCCGGTTTCATGCGCATTCTCAGCGCTGACTTCGTGCGCCACTATGCGGGTCGCCTGTTGAATATCCACCCGTCGCTGCTGCCCAAATACAAAGGGTTACACACTCATCAGCGCGCGCTGGAGGCCGGCGATACCGAGCACGGCTGCTCCGTGCACTTCGTCACCGAGGAACTCGATGGCGGACCACTGGTCGTACAGGCAGTAATACCGGTAGAGTTGCACGATTCGCCGCAAAGCCTGGCGCAGCGAGTCCACGTTCAGGAACACCTGATCTACCCGTTGGCAGTACGCTGGTTTGCCGAAGGTCGCTTAGCACTCAGCGAACAAGGTGCTTTACTGGATGGGAAGTTACTCGCGGCCAGCGGCCACTTGATTCGAACTTAGGAGATATTATGCGTCGCGCCCTGCTCTTCGCTTGCGCTCTGTTTGCCCTGCCCCTGGCACAGGCTTCGGAACTTCAACCTTTCTCCGCCAGCTACACCGCCGACTGGAAGCAGTTGCCCATGAGTGGCACGGCTGAACGCAACCTGACCAAGGAAGCCAACGGCGTCTGGAAACTCAGCTTCAAGGCGTCGATGATGATCGCCAGCCTGACTGAAGAAAGCACCCTGACCGTCGACAAGGAAACTCTGCTGCCTCAGACCTACCACTTTGAACGTGGCGGCCTGGGCAAAGCCAAGAAGTCTGATCTGGATTTCGACTGGGCCACCAAAATGGTCACCGGCACTGATCGCGGTGACGCAGTCAAGGTCCCGCTGAACCCTGGCATGGTCGATAAATCCACTTACCAGTTGGCCTTGCAGCACGATGTCGCCGCCGGCAAGAAAAGCATGAGCTATCAGGTAGTCGATGGCAACGAAGTCGACACCTATGATTTCCGCGTGCTGGGCTCTGAAAAAGTAGACACCAAGGCTGGCAAGATCGATGCAATCAAGGTCGAGCGTGTGCGCGACCCGACACAAAACAAGCGCATCACCGTCCTGTGGTTTGCCAAGGACTGGGATTACCTGCTGGTCCGTCTGCAACAAGTTGAAACCGACGGCAAGGAGTACAACATCATGCTCCTCGACGGCACGGTCAACGGCAAATCGGTCAAGGGTAGCTAATCCAGGATCGACAAGAAAATCCGGAATCCGATAAGGGTTCCGGATTTTTTTTGTCCGCTGAAACTCAGATCAGCGCCAGCGCTTGTGCCAGATCGGCACGCAAGTCTTCGACGTCCTCAACGCCCACGGACAACCGCACCAGCGCATCGCCAATGCCAAGTTGTGCGCGGGTATCGGCGGGGATGCTGGCGTGAGTCATGATCGCCGGATGCTCGATCAGGCTTTCCACCCCGCCCAGACTCTCCGCCAACGCAAATATTTGCACGTTCTCAAGGAAGCGCTTGGCGCCGGCCAGGTCGCAGTTCAGGTCGAGGGAGATCATGCCGCCAAAACCGCGCATTTGTCGTTGTGCCAGTTCGTGCTGCGGATGTGACGGCAGGCCTGGGTAGTAGACACGCGCCACTTGCGGTTGTTGCTCCAGCCATTGCGCCAGCGCCAGTGCGTTGCTGCAGTGGCGTTCCATGCGCAACGCCAGGGTCTTCACCCCGCGTAACGTGAGGAAGGCGTCAAACGGCCCGGCGATAGCGCCCACGGCGTTTTGCAGAAAGCCCAGCCGTTCGCCCAGCTCCGCATTCTGCCCGACCACCGCAATGCCACCGATGACGTCAGAGTGACCGTTCAAATACTTGGTGGTCGAATGCACCACGATATCGAAGCCCAGTTCCAGCGGACGCTGGATCCACGGGCTCGCAAAGGTATTATCGGCCACACAAATGATGCCGCGCTGGCGACAGATGCGCGCGATGGCTTCGAGGTCAGTCAGGCGCAACAACGGATTGCTCGGCGTCTCGACGCAGACCATCCGCGTGTCCTCCTGCAGCGCCGCTTCAAAGGCCGCCAGATCCGTCAGGTCGACGAAACTGAAGCGATGCCCGGCGCTGCGCCGGCGTACTTTGTCGAACAGGCGAAACGTCCCGCCATACAAATCATTGCCCGAGACGATATGCGAGTCGGCATCGAGCAATTCGAGCACGGTGGAGATCGCCGCCAGCCCGGACGCGAACGCGAACGCCTTGGTGCCGCCTTCGAGGTCCGCCACGCAGCGCTCCAGCGCCCAACGTGTCGGGTTGTGCGAGCGCCCATAGTCGAGGCCTTTGTGTACGCCGGGGCTTTGCTGCAAATAGGTGGAATTGGCGTAAATCGGCGGCATCAGCGCCCCGGTGGAAGGGTCCGGCGTCTGCCCGGCATGAATCACCCGAGTAGCGAACCCACGTGGCGCAGCGTTTTCATCGTGTTGACTCATGCAAGAGATCTCCGTAAATGATTGAGTAGGTCAACGCGGGTAATCAGGCCATGGAAGCCCGAGGCATCGGCAATGATCGCCACCAACCCACGGTCGAGTTCGGCTTGCAGCTCAGCCAGGCTGGCAGCGGCCGGCAAGGTTTGCAGTTTGCCCGTCATGGCGCTGGCGACGGTCAAGCGGAAGTGCGATGGGTCTTGGTGCACCCCCAGCAAAATGTCGGATTCGTCGATGACGCCGACCAAACGCTGCCCCTCTACCAGCACGGGCAGTTGCGACACATCGGCCAGGCGCATGCGCTGGAAAGCGGTGAGCAACGTGTCGTCCGGGCCGACGCTGATCACCCGCCCGTCCTCGAAGCGCCGCGAGATCAAATCGCGAAGATCACCGTAGCGCTTGTATTGCAGCAGACCCTGATCGTTCATCCATTGATCGTTGTAGACCTTCGACAGGTAGCGGGTGCCGGTGTCACAGACAAAACTCACGACCCGCTTCGGCTCGGTTTGCTCACGGCAATAACGCAACGCCGCCGCCAGCAACGTGCCGGTCGATGATCCGCCGAGAATGCCTTCGGCGCGCAGCAGCTGGCGGGCATGATCGAAGCTTTCCTCGTCGCTGATCGAATACGCGTGGCGCACGCTGGACAGGTCGGCAATCGAGGGAATGAAATCTTCGCCAATGCCCTCCACCGCCCACGAACCGGGTGTCCCAAGGGTGCCGCTGCGGCTGTATTCGGCCATCACCGAGCCCACCGGGTCGGCCAGCACCATGACCAGGTTTGGCTGCACGCGGCTAAAGAACCGGGTCAAGCCGGTCAGCGTGCCGGCTGAACCGACGCCGACGACGATGGCATCGACATCATGCTGGGTCTGTGCCCAGATCTCCGGCGCGGTGCTGCACTCGTGCGCCAGAGGGTTGGCCGGATTGTTGAATTGATCGGCAAAGAACGCGTCGGGAATTTCCTTGGCCAGCCGCGCGGCCACGTCCTGGTAATACTCGGGATGGCCCTTGCCGACATCGGAACGGGTGATGTGCACTTCGGCGCCCATCGCCTTGAGGTGCAGGACTTTCTCGGTCGACATCTTGTCCGGCACCACCAACACCACGCGATAACCCTTGGCGCGGCCGACAAGGGCCAGGCCCAGGCCGGTGTTGCCGGCCGTGGCCTCGACGATGGTGCCTCCGGGTTGCAGGCGACCATCGCGCTCGGCGGCGTCGATCATCGCCAGGCCGATGCGATCCTTGATCGATCCACCGGGGTTTTGTGATTCGAGCTTGAGGAACAGCGTACACGGGCCGGTATCGAAGCGGCTGACGCGCACCAGCGGCGTATTGCCGATCAGCTCAAGGACGGCAGGGCGGGAGTCGTTCGGCATGTCGTCACCTCGCTGCAGTGATTCGTACTGGATGGACACAAACCTGCGGCGCGTCATCATGCGACAGTCGCAGGCAACACCTCGCTTGGACCATAGGCCGCGATGGCGTCATTCGCAACCGCGCGCGGCCAGCCGGTAACCCGCTCGTATGAACCCCGCAAGAAAGTGGAACGCGCCGCTGGCGCAATGCTCTATAACTTCACAGTCTTTTTTGATCGAACGACTTTTCCAGCCTGGGAGGCTTTCCATGACCGTTACCGTCAATACCGTTTCCGCCGAAGGTTTTCGTCACAGTGTGCAGATTGATGACCATGAACTGTTTGCCGATGTGCCGACCACTTCCGGCGGCGAGGGCTCGGCGCCAGAACCCCACGATTATTTCGATGCCGCTCTGGGTGCCTGCAAAGCCCTGACCCTGAAGATGTACGCCAAGAAGAAGGACATCCCATTGACCGGCGTCACCGTCGAGGTCAAACGCGACAACAGCCAAGAGCAGAAAGGCAAATACGCCCTGCATGTCAAATTGACCCTCAAAGGCGTGCTCACCGATGCACAGCGCGAAGAACTGCATCGCGTGGCTGACCGTTGCCCGGTCCACAAACTGATGACGACCACTGACGTCAGCATCGAAACCCACTTGTCCGAAGGGGCGTTCAGCCAATAGCGGCAAGGGCTGCGCAAGCGGGTTATGCTCCACGCATCACCCGCTCAGCCTGGAATGCAGCATGAACACTCCGCTCGTGATCCGCCCCCGCGCCGAAGATGTAGAAGGCCAGCCGATATTTCGCCCGTTGCCGTCCGCCAAATGCCGCAGTGTCGGGCCTTTCGTGTTTTTTGACCACATGCTCGAAACCGTTTATCCGGCGGGCAAAGGCATGAATATCCGACAACATCCGCACATCGGCCTGTCGACCCTCACCTACTTGTTCGAAGGGCAAATCCAGCACAAGGACAGTCTCGGCTCCGACCAGGTGGTGAGCGCCGGTGATGTCAGCTGGATGACTGCCGGCAGCGCAATTGCCCACGTAGAGCGCACGCCCGAGGCGTTGAAGGACAGCGGCTTTACGATGCACGGCTTGCAGATCTGGCTGGCCTCACCCAAGGACCATGAGCAGGGTCCAGGCCACTACAGCCATCACCCGGCGGCCACCTTGCCGGTCAGCGATAACCTTGGCGTGAAGATCCGGATGATTGCCGGGTCAGGCTTTTGCCTGGAGTCGCCGGTGCCAGTGCTGTCCCCTACGTTGTACGCGGAATTGAACCTGCAAACGGCGACCACACTGCTGATTCCCACCGAACATGAAGAGCGTGCGTTGTATGTCTTGAGCGGTGAAGCGCAGCTGAATGGCGACACGCTGGAGGTGAATTCGCTGGTGGTGTTGCCTGCGGGGGAAGAAATGACCCTGTTCGCCGAAAGCGACTGCCACGCCGTGTTGTTCGGCGGCGCGCCGCTGGACGGGCCACGGCGGATCAACTGGAATTTTGTGGCCAGCGATCCGGCGGCCATCGATGAAGCGCGGCGGCGCTGGGCGGCCGGGGATTGGCCGACAGTGCCGGGAGAAAGCGAGCGGATCGAACTGCCTTAGCTTTTCGATCGTTCCCACGCATCATCGTTCCCACGCTCTGCGTGGGAATGCAGCCCGTGACGCTCCGCGTCACTGGACGCAGAGCGTCCCTAGAGGCGTTCCCACGCAGAGCGTGGGAACGATCCGAAAATCAGTGGTCAGCCTTTAAACACTTCATCCAGCAAATTGTGCATCGACGTAAACGCCCGTGCAGCGATCTTCGCGTCGTACATCATCATGCCTGGCACATTGGCATGCGGATCGGTAAAGGAATGCACCGCCCCGCCGTAGCTCAGCAATTGCCAGTCCACACCCGCCGCATTCATTTCCGCTTCGAATGCCGGCAGTTGCTCCTTGGGCACCAATGGATCGGCGGCACCGTGCAGCACCAGCACCGAGCCCTTGATGTTTTTGGCATCCGCCGGATTTGGCGAGTCCAGCGTGCCATGGAACGACACCGCCGCTTTCAACGGTGCCCCCGTGCGTGCCAGGTCCAGGGCGCAGCAACCACCGAAGCAAAAACCGAATGCCGCCAGTTTCGAGGTATCGACCGCCACCTCGTCCTGATTTTTCAGTTGTTCAAACGCCGCCTGCAGGCGTTTGCGCAACAACGGACGGTCATGTTTGAGCGGCATCATTGCCGCGCCCGCCTCGTCGCCGTTCTGAGGGCGAACCGACTGACCGTACACATCCGCGATCAGCACCACGTACCCCTTGGACGCCACCGTCTTGGCAATCACTTCGGCCCCGGCGCTCACACCCATCCAGTTCGGCGCCATCAGCAAGCCCGGGCGCGGGCCTTTGTGGTCGGCGTCGAAAGCCAGGCGGCTTTCATACGAGTGGCCATCAATTTGATAAACGACTGAACGAACAGTGATTTGACTCATGACTCTCTCCCAGCAAAAGGCACCAGAATGAAAAAAACCCGCCGAAGCGGGTTTTTTTACAACGCAGTTAAACCGACAGTTCAACCAGCAGCTTGTTCAGACGGCGCACGTAGGCGGCCGGGTCTTTCAAGCTGTCACCGGCAGCCAGTGCCGCCTGATCGAAGAGAATGTGCGACAGGTCGCCGAAACGCTCCTCGCTCTGCTCGTTGTCGAGCTTCTCGATCAGTGGGTGGGCCGGGTTGAATTCGAAGATCGGCTTCGAGTCCGGAACCTTCTGACCGCTGGCTTCCAGGATCTGACGCATTTGCATGCCCAGGTCCTGCTCGCCGATGGCCAGAATCGCCGGGGAATCGGTCAAACGGTGGGAAACCCGTACTTCAGCAACCGAGTCACCCAGTGCGGTTTTCAGACGCTCAACCAGACCTTCTTTGGACTTGGCGACTTCTTCTGCGGCTTTCTTGTCCTCTTCCGAGTCCAGATTGCCCAGGTCGAGGTCACCGCGCGCCACGTCAACGAAGCTCTTGCCGTCGAAGTCGTTGATGTAGCTCATCAGCCACTCGTCGATACGATCGGTCAGCAGCAGCACTTCGATGCCTTTCTTGCGGAAGACTTCCAGGTGCGGGCTGTTTTTGACTTGCGCGTAGGTTTCGCCGGTCAGGTAGTAAATCTTGTCCTGACCTTCCTTGGCGCGAGCCAGGTATTCGGCCAGGCCAACCACTTGCTCGCCTTCCTCACCATTGGTCGAGGCGAAACGCAGCAAGCCAGCGATTTTCTCTTTGTTGGCGAAGTCTTCTGCCGGGCCTTCTTTCATGACCTGACCGAAGTTCTTCCAGAAGCTCTTGTATTGCTCAGGCTCGTTCTTCGCCAGTTTTTCCAGCATGTCCAGAACGCGCTTGGTCAGCGCCGACTTCATCGAATCGATGATCGGGTCTTTCTGCAGGATTTCCCGCGACACGTTCAGCGACAGGTCGTTGGAATCGACCACGCCTTTGATGAAGCGCAGATACAGCGGCAGGAACGACTCAGCCTGGTCCATCACGAACACGCGTTGCACGTACAGCTTCAGGCCTTTCGGCGCTTCACGCTGGTACAGATCGAACGGAGCACGGGCCGGCACGTACAGCAGCGAGCTGTATTCGAGCTTGCCTTCGACCTTGTTGTGGCTCCAGCTCAGCGGGTTCTCGAAATCGTGAGCGACGTGTTTGTAGAACTCCTGGTATTCCTCGTCTTTCACTTCAGTGCGAGGACGAGTCCACAGGGCGCTGGCACGGTTGACGGTTTCCCACTCAACGGCTGGCTGCTCTTCGCCTTCTGCGGCGGCCGCTTCCTTGGGCAACTCGATCGGCAGCGCGATGTGGTCGGAGTACTTCTTGATGATGTTGCGCAGACGCCAGCCATCGGCGAATTCGTCTTCACCGGACTTCAGGTGCAGGACGATGCGAGTGCCGCGCTCGGCTTTCTCAACGGTGGCGACTTCGAAATCGCCTTCGCCCTTGGACGACCAGTGCACGCCTTCGCTGGCCGCATCACCGGCACGACGGCTGAACACGTCGACTTTGTCGGCGACGATGAATGCAGAGTAGAAACCCACACCGAACTGGCCGATCAGGTGCGAATCTTTCTTCTGATCGCCGGACAGGTGTTTCATGAAATCGGCGGTACCGGATTTAGCGATAGTGCCCAGATGGGTGATCGCGTCTTCGCGGGTCATGCCAATGCCGTTGTCTTCGAGGGTGACGGTTTTGGCGTCTTTGTCGAAGCTCACACGGATTTTCAGTTCGGCGCCACCTTCCAGCAACTCAGGCTTGGACAGGGCTTCGAAACGTAATTTGTCGACAGCGTCAGAGGCGTTCGAGATCAATTCGCGAAGGAAAATTTCCTTGTTGGAATACAGCGAATGGATCATGAGGTGCAGCAGCTGCTTCACCTCGGTCTGGAAGCCCAGGGTTTCCTTTTGAGTTTCCACACTCATGGTCATCAAACTCCAATCAGATGGCTAAGCCGCGACCTTGAGGGTCGGCGGCGGGATGTCATCAGAGTTGGGGGCTGTGTTCAGGATTTCAAGGGCTCTTCAATTTTGAAATGCGCGCGGGCCGTGGCAATGGGCTCGGATTCGGTGCTTTGCCAGGCCGTCACGGCCACGTTGGCGACCCGGCGCCCCTGCCGGCAAACCTGACATTTGGCCCAGGTATCGCGAAACTGCCCGGCGCGCAGGTAGTCGAGGGAGAAGTCGATGATTTTCGGCACACCCGGTGAGCCGGTAAAAATCAGCAAGTGCAGCGCAGCCGAGAGTTCCATGAACCCGGCGATCACGCCGCCATGAATCGCCGGCAATAAAGGGTTGCCAATGTTGTCCTTGTTGGCCGGCAGGCGAAACAGCAGGTCATCCCCTACCCGCGAACATTCGACGCCGATCAGTTTGGCGTAAGGAATCAGGTGCAGCAGCGAGGCGTAGTCACCCTGCTCATGGGCCAGTTGAAGTTGTTCCTTGAAAGCGTCCGTCATTGCGCACCTCCGGCAATCGCGCCGCCAAAACTTTTGGTGCCCTTAATGCCTTTGCCCATGCGCATGAATGTACCGACAACATGAGCGATAGGTTGCTCGGGATCATCCTGATAGGCAAAGCCGCGAGCGAAGATCACGTCAGTGGTCACCCGATAGCATTGGGCAAAGCCGTAGACATCTTTATGTGGCTCGGCGGCATGCATGTAATCGATGCGCAAATCGAGGGTCGGGCAGACTTCGAATTCGGGCAGCACACACAGTGTCGACATACCGCACGCGGTATCCATCAACGATGTCAACGCCCCGCCATGAATGACACCGGTTTCTGGATTCCCCACGATTTGCGGACTGTAAGGCAAGATGACCGTTAGTCCGTCACTGCTGGCGCTGTGAACCCGCAGCCCGAGGACCTGACAATGACGCAGCGCCGACAGGAATCGCGTCGCACGCTCAAAAACGGGGTTTTCGGCCATGTGTTTAAAACTCTTCTTAATGTTCGGTCAAAGTAGCTCGTCAGCGGGGAAAAGTTCCATCACCTAACAAACTTATATATCTGAACGAATTGAGGAACTTAACGCTATGGAGCGTGCTCGAAAGGCCAGTAGTTATTTCCATAAGGAGAAACACCCCATGCGTAAGACTTTAGCTATTGCCTTGATGTTGACCGCTACCCTCGGTCTCGCTGCCTGCGATAAAAAATCCGAGGACAAAGCTCAAGATGCTGCCAAACATGCTGAGCAAGCTCAGCAAGATATGAGCAAAGCTCAGGATAAAGTGAACGACGCGGCAAAAGAAAACGCCGAAGCTGCCAAAGCTCAGGCTGAATCGAACGAAGCTGCCGCAAAAGAAGCACCTAAAAACTAAAACAGTTTTTAGCGTGACAAAAGAAAACCCGCCAAGTGCGGGTTTTCTTTTATTTGTGATTTGCTGCGTTAGAGCAAAACGCTTCTAAAAGTCGGACTAATCATCAGTAACAACGAACGGACGAAACCCACAAACCAGACCAGACTGCGCTGCCAGGCCAAATCCCCCCAGTAACACAGCAAGTAAATAACACGTGTGATCACAAAAATGATCGCCAACACATCGATCAACCATCCTGCAGTTTGTGTGGTGTGCGCCATCAACACGCCCACCGCAAACAATATGAATGCCTCAAAACAGTTTTGATGCGCAGCCACCGCCCTGGCGCCGAAACCGGTAAGTTGTGCCTGTTGCTGGCGTGGCGAGTGATTGTTGTAACCACCCTGCTCTTTCATCGCCTTGGCCACCGGCATGCGGGCCACGTAAATCAGTAGTGCGCTGATAAACACACACCAGAACGGAATACTCATCAAGCGGCCTCTTTGTTCGCCTCAGGCAAGGGTGCCTCTGTAGGGGTATAGACCATCACGTCGAGCACGTCGGAATGGAATTCCCGGCGATACAACACCAGCACCACGCCGGCACTCATCAACATGAACAACCACGGGCTGACAAACCAGGCCAGCATGGTCATGCCGAAGTAATAGGAACGCAGGCCAAAGTTGAACTGGTTCGCCGCCATCGAGATAACGCGAGCCGCTCGGGCAGCAAAGGCTTTGCGCTCCTGTTCGGACACATGGCGCTCACCCACCATCGGCGCCGAGCCAATCAGGATCGCCGCAAAGTTGTACTGACGCATGCACCAGCTGAACGTGAAGAACGCGTAGACAAACACCATTGCCAGGCACAGCAACTTGATTTCGGACATGCCCTGGGACGCCTGCTGCACCATCGGGATATCCGCCAGTAACGACACTGCTCTTTCGGAAGCACCGAGTACCGTCAAAATACCCGCCAGGATAATCAATGTGCTGGAGGCAAAGAACGAAGCGTTGCGCTCCAGGTTGCCGATCACACTGGCGTCGGCAATGCGGTTATCGCGCAGCAACATGCGACGCATCCAGTCTTCCCGGTAAAGGTGCAACACACTGGCCAGGCACGCGGTGTCGCGGCCCTTCCACGAGGCATAGCGGGTGTAACCACCCCAGCAGATGACAAACCAGAGCGCGGCGAGGATGTGGATCAGGTTGGCGTGGATGAACGACATGCAATTCCTTGTGAGACGTTGGCATTGGTAATCCCCGTAGGAGCAAGGCTTGCCCGCGATAGGGCCTTGGAAATCGCCATCGCGGGCAAGCCTTGCTCCTACAGGTAGTGCTTCGACGTTAGCTCAAGGAAAAAGACACTGCCTGACGCCCATAAAAAATGCCCCGTATCGATTGATACGGGGCATTTTTGTTTCAGCGTAACAGCCCGCTTGTGGCGGGCCATTGCGCGACTTAAGCCAGCACTTCTTCGCGCTTGCCCAGCAGACGATCGCAAACCACTGCGACGACCAGGGTCATGACCGATGGCACCAGCCACGCCAGGCCCTGCTCGCTCAGCGGCAAATGGGACAGCTGAGTCGGCATCCAGTCTGCCAGACCGGCGCCCTTGAGCGCGTCGATCAGGCCGAAGATGAACGACACCAGCATCACCGGACCGACAATGCGGCCCTGCTCATGCCAGAAGTCCTTGCAGAAGCTCAGCGCCACCAGGGCGATGCACGGCGGATAAATCGCGGTCAGTACCGGGATCGAGAACGCAATCAGCTTGGTGAGTCCCAGGTTGGACACCAGCAAGGAGAACGCCGCCAGGATGATGACCAGGGTCTTGTAGGACAGTGGCAACACGCGGCTGAAGTACTCGGCGCAGGCACAGGTCAGGCCGACCGCCGTCACCAGGCAGGCCAGCGAGATCAGCACCGCCAGGAAACCACTGCCCAACGAACCGAAGGTGTGTTGAACGTAGGCGTGCAACACGGCCGCGCCGTTGGTTGCACCGGCGGCCACTTCATGGCTGCCCGAACCGAGGCGGAACAGGCTGACATAAACCAGCGCCAGGCCCACGCCGGCAATCAGGCCGGCAATGATCGCGTAACGGGTAATCAGCGCCGGCGATTCCACACCGCGGGAACGGATCGCGTTGACGATGACAATGCCAAACACCAGCGCGCCCAGGGTATCCATGGTCAAGTAACCATTGATGAAGCCCTGAGAGAACGGTGCCGCCACATATTCAGGCGTGGCCATGCCGATATCACCGGCAGGCAATGCAAACGCGGCGATACCAAGCGCGGCCAGGGCGATGATCTTCAGCGGCGCGAGGAAACGTCCGACGGTATCCAGCAAACGGCCCGGATAGAGCGAGATGAAGAACACCACAAGGAAGTACACGGCACTGTAGATAAACAACGCCAACGGGCTCTCGCCGGTCAACGGCGCCAGGCCTACTTCGAACGATACGGTAGCGGTACGTGGTGTCGCGAACAACGGGCCGACGGCGAGGTAGCACGCGGCAGCCAGCAGGCCACCGGCGATTTTGCCGATAGGACTGCTCAGGGCATCCATTGCCCCGCCGACTTTTGCCAGCGCAACCACCGTGACCACCGGCAAACCGACTGCGGTGATCAGAAAGCCCAGCGCCGCCATCCAGACATTAGGCCCGGACTGCAAACCGACGATAGGCGGGAAGATGATGTTGCCAGCCCCGACAAACAGGGCAAACGTCATAAAACCAAGTGCCAGGATGTCCTGGCCTTTCAACACTTTCATTAAGGAAATACCACACTACTGAATCGGAATTTAGAGAGGGACTTCCCTTGGGGGTGAGGGAAATGCTGTCGATCCGTATGGGACTGACCCGTTTAGCGCGACGCTTCCTTGTGGGATGCGAACGCAAAAATGGCGAGTAGCCTAACGAATTTGCCCGACAAACGCACTGTTAGAGGGCGAACTATCCGATACGCGACGTTTCTGTGTCGCGTTTATGCATGTAAATGGTGGATGCCTGTAAATCCGTCTTCGCGAGCAAGCCCGCTCCCACAAGACTTGGGGCGTTCAACCGATGATTGATCGTTCCTACGCAGAGCGTGGGGACGATCACCCGGAAACGACAAAGGCCACCCGAAGGTGGCCTTTGTTTGGTGAAGCGTGAATTAAGCGCGAGGCTTACTTCATCGCCCAACCGGTCAGCTCGGACAAAGCCTTGCCGATGTCTGCCAGCGAACGCACGGTTTTAACGCCTGCGTCTTCCAGGGCAGCAAACTTCTCGTCTGCAGTGCCTTTGCCGCCAGAGATGATTGCGCCAGCATGGCCCATGCGCTTGCCCGCAGGGGCAGTCACACCAGCGATGTAGGAAACAACCGGCTTGGTCACGTGTGCCTTGATGTAGGCAGCCGCTTCTTCTTCAGCCGAACCGCCGATCTCGCCGATCATCACGATCGCTTCGGTCTTCGGGTCTTCCTGGAACAGCTTCAGGATGTCGATGAAGTTCGAACCCGGGATCGGGTCACCACCGATGCCGACGCAAGTCGACTGACCGAAACCGGCGTCAGTAGTCTGCTTCACAGCTTCGTAGGTCAGGGTGCCGGAACGGGAAACGATACCGACCTTGCCTGGCAAGTGAATGTGACCTGGCATGATGCCGATCTTGCATTCGCCTGGAGTGATCACGCCTGGGCAGTTAGGGCCGATCAGGGTGATACCCAGCTCGTCGCACTTGACCTTGGCATCCAGCATGTCCAGGGTAGGAATGCCTTCAGTGATGCAAACGATCAGCTTGATGCCGCCGAATGCTGCTTCCAGGATGGAGTCCTTGCAGAAAGGAGCTGGAACGTAGATCACGCTGGCGGTGGCGCCAGTGGCAGCTACAGCATCTTTCACGGTGTTGAACACTGGCAGACCCAGGTGCTCGGTGCCGCCTTTACCCGGAGTTACGCCGCCAACCATCTTGGTGCCGTATTCGAGCGCTTGCTGGGTGTGGAAACTACCTTGCGAACCGGTAATACCCTGGCAGATAACTTTGGTGTCTTTATTGATCAGGACGCTCATTATTTGCCCTCCGCAGCTTTAACAACTTGTTGAGCAGCGTCGGTCAGGCTGGTAGCAGCGATGATGTTCAAACCGCTTTCTGCCAGTACTTTAGCGCCCAGCTCAGCGTTGTTGCCTTCAAGGCGAACAACAACCGGGATTTTCACGCCGACTTCTTTCACAGCGCCGATGATGCCTTCGGCAATCATGTCGCAACGAACGATGCCGCCGAAGATGTTAACCAATACTGCAGCGACGTTGGTGTCGGACAGAATGATCTTGAACGCTTCGGTAACGCGTTCTTTGGTAGCACCGCCGCCCACGTCGAGGAAGTTGGCTGGTTTGCCGCCATGCAGGTTGACGATGTCCATGGTACCCATGGCCAGGCCAGCACCGTTGACCATGCAACCGATGTTGCCTTCCAGTGCTACGTAGTTCAGTTCGAACTTGGCAGCGTGCGCTTCGCGCGGATCGTCTTGCGACGGATCGTGGAAAGTCTTCAGCTTAGGCTGACGGTACATGGCGTTGGCGTCGATGTTGATCTTGGCATCGAGGCAATGCAGATCGCCGTCAGCCTTGATCACCAGCGGGTTCACTTCCAGCAGAGCCAGGTCGTGATCCTTGAACAGCTTGGCCAGACCTACGAAGATCTTGGCGAACTGAGCAACCTGCTTGCCTTCCAGACCCAACTGGAATGCCAGCTCGCGACCCTGGAATGGCTGAGCGCCAACCAGTGGATCGATAGTGGCTTTCAGAATTTTTTCTGGAGTGTCGTGAGCGATTTTCTCGATGTCCACGCCACCTTCGGTGGAAGCCATGAACACGATACGACGGCTCGAACGGTCAACGACAGCGCCCAGGTACAGCTCTTTAGCGATATCAGTGCACGATTCAACCAGGATCTTGGTGACTGGCTGACCATTGGCGTCAGTCTGGTAAGTCACCAGACGCTTGCCCAGCCACTGCTGTGCGAATGCCTTAGCGTCTTCTTTGCTGCGAACCAGCTTTACGCCGCCCGCTTTACCGCGACCACCAGCGTGGACCTGGGCTTTGACAACCCACTCGGTGCCGCCGATTTTGTCGCAAGCTTCTGCTGCTGCTTCCGGGGTGTCTACTGCATAACCGGTGGAAACTGGCAGGCCGTATTCAGCGAACAGCTGCTTACCCTGATACTCGTGAAGATTCATGCTTATTACCGTCTTCGTTAGGTACTGCGCATTCGGTGCTGCACTCATTCAAGTGCCGCACCACCTGTGACTGCTGCTTGCGTAGCCTTTCCGGGCATCCGGTGCAGCTACGCAAGACTGCGTCCAGCGGATATTCCGCGGTGAGTCTTGCATGCAAGGCTCACGACGGGCCATTCCGCCGTGGTTTCTTATTGTCTTAACGCTTCTTGCGGTTGGCGATGTGGATGGCGCCGCCATTCACTGCCAGAGCAGCTTCGTGCAAGGCTTCAGACAGGGTCGGATGGGAGAAAACCATCATGCCCAGGTCTTCAGCGCTGGTGCCGAATTCCATACCGATCGCGCCCTGCTGAACCAGTTCTGCAGCGCTCGGGCCAATCACGTGGACGCCCAATACGCGGTCGGTCTTGGCATCGGCGATAACTTTTACGAAACCGCCGGTATCGTTGGCAGCCATGGCACGGCCACTGGCTGCGAACGGGAAGGTGCCAACGTTAACTTCAACGCCTTCTGCCTTCAAGGTCTGCTCGGTTTTGCCGACCCACGCGATTTCCGGGTGAGTATAAATAACAGACGGGATCAAATCATAGTTCATCTGGGCTTTGTGGCCCTTGATGCGCTCGACGACCATGATGCCCTCTTCCGAGGCCTTGTGTGCCAGCATCATGCCGCGAACCACGTCGCCGATAGCGTAAACGCCCGGTACGGTGGTGGCGCAGTGATCGTCAACGTGCACGAAACCGCGCTCGTCCAGGGTCACGCCGCAATCAGCGGACAGCAGATCAGTGGTCACTGGACGGCGACCAACGGCTACGATCAGCTTGTCAAAAGTGATGTTCTGCTCGCCTTTGGCATCGGTGTAGTTCACAACGACTTCGTCGCCGTTCACTTTGGAACCGGTAACGCGAGCGCCCAGTTTGATGTCCAGACCTTGTTTGGTCAGGGTTTTCAAAGCTTCTTTGGACACAGCAGCGTCGGCAGCCATCAGGAACGTGTCCAGGGCTTCCAGAACAGTGACTTCAGCGCCCAGACGGGACCATACCGAACCCAGTTCCAGACCGATCACGCCAGCGCCGATCACGCCAAGACGCTTAGGTACGGACTGGAATTCCAGTGCGCCAGTCGAATCGACGATCACATTCTGGTCAACCGGAGCTGGCGGAATGTCGATCGGACGCGAACCTGGAGCCAGGATCACGTTCTCGGCTTCAATGATTTCTACCGAACCGTCAGGCTTGGTGACTTCGACTTTCTTGCCGGCCAGCAGTTTGCCGTGGCCCTGGATCGAGGTCACGCCGTTAGCCTTGAACAGGGTGGCAACACCCGAGGTCAGGCCTTTGACGATGTTGGCTTTACGGCCGACCATTGCTGGCACGTCCATGGTCACGCCGGCGTGGTTGATACCGTGGATCGCGAAGCCGTCTTGGGCTTCGTGGAACTTCCAGGAGCTGTCCAGCAGCGCCTTGGATGGAATGCAGCCGACGTTCAGGCAAGTACCGCCGAGGGCCAGTTTGCCTTCCTTGTCGGTGTACTTCTCGATGCAGGCAGTGGTGAGACCCAGCTGGGCTGCTTTGATGGCAGCAACGTAGCCGCCAGGGCCCGCGCCGATCACTACTACGTCAAATTTCTGCGACATTCAAAAAATCCTCTTTTTTGCGGCAAGCTTGAAGCCGCAAGCCTCAAGCCAGACTGCCCTTTCGTGCAGCCTGGACCTTGAAACCTGCAGCCGCTTCTATCAGATATCCAGCAACAAACGAGCCGGGTCTTCCAGCAGGTTCTTGATGGTAACCAGGAAGGTCACAGCTTCTTTGCCATCGATCAGACGGTGATCGTAAGACAGAGCCAGGTACATCATCGGACGGATAACGACCTGACCGTTGATCGCCATAGGGCGCTGCAGAATGTTGTGCATGCCCAGGATAGCCGCTTGCGGCGGGTTGACGATCGGGGTCGACATCATCGAACCGAAGGTACCACCGTTGGTGATGGTGAACGTGCCGCCGGTCATTTCGTCCATCGACAGTTTGCCGTCACGAGCCTTCTTGCCGAAGGTGGCGATGCCGCCTTCGATTTCAGCCAGGCTCATCAGTTCGGCGTTACGCAGAACCGGTACAACCAGACCACGGTCGCTGGAAACAGCAACACCGACGTCGGCGTAGCCGTGGTAAACGATGTCGCCACCGTCGATCGACGCGTTGACAGCCGGGAAGCGTTTCAGCGCTTCGGTAGCGGCCTTGACGAAGAACGACATGAAGCCCAGGCGTACGCCGTTGTGGGACTTCTCGAACAGGTCCTTGTACTTCGAACGCAGGGCCATGACTTCAGTCATGTCGACTTCGTTGAAAGTGGTCAGCATCGCCATGTTCGACTGAGCTTCTACCAGGCGCTTGGCCACGGTAGCGCGAACGCGGGTCATCGGTACGCGCTTCTCGACGCGGTCGCCGGCGGCGAACACAGGAGCAGCGGCAGCCGGGGCAGCAGCCTTGGCAGGCGCGGCAGCCGGAGCGGCTTTCTTGGCAGCGACAGCGGCTACTACGTCTTCCTTGGTCACACGACCGCCTTTGCCGGTGCCGGCAACGGAAGCGATGTTGATGCCGTTTTCTTCAGCCAGCTTGCGAGCAGCCGGTGCAGCAACAGGATCGTCTTCGCCATCAGCAGCTGGAGCAGCCGCTTGTGCAGCGGCCGGAGCGGCAGCAGGAGCAGCGGCTGCAGCGCCGCCTTCTACGATGGAGCCCAGAACTTCGTCGGACAGGACGGTCTCGCCCTCGCCCTTGACGATTGCGCCCAACACGCCATCAGCGGTAGCCAGAACTTCCAGTACGACTTTGTCGGTTTCGATGTCGACGATCAGTTCGTCACGCTTGACGGCGTCGCCCGGTTGCTTGTGCCACGTGGCAACGGTGCCATCGGCAACCGATTCCGGGAAAGTGGGGGCTTTGATTTCGATAGCCATTATCTGTGAGTCCTTAAATTCGGTTTCAGGTGCGCGAAGGCGTTAAACAGTAAAGGCGTCTTGCAGCAGTTTTTCCTGCTGTTCGGCGTGCATCGATGCATAACCACATGCCGGTGCAGCAGAAGCCTCACGGCCCGCGTACTCGAGTACGAGAGACTTGTTGAGGGTACTGATGCTGCGACGCAAATGGTGTTGGCTGCAGTACCAGGCACCCTGGTTCATCGGCTCTTCCTGACACCAAACGGCATGTTTGGCGTTGGTGTAAGGAGCCAGGACTTCTTTCAAGTCGTCCTCAGGGAATGGGTACAGCTGCTCGATACGCACGACGGCGATGTCGTCACGACCTTCGGCACGGCGTTTTTCCAACAGGTCGTAGTAGACCTTGCCGCTACACAGAACAATGCGCTCGACCTTTTTCGGATCTTGAGCATCGATTTCCGGGATCACGGTCTGGAACGAACCTTCGGCCAGATCTTCCAGCGTCGAGATGGCCAGTTTGTGGCGCAACAGCGACTTCGGAGTCAGAACGATCAATGGCTTGCGCAGCGGGCGAATGACCTGGCGACGCAGCAAGTGATAGATCTGAGCCGGCGTAGTCGGTACGGCTACCTGAATGTTGTGCTCGGCGCACAATTGCAGGTAACGCTCCAGACGTGCCGAGGAGTGCTCAGGACCCTGACCTTCGTAACCGTGCGGCAACAGCATGGTCAGACCGCAGAGACGGCCCCACTTGTGTTCGCCACTGGTGATGAACTGGTCGATAACCACCTGGGCACCGTTGGCGAAGTCGCCGAACTGGGCTTCCCAGATCACCAGCGCATCAGGCGTGGTGGTCGAGTAACCGTATTCGAACGCCAGTACGGCTTCTTCGGACAGGAACGAATCGTACAGGTCGAAACGTGGCTGGCCGTTGTACAGGTTTTGCAACGGGATGTAGGTACCCGCGTCTTTCTGGTTGTGCAAGACAGCGTGACGGTGCGAGAACGTACCGCGACCGATGTCCTGACCCGTCATGCGAATCGGGTGACCTTCGAACGCCAGGGTCGCGTACGCCATGGTTTCGGCGTAACCCCAGTTAATCGGCAGGCCGCCGGCTTGCATTTTCTGACGGTCTTCGTAGATTTTTGCGACCTGGCGCTGAACCACGAAACCTTCTGGAATTTCCAGCAGCTTGGCGGACAGTTCCTGCAGGGTCTTGAGGTCGAAACGAGTGTCGTGACGCGCAGTCCAGGCATGGCCCAGGTACGGACGCCAGTCCACGAACAGCTCTTTGTTCGGCTCTTTGACCAGGCTTTTTACAACATGCAGACCGTTGTCCAGTGCGTTGCGGTATTCGTCGATTTTCGACTGCACACGCTCTGCGTCCAGCACACCGCTCTGTGTCAGGCGATCGGCATACAGCTCACGGGTGGTGCGCTGTTTGGTGATCTGCTGATACATGATCGGCTGGGTGCCGCTTGGTTCGTCGGCCTCGTTGTGGCCGCGACGACGGTAGCAGACCAGGTCGATCACCACGTCACGCTTGAACTGCATGCGGTAGTCGATGGCCAGCTGGGTCACGAACAATACAGCTTCCGGATCATCACCATTCACATGGAGGATCGGTGCCTGGATCATTTTCGCAACGTCAGTCGCGTACTCGGTGGAACGCGAGTCCAGCGGGTTGCTGATGGTGAAACCGACCTGGTTGTTGATCACGATGTGCACGGTACCGCCGGTTTTGAAACCGCGGGTCTGCGACATCTGGAACGTTTCCATGACCACGCCTTGACCTGCGAACGCAGCGTCACCGTGGATGGAGATCGGCAGGACTTTTTCACCGGTAGGATCGTTACGACGGTCCTGACGGGCGCGAACCGACCCCTCGACCACCGGGGAAACGATTTCCAGGTGGGACGGGTTGAACGCCATGGCCAGGTGAACTTCACCGCCGGCGGTCATCACGTTGGACGAGAAGCCCTGGTGATATTTAACGTCACCAGAACCCAGCTCGACCTTCTTCTTGCCTTCGAACTCGTCGAACAGCTCGCGCGGGTTCTTGCCGAAGGTGTTGACCAGCACGTTAAGACGACCACGGTGGGCCATGCCGATGACGATTTCCTTGGTGCCGTAGGAGCCGGAACGCTGGATCAGTTCGTCGAGCATCGGAATCAGGCTTTCGCCGCCTTCCAGACCGAAACGCTTGGTACCCGGGTATTTGGTGCCCAGGTATTTTTCCAGGCCTTCGCCGGCGGTCACGCGCTCAAGCAAGTGGCTCTTGATGTCAGCGGAGTACGTCGGACGACCGCGCACGCTTTCCAGACGCTGCTGGAACCACTGGCGCTGCTCGGAATCGGTGATATGCGTAAATTCAGCGCCGATGGTGCGGCAATATGTCTGCTGCAACGCTTCGTGAATTTCGCGTAGGCTCGCCTCCTCTTTGCCGATGAACAGGTCGCCGGCACGGTAGGTCGTATCAAGATCGGCATTGGTCAAGCCGTAGTGATTGATTGACAGGTCTGCAGGTGCAGGACGCTGCCACAGCCCCAGCGGGTCAAGCTGGGCTGCCTGGTGGCCACGCATACGGTAGGCCTGGATCAATCGCAGCACTTCAACTTGCTTCTTCTCGTGCTCACTGCTCACGCTGCCGGCGGAAACCGGTTGGGCGCGGCGCTGGTTCTTTGCCAGCAAGACGAAATGATCGCGAATTGTGGAGTGCGAAACATCGGTGGCAGTGTTGCCGTCAGCAGGCAACTTCTGGAAGTAGGTGCGCCACTCTTCTGGCACAGCGTTAGGGTCGTGCAGGTAGAGCTCGTAAAGCTCTTCCACATAGGCAGCGTTACTACCGGACAGGTAGGCGCTGTTCCACATGCGCTGCATCACGCTTTCTTGCATGCTTGGTCACCCTCGGTTAGGGGAACACCACCGGCGTCGACACCGAGCAAACTTGCAGAAGTCCGAATGCAGCGACCAAAACAAGCCACTTAGGATCACGCTGATAGTCCGGGTACCAGCCCGGATGCCCCTGCTTGTCTCATTTCTTCAAAATAAGAGCTGCAGCTTTGTGAGCTGCTGCTCAGGTTAAAACTACGGCGCCGGTTGAAGCCTGCGCCGTAGCATCTACGGGTACAGCGGTCTTACGGGTACAACAGCTGAATCACACGCCGCTTTGCAGAAGCATGTTACGAATGTGACCGATGGCCTTAGTCGGGTTCAGGCCTTTCGGACAAACGTTGACGCAGTTCATGATCCCGCGGCAGCGGAATACGCTGAACGGGTCATCCAGCGAAGCCAGACGCTCGGAAGTCTTGGTGTCGCGGCTGTCTGCCAGGAAGCGATAAGCTTGCAGCAGAGCAGCTGGACCCAGGAACTTGTCCGGGTTCCACCAGAAGGACGGGCAAGAAGTCGAGCAGCAAGCGCACAGGATGCACTCGTACAGACCGTCAAGCTTTTCACGCTCTTCAGGGGACTGCAGACGCTCGATGGCCGGAGCCGGCGTGTCGTTCTGCAGGTAAGGCTTAACCTTCTCGTATTGCTTGTAGAAGATGCTCATATCGACGACCAGGTCACGGATAACCGGCAAACCTGGCAGAGGACGAACGATCAACTTGTTACCTTTTACGACGGCGGACAGCGGCGTAACGCACGCCAGACCGTTTTTGCCGTTGATGTTCATGCCGTCGGAACCGCATACACCTTCACGGCAAGAGCGACGATAGGAGAAACCTTCGTCCTGCTCTTTGATCAGGGCCAGCACGTCCAGCACCATCAGGTCTTTACCACCGGTATCGACCGAGAATTCCTGCATGAACGGCGCAGCGTCCTGATCAGGGTTGTAACGATAAACGCTGACTTTCAACATGGCGGCCACCCTTAATAAGTCCGAATCTTAGGTTCAAAAGTCGGAACAGTCTTCGGCGAGAAGTTCACAGCACGCTTGGTCACGCGCTTGTCACCCGGGAAGTACAGGGTGTGGCACAGCCAGTTTTCGTCGTCACGGTCTTCGAAGTCTTCACGGGCGTGAGCACCGCGGGACTCTTTACGTACTTCGGCAGCGATGGCAGTAGCTTCAGCCACTTCCAGCAGGTTCTGCAGTTCCAGAGCTTCGATACGTGCAGTGTTGAACGCCTGCGACTTATCGTTGATCTTGACGTTGGCGATGCGCTTGCGCAGGTCAGCCAGCTGGGCAATACCCTTCTGCATGTATTCGCCAGTACGGAATACACCGAAGTAGTTCTGCATGCAGTTTTGCAGCTCGCGACGCAGGGTTGCCACGTCTTCGCCTTCGGTACGCTCGTTCAGAGCAGACAGACGCGCCAGGGCCGCATTGATGTCGGCGTCGGTGGCGTCGTCGTATTCGATACCGTCGGTCAGTGCTTTTTCCAGGTGCAGGCCGGCAGCGCGGCCGAATACCACCAGGTCGAGCAACGAGTTGCCGCCCAGACGGTTGGCACCGTGAACCGATACGCACGCCACTTCACCCACTGCGAACAGGCCAGGGATGATTTCGTCGACGCCTTCGTCGTTCTGGGTGATTGCCTGACCGTGAATGTTGGTCGGAACGCCGCCCATCATATAGTGGCAAGTCGGAACAACCGGAACCGGAGCAACAACCGGGTCAACGTGAGCGAAAGTCTTGGACAGTTCGCAGATGCCTGGCAGACGGCTGTGCAGCACTTCCTCGCCCAAGTGGTCGAGTTTGAGCATTACGTGGTCGCCATTCGGGCCGCAGCCGTTACCAGCGATGATTTCCTTAACCATCGAACGGGCAACAACGTCACGACCTGCAAGGTCTTTGGCGTTCGGAGCATAACGCTCCATGAAACGCTCGCCGTGCTTGTTGATCAGGTAACCACCTTCACCACGGCAACCCTCGGTAACCAGTACACCAGCGCCGGCGATACCGGTCGGGTGGAACTGCCACATTTCAATGTCTTGTACCGGCACGCCAGCACGCAGAGCCATGCCGACGCCGTCACCGGTGTTGATCAGGGCGTTGGTGGTGGACGCGTAGATACGACCTGCACCGCCGGTAGCCAGTACGGTGGCCTTGGCACGGATGTAGGTGGTTTCGCCGGTTTCGATGCAGATGGCGATCACGCCGACGAACTCGCCTTCGCCGTTCTTCACCAGATCGACAGCGTAGTACTCGTTCAGGAACACGGTACCGGCTTTCAGGTTGCCCTGATAAAGGGTGTGCAGCAGCGCGTGACCGGTACGGTCGGACGCAGCGCAAGTACGAGCAGCCTGCCCGCCTTTACCGTAATCCTTCGACTGACCGCCGAATGGACGCTGGTAGATACGACCTTGCTCGGTACGCGAGAATGGCATGCCCATGTGGTCCAGCTCGTAAACGGCAGCCGGGCCTTCCTGACACATGTACTCGATAGCGTCCTGGTCACCGATGTAGTCGGAACCCTTGACGGTATCGTACATGTGCCAGCGCCAGTCATCGTTCGGATCAGCCGAAGCGATGGCGCAGGTGATGCCACCCTGGGCAGATACAGTGTGCGAACGGGTCGGGAAAACCTTGGTGATCACGGCAGTCTTGTGACCGCCCTGCGCCAGTTGCAGCGCAGCGCGCATGCCGGCACCGCCACCACCAATGATGATGGCGTCGAAAGAAATCGTTGGAATGTTAGCCATGAATCAGATACCCCAGAGAATCTGCACACCCCAGACGAAGTAAGCGAACATCGCAACGCCGCATACTGCCTGGAAAAGGAAACGTACTGCAGTCGCGGACTTGCCCAGCGCCATTGGCGTCAGGTAGTCGGTCGCGATGGTCCACATGCCGACCCAGGCGTGTGCGCCCAGGGCCACAAGGGCCAGCAGACTGAAGATACGCATCCCGTTGTGGGCGAACAGGCCATGCCATTGGCCGTAGCCAATGCCCGGATTCGCCGCGAGGTATCCGATCAGGAAGATGAAATAAGCCGCGAGAACAACCGCAGACACACGTTGTGCCATCCAGTCATAGAGGCCCGAACGCGAAAGGTTCGTAACGCTGGTTACCATATCCAAACTCCTGCCAGAACGATCAACACCACGGAAACGGCGATGATAATTTTCGAGCCCAGGCGGCCGCCTTCAAGCGTCTCGCCGATGCCCATATCCATGATCAAGTGGCGCACACCGGCTACCAGGTGATACAGAAGAGCGGACAGGAGGCCCCATGCTACGAACTTGGCCAGCGGGCTGGTCAAGCATGCCTTCACCTCGGCAAAACCTTCCTCGGAACCCAGGGATTTGCCCAATGCATAAAGCATGAAGCCAAGGCCCAGGAAGAGGATGATGCCGGAAACACGGTGAAGAAACGACGTAACGCCGGTGATGGGGAGTTTGATGGTCCTTAGGTCTAGGTTTACAGGTCGTTGGCTTTTCACGGCTTTTTTTTCACACTGAAGAGCCCCTAACAATCAGGGCAAAGTTGTTGGGGAGTGCACTGGTCAGGTAACCACCACCCAGGGATGCGACCCCCAATAAAGCAGGCCCAAAAGCCCCTGGCGGTCGGTGGCCGAGTATAGACAGTTAGGCTACTAATGACAACGCGTTCACCTTCCCCTAATAGCTGATTGCACAAGTTGGATAAAAGGCGTAAATGGCAGTCAATTTCGAGGAAAAAGTCCGGTTAAAGCCTTCTGGAGCAAGACTTTAGGCAAATTGACATTCGAATTTATCTCACTATAGTGGTGCGGGCCCTGCGTGGGGGGTCTGTCTGATGATTTCAAGCATAAATAGGAGGCCACATGGCTGACAAAAAAGCGCAGTTGATCATCGAGGGCGCAGCCCCCGTCGAGCTGCCCATTTTAACCGGCACCGTTGGTCCCGATGTTATCGATGTTCGGGGCCTGACGGCCACGGGCCGTTTCACCTTTGACCCTGGTTTCATGTCGACAGCCTCCTGCGAGTCGAAGATCACCTATATCGACGGCGACAACGGCATTCTGCTGCACCGCGGTTACCCGATCGAACAACTGGCTGAAAAGTCGGACTACCTGGAAACCTGCTACCTGCTGCTCAACGGCGAATTGCCGACCGCAGAACAGAAGGCCCAGTTCGTCAGTACCGTCAAGAACCACACCATGGTTCACGAGCAGTTGAAGACCTTCTTCAACGGCTTCCGTCGCGACGCCCACCCAATGGCCGTCATGTGCGGTGTAGTCGGCGCGCTTTCCGCCTTCTACCACGACTCCCTCGACATCAATAACCCGCAGCATCGCGAAATCTCTGCGATCCGCCTGGTTGCCAAGATGCCGACCCTGGCAGCAATGGTTTACAAGTACTCCATGGGCCAACCCATGATGTACCCGCGCAACGACCTGACGTACGCGGAAAACTTCCTGCACATGATGTTCAACACCCCGTGCGAGATCAAACCGATCAGCCCGGTGCTCGCCAAGGCCATGGACCGGATTTTCATCCTCCATGCCGACCACGAGCAGAACGCATCGACGTCAACCGTACGCCTGGCCGGTTCTTCGGGTGCCAACCCGTTCGCCTGTATCGCCGCCGGCATCGCTGCACTGTGGGGCCCTGCCCACGGCGGTGCGAACGAAGCCGTTCTGACCATGCTGGATGAAATTGGCGATGTATCGAACATCGACAAGTACATCGCCAAGGCCAAGGACAAGAACGATCCGTTCAAACTGATGGGCTTCGGTCACCGGGTTTACAAAAACCGCGACCCACGCGCCACCGTGATGAAGCAGACCTGCGACGAAGTACTGAAAGAACTGGGCATCAAGAACGACAAGCAGCTCGAACTGGCCATGCGCCTGGAAGAGATCGCCCTGACCGACCCGTACTTTATCGAACGCTCGCTGTACCCGAACGTCGACTTCTACTCGGGGATCATCCTCAAGGCGATCGGCATTCCAACCAGCATGTTCACCGTTATCTTCGCCCTGGCGCGGACTGTTGGCTGGATCTCCCACTGGAAAGAAATGCTCTCCAGCCCGTACAAGATTGGCCGCCCGCGCCAGCTGTACACCGGCTACGAGTCGCGTGACATCACCAAGCTGGAAGACCGCAAATAAGACCTGTCTTGCGATAACGTCTTAACTGCACCGGAAACGGCCTCTATTTATATAGAGGCCGTTTTTGTTTGTGCGCTTTGAAAGTCCTCATCCCACCACCCTCCTCGCCGCGCCGGAAAAAGCGGGACGCAGAGCATCCCCGGCAGCATTCCCACGCAGAGCGTGGGAACGATCATCCTACACATCTGTTAGAGATGGGTCGGCTGGCAGGCCGCCATCGCCGGCAAGCCATGCTCCTACAGGGAATGAGTACATCTGCAAAAGGCTGGCCGGCTGTCAGGCCGCAATCGCGGGCAAGCCCGGCTCCTACAGGGAATGAGTACATCTGCAAAAGGCTGGTCGGCTGGCAGGCCGCCATCGCGGGCAAGCCCGCTCCCACAAAAAGCAAAACAACACACATCCGCTGTTGCCCCTCACCACTCATCAGGCCGAGCGTTAGCTCGCCTACAGCTTTTGATCTTGATCCACCCGCCCCTTCGGGAGGCTGAGTAGAGGTGTTCATCCGGGGAGTGGCGCGCAGCGCCGTTCGACGCAGTCGAACACGCTGCATGTAGGTCGAAGCGAAGCCGACCGGAGGGCAGTGTCCCCGGAGGGATACCGGAGCGAAGGAACGCCGAGCCTTAGCGAGGGGCCGGACGCTCGGGGCGAGCGCTTTTGGTTACTTTTAAGGCGTTTGTTAAAAGTGACTCGCCGTAAGGGCGAAACCCTAAGCCGCCATTACCGCAACAACGGATATGTACTCAATCAACAAAAACACAGGCCGGCTATCAGGCCGCCTCGACAAAAAACCAAATTCAGACCGATAACCGCCCAATAAAAAATGCCCCGATCTCTCGACCAGGGCATTCATATTTTACGCAACTTACATAATTACCACTGAAACCTTAGTGCGCAACCGCCCCACTCGCCCCCAACCCAGTCTGCGAACGAACAAACTGCGGGAAGAACAGCGCACGCTCATTGTCAGCTGCGGTCGATTTGTCAGTAACCGAGAAGAACCAGATACCGACAAACGCAATCGCCATCGAGAACAGTGCAGGGTACTCATACGGGAAGATCGCCTTCTCGTGATGCAGGATCTGCACCCAAATGGTTGGCCCAAGCACCATCAAGCCCACAGCGCTGACCAGCCCCAACCAGCCGCCAATCATCGCACCGCGCGTGGTCAGCTTCTTCCAGTACATGGAAAGCAGCAGCACCGGGAAGTTACAGCTCGCCGCGATGGAGAACGCCAGGCCCACCATGAAGGCGATGTTCTGGCTTTCGAACAGAATGCCCAGGCCGATCGCCAACACACCGAGTGCGATGGTGGTGATTTTCGAGACGCGGATTTCATCCTTGTCGTTAGCCTTGCCCTTCTTGATCACACTGGCGTACAGGTCGTGAGACACCGCAGTAGCACCGGCCAGAGTCAAACCAGCCACTACAGCCAGAATGGTTGCAAACGCGACCGCCGAGATAAAGCCCAGGAAAATACTGCCACCCACCGCGTTGGCCAAGTGCACCGCCGCCATGTTGTTACCGCCCAACAGTGCGCCAGCCGCATCTTTAAAGGCCGGGTTGGTGCTGACCAGCAAGATCGCGCCGAAGCCGATGATGAAGGTCAGGATGTAGAAGTAACCAATGAAGCCGGTTGCGTACAGCACGCTCTTGCGAGCTTCTTTCGCGTCACTCACGGTGAAGAAGCGCATCAGAATGTGCGGCAGGCCAGCGGTACCGAACATCAGCGCAAGCCCTAAGGAGAATGCCGAGATCGGGTCTTTCACGAGGCCGCCTGGGCTCATGATCGCTTCACCTTTAGGGTGAACCTTGATCGCCTCGGAAAACAGCGTGCTGAAGTCGAAGTTGACGTGCTTCATCACCATCAGTGCCATGAACGAGGCACCGGACAGCAGCAGCACAGCCTTGATGATCTGAACCCATGTGGTCGCCAGCATGCCGCCAAACAACACATACAGGCACATCAGGATGCCGACCAGAATCACCGCAACGTAGTAGTCGAGACCGAAAAGCAGCTGGATCAGCTTGCCGGCACCCACCATTTGCGCGATCAGGTAGAACGCCACCACCACCAGCGAGCCGCAAGCAGACAGCGTGCGGATCTGGGTTTGCCCCAGGCGATAGGACGCCACGTCGGCAAAGGTGTATTTACCCAGGTTACGCAGGCGCTCGGCGATCAGGAACAGAATGATCGGCCAGCCCACCAGGAAGCCGATCGAGTAGATCAGGCCGTCGTAGCCGGAGGTGAATACCAGGGCGGAAATCCCCAGGAAGGACGCCGCGGACATGTAGTCACCGGCAATCGCCAGACCGTTCTGGAAACCAGTGATCTTGCCGCCCGCCGCATAATAGTCGGCAGCAGAATTGTTGCGCTTGGAAGCCCAATAGGTGATGCACAGGGTCAAACCGACAAACGCCACGAACATCAAAATGGCGGAAACGTTGAGCGGTTGTTTATGCACTTCGCCGGTCAGGGCTTCACCCGCCCAAACGGCCGGGGCAAAGGCTGCGATGCTCAATAGAGCCATTAGACGCCGGATCATTGCTGAGCCTCCTTGAGAATCGCATTGTTCAGGTCGTCGAATTCGCCATTGGCGCGTCGTACGTAGATTGCAGTCAGGACAAAGGCCGAGACAATCAGCCCGACACCAATGGGTATCCCCCAGGTAATCGAAGACTCAGGGGTGATTTTCGCCCCCAGCACCTGCGGCCCGTAAGCAATCAAAAGGATGAATCCGGAGTAAAGCCCAAGCATGATTGCCGAAAGAATCCAGGCGAATCGCTCCCTCTTGCTGACCAGCTCCTTGAAGCGCGGGCTGTTTTGAATCGAGAGGTAAATGCTGTCGTTCATTGTTTTTATCCTCGCAGCACAGATTATTGTTAGAACGTTATCCACTCTATGCGGCTGCGATACAGGTTCCAGACGACCTTAGTATTAGAACGACATGACTGTTTTGTTTCCTGTAGGAGCCCGGCTTGCCGGCGATGGCGATTTTGAGACCGCCATCGCAGGCAAGCCGGGCTCCTACAGAAACGCAAAAGGCCGCTTGGCGGTTATGCCAAGCGGCCTTCAGAAGTGCTGACCAGACGCGTCAAATCAAATCATTTGGTCCAGTCGGCAACACGTTCCGGGTGTTTGGCCACCCAATCCCTCGCCGCGGCTTCCGGCTTGGCACCATCCTGGATTGCCAGCATGACTTCGCCGATTTCATCTTTCGACGCCCACTGGAAGTTCTTCAGGAACTTGGCCACTTCCGGTGCCTTGGTGGCGAGTTCTTTGCTCCCGATGCTGTTTACGGTTTCAGCGGCGCCATAAACGCCTTTCGGATCTTCCAGGAAGCGCAGCTTCCACTTGGCGAACATCCAGTGCGGCACCCATCCGGTCACGGCAATGGATTCGTTTTTCTTCTCGGCACGGGTCAGCTCGGCAATCATGCCGGCGCCGGAACTGGCCTTGAGTTGATACCCGGTCAGGTCGTAGTCCTTGATTGCCTGTTCGGTCTTGAGCATCACGCCTGAACCGGCGTCGATGCCGACAATGCGGTTTTTGAAGCTGTCGTCGGTTTTCAGATCGCCGACGGTTTTGGCTTTGACGTACTCCGGCACGATCAGGCCGATTTTTGCGTCTTTGAAGTTCGGACCGTAATCGACGACCTGATCCTTGTTCTTGGTCCAGTAATCACCGTGTGTCACCGGCAACCAGGCCGACAGCATGGCATCGAGTTTGCCCGTGGCCACACCCTGCCACATGATCCCGGTCGCGACGGCTTGCAGTTTCACGTCATAACCCAGTTTCTGTTTGATCACTTCAGCCGCTACGTGGGTCGTCGCGACGCTGTCGGACCAACCGTCAACGTAACCGATGCTCAGGGTTTTGCTCTCGGCATTGGCCATGGTGGAGCCAATCGCAAGCACCAGAGCGGCACCTGCACCTAAAAGTCGTCGCATCTTCATCGTTACTTCCCCGAAAGTGCTGCGCTCGACGGATGCCGAGTCGCGTCAACGTATTGTTATGGTGCACAGCGCCCTCATCACGCCCACCGCAAACTCGTTCGAACATCAGCGTGATTTATCTATGAGAGCACTGATGCTTCGATAATCAACCTCGCGACAATAGCGACCTGCTCTGCCAGCGACATCAAGGCATCGAGAAACGACATCAGAACGCCATTAATCTTGAGCGGCGCAAACGCCTCGACCGCTCCGCCCGAACTTTGCATGTCAAAACCATGCAGGCCACCTGAGCCGGGAGAAATGCAGGTAACATGCGCGGCTTTGCTCTCAGACGGCCTGACCATGCCCGCGACATCACGCTTTCCTTTTTTTGCTTACCTGTTCGCCTGTCTGCTGGGGTTGTTTGCCTTCGGCGGCTTTTGGTACGGCCTCGGCAAACCGGTGATTCTGCCGGACGTGGCCAGCGCGACACACAAACTGCAATGCGCCTCCTACACCCCGTTCGACAAAGATCAATCGCCGTTCGATGTGCCGTTCAAGTTGCGTCCGGAACGCATGGACGCCGACCTCGCGCTGCTGGCCAAAAGCTTCGAATGCATCCGCACCTATTCCATGACCGGCCTCGAGGCCCTGCCCGACCTGGCGCGCAAACATGGCTTGAAACTGATGATCGGCGCCTGGGTCAACAGCAACCCGGTGGACACCGAGAAAGAAGTCGACCTGCTGATCGCCTCGGCCAATGCCAACGCCGACGTGGTGACCTCGGTCATCGTCGGCAATGAAACCTTGCTGCGCAAAGAAGTCACCGGCGCGCAGCTGGCCAGGCTTATCAACAAGGTCAAAAGTCAGGTCAAGCAGCCGGTCACTTACGCCGACGTATGGGAGTTCTGGCTCAAGCACCCGGAAATCGCCCCGGCGGTGGACTTCCTGACCATCCACTTACTGCCGTACTGGGAAGATGATCCCTCGAACATCGACGCGGCCCTGCAACATGTGGCCGAAGTGCGCCAGGTTTTCGGCAACAAGTTCGCGCCCAAAGACGTGATGATTGGCGAAACCGGTTGGCCGAGCGAAGGCCGCCAACGGGAAACCGCCCTGCCGAGCCGGGTCAATGAAGCCAAGTTCATTCGCGGTTTTGTCGTGATGGCAGAACAGCATGGCTGGCATTACAACCTGATCGAAGCCTTCGACCAGCCATGGAAACGTGCCAGCGAAGGTGCGGTCGGTGGCTACTGGGGATTGTTTGACGCTGATCGCCAGGACAAGGGCGTGCTCGCAGGCCCGGTGTCGAACGTGCCGTACTGGTCGCAGTGGCTGGCGGTGGGCGTGGTGATTTTTTTCGGCACGTTGATGCTTGGCGGTCGCGTTCGCAGCACTCGCGCCGCGTTGGTACTGCCACTGCTCGGCGCACTGGCGGCTTGTTCGATTGGCGCGTGGGGTGATCTGGCTCGCGTCACCACACGGTTTGCCAGCGAATGGCTGTGGGTGGCGCTGCTGACGGCGTTGAATTTGCTGGTGTTGACCCATGCCGCACTGACGCTGAGCGCCCGCACGGGTTGGCGTGAGCGCGCCTTCAATGCGCTGGAGCGCCGGGCTGGCTGGTTACTCGCGGCGGCAGGATTTGCCGCCGCGGTGATGATGCTGGAACTGGTGTTCGATCCGCGCTATCGCAGCTTCCCGAGTGTCGCGTTCATCCTGCCGGCGTTGGTTTACCTGTGCCGCCCGGTGAGCGTGCCACGTCGCGAGATTGCGTTGCTGACCTTCATCATCGGGGCTGGCATTGCGCCGCAGTTGTTCCGTGAAGGTTTACACAACCAGCAAGCCTGGGGCTGGGCGCTGGTGAGCGGGCTGATGGTTGCAGCGTTATGGCGCAGTTTGCGGGTTCGCAACAGGTAAACGTCGGCGAAGCTTCTGGCCTCATCGCGGGCAAGCCACGCTCCCACAGGACTCTGCAGCGAATGCAGCATTTGTGTACGACAAAATCCCTGTGGGAGCGGGCTTGCCCGCGATGACGATTTATCAGGCGCTACGAGAAGCCCGAACCAACCGCAAACCCGCAATCACCACCGCAAAAACAGCCAGCGTCGTGTTGTACAACGCCAGTGCCGGGAACCCGAACACCAGCGCCAGCACCGCCAGCCACCAACCTGCCCGGCCCGGCAGCACGAAGCCAAGCACCGCTGCCGAAATCGCCGCCCAGCCCAGCACGTTGAAGTGAATCATCAAGCCCAGATTCGAACGCACCCCACATTCCCAGCGGTTAGCCTCGTCCACGCAGATGCCCACCCACTGCCCATCCTCCATGAAGCCATAACGCGCGCCGTAACTGGCGGCCAGCCATAAAGGCAGCAAAACGAGCAGCAAAAACACGGGCAGACGGCGGGACATGAAACACTCCAATAGGGGAAAACGGCGGCCAGCTTAATCCCCCGACAGCGGTATGCAAACGCGAGCAACAGATAATTGGTAAGGAAACCGCTGCAAAGTGTATCGTCCAGCTACTATTACCCGAAAATAAGCCTCTTTGGTGCCGATGCGTGGCACTTTGGCGCAATACAAGTGGTCTTAGCCTGCGAACTTTATTCAGCACCTTCTTCTAAGGGATCTAGTCATGCTCCGTTCCTTGCGCTTCGCCGCCCTGTTTTGCGGCCTTATATTGAGTGCGTCCGCACTGGCAGTCGATATCGACGCCGCCAGTTATGGCTACCCCTTGACCAACCCGTTCGAGGCGACCATCGCAACGACACCTCCGGACCTGCGTCCGGAATTGCCGCTGGACGACGACATCAATCAGCGGGATGAAACCATCACGCTACGCCCGGAGCGCGCCTTCGAACTGCCAGACAACTTCTGGGCCGTGAAGAAGCTGACCTACCGCATCGCTACGCAAGATAAAGCCGCACCGCTGATCTTCCTGATTGCCGGCACCGGTGCCCGTTATGACAGCACCCTCAACGAATACCTGAAAAAGCTCTACTACCAGGCCGGCTATCACGTGGTGCAACTCTCGTCGCCGACCAGTTTCGACTTCATCGCCGCCGCCTCTCGCTTCGCCACCCCCGGCATAACCAAGGAAGATGCCGAAGACATGTATCGAGTGATGCAGGCCGTGCGGGCACAAAACCCGAATCTGCCGGTCACCGATTACTACCTGACCGGTTACAGCCTGGGCGCCCTCGACGCGGCGTTTGTCGCGCATCTGGACGAAACCCGCCGCAGTTTCAACTTCAAGAAAGTCTTGCTGCTCAACCCGCCAGTCAACCTGTACACCTCGATCACCAACCTGGACAAACTGGTCCAGACAGAGGTCAAGGGCATCACCAGCAGCACTACGTTTTATGAGCTGGTGTTGAACAAGCTGACCCGCTACTTCCAGCAGAAAGGCTACATCGACCTCAACGATGCCCTGCTCTACGACTTCCAGCAGTCCAAGCAACACCTGACCAACGAACAGATGGCCATGCTGATTGGCACTTCATTCCGTTTCTCGGCTGCCGACATTGCCTTCACCTCGGACCTGATCAACCGTCGCGGCCTGATTACGCCGCCGAAATTCCCGATCACCGAAGGCACCAGCCTCACGCCGTTTCTCAAGCGTGCGCTGCAATGCGACTTCGACTGCTACATCACCGAACAGGTCATTCCGATGTGGCGTGCCCGCACTGACGGCGGCAGCCTGCTGCAACTGATCGACCAGGTCAGCCTGTATGCGCTCAAGGACTACCTGCACGACAGCCCGAAAATCGCTGTGATGCACAACGCCGACGACGTGATCCTGGGCCCGGGCGACCTCGGTTTCCTGCGCAAGACCTTCGGCGATCGCTTGACCGTTTATCCACTCGGCGGCCATTGCGGCAACCTTAACTACCGCGTCAACAGCGACGCCATGCTGGAGTTCTTCCGTGGCTAAATATCTCCTGCTTATCGCTGCGTTACTCTGTGCAGGCGTCGCCAATGCCGACAACAGCAAAGCCAACGCCCCCGTCGTGATCGACAATGACGGCTTCAAGGAGCCGCTGAGCAAACTCAAGTTCAACCCCGGGCTGGACCAGCGCGAGTTCGAACGCTCGACGCTCAACGCACTGGCCGTCTATGACCCGCTGGAAGAGTGGAACCGCCGGGTGTATCACTTCAACTACCGCTTCGACCAATGGGTGTTCCTGCCCGTGGTCGACGGCTATCGCTACGTCACGCCAAGCTTCCTGCGTACCGGCGTGAGCAACTTCTTCAACAACCTCGGCGACGTGCCGAACCTGGTGAACAGCCTGCTGCAACTCAAGGGCAAGCGTTCGATGGAAACCTCTGCGCGCCTGCTGCTCAACACCACCATCGGCATCGCCGGCCTGTGGGACCCGGCCACCGCCATGGGCCTGCCGCGCCAGAACGAAGACTTCGGCCAGACCCTGGGCTTCTACGGTGTACCAGGCGGCGCCTACTTCGTCTTGCCAATTCTCGGGCCGTCCAACATCCGCGACACCGGCGGCCTGGCAGTCGACTTCACCGTAGAGTCAGCGATCAACTACCTGAACGTCTCCGAAGTCAGCTCCAATCATCCTGAAGTGTGGATCCTGCGCGGCATCGACAAACGCAACCAGACCCGCTTCCGCTATGGCCAGCTGAACTCGCCGTTCGAGTACGAGAAAGTGCGTTACGTGTATACCGAGTCACGTAAGTTGCAGATCGCCGAGTAATTCCGGCGGCAACAAAAAAGGCCATTCGATGTGAGTCGAATGGCCTTTTTTTATTCAATCACCCATGGATGACTTGCGATTGTTGGGGATCTGCGCCGTAGTCATTTTCACCCTTGGTTCCTCGGGTCCCCATAGATATCAAAACCAAAAGCGGGCCAATGAAAGGGATAAGTATCCATAGAAAGTTAACCCCTCCTTTGTTCAAATCATGATATCGCCGCCATGTAACCGCCAACCGAGGGCAAATAGTGCACACCGAATACACCGGAAGGAGCAGCAAGTAGACTCGTTCTTCGAGTAAACCCGACCACAATCCAAAAGCCAACCAGCATAGAACCAAGCAATTTTCGACTAGAGTAAACATCCAATACTCTTTCCTGCCGGCCCTACCTTGAAACGTTGCGTATTTCCCCAGCACCTGCAAATACCACTTCATCCCTAAACCCTTTAGCTTCTGGAAAATCCATTCAGGCTATTGCAGCCCAAACAGGGGAGCGAAGTTTACGAGAACCTCAAAAATAGCCTTGTAGGAACAATCTGAAAGGAATGTGGGCGCTTTGAGTTTCTTAACCTTTCACCGCTTTCCAGACCTTGCTGGCAACCATCACCCCCGCCAACACCACCGCGCCCGCGACAATCCCCGCCACCGCGTTCAGCAATGTCGGCACGATAAACCCGGCACCGCCGGCGCTGACGCTTTCGATCCAGTGATGAACCACCGGCACGCCGTGAGTCAGGATCCCGCCACCGACCAGGAACATCGCCGCCGTCCCGATCACCGACAGGCTTTTCATCATGTAAGGCGCTGCGCGCAAAATGCCGCCCCCGATGCTTTTCGCCATCTGCCCAGGCTTTTGGGTCAACCACAAACCGAGGTCGTCGAGTTTGACGATACCGGCGACCAGGCCATAGACGCCGACGGTCATGACGATGGCAATCCCCGAGAGCACGATCACTTGCTGGGTCAGCGAGGCGCCCGCCACGGTGCCCAACGTGATGGCGATGATTTCTGCCGACAGGATGAAGTCGGTGCGGACCGCGCCCTTGATCTTGTCCTGTTCGTAAGCCACCAGATCGACCGCCGGATCGGCAACAGCCTCGACCAGCTCTGCATGTTCAGCCTGATCCTCGGCCTTGCTGTGCAAAAATTTGTGGGCAAGTTTCTCGAAGCCTTCGAAACACAGGTACGCGCCGCCGACCATCAACAATGGGGTGACCAACCACGGAATGAATGCGCTGATGGCCAACGCTGACGGCACCAGGATCAGTTTGTTGCGAAACGAGCCCTTGGCGACCGCCCAAACCACCGGGATTTCCCGCTCGGCCCGCACGCCGCTGACCTGCTGGGCATTGAGCGCCAGATCGTCGCCCAGTACACCGGCGGTCTTCTTGGCGGCCATTTTGGTCATCAATGCCACATCGTCGAGCACAGCGGCGATGTCATCGATCAGCACCAGCAAACTGCTTCCTGCCATGAATCAGGTTTCCTTCTTGAATGAATGCTGCGCAGCATAGCGCGGCCGAGTGCCACACGGGGCATTCTTGAGCGGCGCGCGAGGCCGGTGATACCATGCGCAACCGCCAGAACAGGCAAGGAACCCCCTGGTTTATGAGCACTATCCGCGAGCGCAACAAAGAACTGATCCTGCGTGCCGCCAGTGAAGAATTTGCCGACAAGGGCTTCGCTGCGACCAAAACCAGTGACATCGCAGCCAAGGCGGGATTGCCCAAGCCCAACGTCTACTACTACTTCAAATCCAAGGAAAACCTCTACCGCGAGGTCCTGGAAAGTATCATCGAGCCGATTCTGCAGGCCTCGACACCGTTCAACCCTGAAGGTGTGCCCAGCGAAGTGCTGAGCGGCTACATCCGCTCGAAAATCCGCATCTCCCGCGACCTGCCTTTCGCTTCCAAGGTGTTCGCCAGCGAAATCATGCACGGCGCCCCGCACCTGAGCGCCGACCTGGTCGAACAACTCAACAGCCAGGCCAGACACAACATCGACTGCATCCAAACCTGGATCGACCGCGGCCAGATCGCCGCCATCGACCCTAACCACCTGATGTTCAGCATCTGGGCCGCGACCCAGACCTATGCCGACTTTGACTGGCAGATCACCGCCATCACCGGCAAAGCCAAACTGGATGAGGCCGATTATGAAGCAGCGGCGCAGACGATTATCCGGTTGGTGCTCAAGGGGTGTGAACCGGACTGACAGACCGGTTCAAAGCGAAAAGATCACCGGCCCATGCAGCAGTCGCGCGCTGGCGAAGATTGCGATCTTTGAGCCTAAACTTCACCGCCCATCATCCAGCGCAATGCCTGCGGGAGTGATGTTCTCCAGCCGTCCGGAAACGTGTGCCCGCCATCATGGGTAATGGATTTAACCTCGTTACCCTCACTGAATAACGCACGAAAATCGGCACTCATTTGCAAGTTGCCCGGTCCTTCCATCTTCCCGTTGATCACAAACACCTTTTTGCCACGCGCCTTGCTCGTGGTCGGTGTCGGTTGCATACCGCCGGGTGACAGCAACAATGCGCCTGCGTAATCATCCGGATGTTGCGCCAACAACGCTCCGGCATGCTGTGAGCCTTGAGAAAAGCCCATCAGGTAAACATGTTTGCGGTCGATGCATTGCTGCACCGCCAGCTCCTTCAGACCGTTTTGTACCGCTTTATGCGTGCCCTCAAAACCCGGGCCGATCCAGCGGAAGCTGTCGACAGAATTGATCATTTCAGTGCCATTAATGCCCAAGATAATGGCACCGGTGTCCGCAAGTGGCTGGTAATCCTCATCGACTTCACCGTTCACGCCATACCCGTGCAACCAGACCACCACCGGCCGACACGCGGCGGGCACAGGAATAGTGGCGGAAGGATTGAGCACTGAAATCGCTCCGACCTTGCCTAGGGCAATTTTCTGATAGCGTTGCTGGGCATTGGCCAACACGTTCTTGTAGGTGGATGTCTGGCGCAGATCGGCAAAGTCCTCGTCGCTCGCCATCAGTGGACCGAACCACATGCCGCGGTCATCGGCTTCCTTCAAAAAGCGCTCCGCCAGCTTGTTGTCACCGCGACGGGCAAACAGCGCCGCCACCTGATAAGGCGCTATCAACTGCTCGGGTTCTTCGCGGCTCGCCGCCAGGTAAACAGCAATAGCCTGCAAGGTGTCGGTACCTTCCAGTTTTTCAGCCCGGGCCATTAGCTCTTCTGCATCTTCGGCGTTGAGCAACGCAGTGACGACAGGACTGAGCGCCTGGAAAGCGATTTCATCGGCGTCCAGCGCTTCGTCGGCGTGCAGAAAAGGGGGGCAGAGGGTCATGGCCGCAGCCAGGGTGATGCCAAACAGCGTCTTCACGCATATCTTCCTTGATACAAAAACGAGAGGGGCGGCAGTCTATAGAGGCCGCCCCGCTTCGTCACCAGCGTCCTGCCGGCAGTATCGATTTAATTCACATCAAGCCGTTACCCCAGCATCCGCCGTCAACCCCAACGCCTCGATCGCACTAATCGCGCACTGTTCATCAACATCCGACAGATCCCCGCTGATGCCGACCGCCCCCAGCACGTTCCCTGCCAGATCGCGAATCAGCACACCACCCGGTGCCGGCACGATGCTGCCCTGCCCCAGGCTGTTCAACGCCGCGATAAACGCCGGGCGTTGTTGTGCGTCCAGCGCCAGCAGACGCGAGCCTTTGCCCAGGGCAATGGCGCCCCAGGCCTTACCGATGGCGACCTGCGGGCGTAGCAGGCTGGCGCCGTCTTCGCGTTGCAGGGTGATCAGGTGCCCGCCGGCATCCAGTACTGCAATGGTCAATGGAGCTGCAGAGATTGCACGCCCGGCAGAGATGGCCTGATCGATCAGGTTGACTGCGACTTTCAAGGTTAAAGCGCTCATGGTGCCGTCCTCATTTTGTTTTTCGGAAAGCCGTTGGGCTGCGCCGTTGTGCCGCAGCCCGATGCAACAAATAGAACACAATGAATTATTTTTTTGTATACAATAATTATCGAAAAGCGCCACATGCGACGAAAAGCCACACGTTAAAGGGCTTCCGACGAATGAAACAGTCGCTTGAGAAAATGGATTGACCTGCGCCGTCCGCCGTGAATACACTCTGCGCAAAGCCACTTGTATACAATTACAAAACGTAAGAGGCACAAAACCATGAGCAAAATGAGAGCAATCGAAGCCGCCGTTCTGGTGATGCGCCGTGAAGGGGTTGATACCGCTTTTGGCATCCCGGGTGCTGCAATCAACCCGCTGTACTCCGCCCTGCAGAAGGTCGGTGGCATCGATCACGTCCTCGCTCGCCACGTTGAAGGCGCCTCGCACATGGCCGAGGGCTACACCCGCACCAAGGCCGGCAACATCGGCGTGTGCATCGGTACTTCCGGCCCTGCCGGTACCGACATGGTCACCGGGCTCTACAGCGCCTCGGCCGACTCGATTCCAATCCTTTGCATTACTGGCCAGGCACCCCGCGCCCGTATGCACAAGGAAGACTTCCAGGCTGTCGACATCACCACCATCGTCAAGCCAGTGACCAAGTGGGCAACCACCGTCATGGAACCGGGCCAGGTGCCTTATGCGTTCCAGAAAGCCTTCTACGAAATGCGCTCCGGCCGTCCAGGCCCGGTGTTGATCGACCTGCCGTTCGACGTGCAGATGGCCGAGATCGAATTCGACATCGACGCTTACCAACCACTGCCGCTCGCCAAGCCCACCGCTAACCGCGTGCAAATCGAGAAGGCCCTGGCCATGCTCGATCAGGCTGAACGCCCATTGCTGGTTGCCGGTGGCGGCATCATTAATGCGGACGCCAGCGAGTTGCTGGTCGAGTTCGCCGAACTGACCGGCATCCCTGTCATTCCAACCCTGATGGGCTGGGGCACCATCCCGGACGATCACCCGTTGATGGTGGGCATGGTCGGCCTGCAAACCTCGCACCGTTACGGCAACGCGACGATGCTCAAATCCGACCTGGTACTGGGCGTCGGCAACCGTTGGGCCAACCGCCACACCGGCTCGATCGACGTGTACACCGAAGGCCGCAAGTTCATTCACGTTGATATCGAACCGACGCAGATCGGCCGCGTGTTCAACCCGGACCTGGGCATCGTTTCTGACGCCGCAGCCGCGCTGACCGTGTTCATTGAAGTCGCTCGTGAATGGCAAGCCGCCGGCAAGCTGAAAAACCGCAGCGCCTGGCTGCAAGACTGCCAGCAGCGCAAAGCCAGCCTGCAGCGCAAGACTCACTTCGACAACGTGCCGGTCAAGCCGCAGCGCGTCTACGAAGAAATGAACCAGGTGTTCGGCAAAGACACCTGCTACGTCAGCACCATTGGCCTGTCGCAGATTGCCGGCGCGCAGTTCCTGCACGTCTACAAGCCGCGTCACTGGATCAACTGCGGTCAGGCAGGTCCCTTGGGCTGGACCATTCCGGCGGCACTGGGTGTGGTCAAGGCGGATCCGACCCGTAAGGTCGTGGCGCTGTCGGGCGACTATGATTTCCAGTTCATGATCGAAGAGCTGGCAGTCGGCGCGCAGTTCAAACTGCCGTACATCCATGTTGTGGTAAACAACTCGTACCTGGGGCTGATTCGTCAGGCTCAGCGCGGTTTCGACATGGACTACTGCGTGCAGCTGTCCTTCGATAACCTGAACGCTCCGGAACTCAACGGTTACGGTGTCGATCACGTCGCAGTGGCCGAAGGCCTGGGCTGCAAGGCATTGCGCGTGTTTGAACCAAGCCAGATCCAGCCTGCCCTGCGCAAGGCTCAGGAACTGATCGAAGAGTTCAAGGTGCCGGTGATTGTCGAGATTATTCTGGAGCGCGTGACCAACATTTCCATGGGCACCGAGATCAACGCCGTCAACGAATTCGAAGACCTGGCGCTGGTCGGCAACGATGCGCCAACGGCGATTTCGTTGCTTGATTAAGAAGACCTGATACCTGTAGCAGCTGCCGAGGCACGAGGCTGCGTTGCGTGTCCGCAGGACCGCCCTCGGGGGCCGCTTCGCAGCCCAACGCAGCCTCGTGCCTCGGCAGCTGCTACAGGCAACTATTTTTACAGGAGACCACCATGCCGCGTTTCGCAGCCAACCTGTCCATGCTGTTCACAGAGCAAGATTTTCTTGCCCGTTTCGAAGCGGCCGCCAAGGCCGGCTTCAGTGGTGTCGAATACCTGTTCCCGTATGACTTCAGCTCCGCCGAGATCAAGGCCAAGCTGGATGCCAACGGTCTGACCCAAGTGCTGTTCAACCTGCCAGCCGGTGACTGGGCCAAGGGCGAACGCGGTATCGCGTGCCTGCCGGATCGGGTTGAAGAGTTCCGCGCCGGTGTCGACCTCGCCATTGCCTACGCGCAAGTGCTGGGCAACACCCAGGTCAACTGCCTGGCCGGTATTCGCCCACAAGGCGTGGACGATGCCACCGTGGAAAAAACCTTCGTCGCCAACCTCAAATACGCAGCAGACAAGCTGCAAGCGGTGGGCATCAAACTGGTGATGGAAGCGATCAACACTCGCGACATCCCGGGTTTCTACCTGAACAACACCGCGCAAGCCCTGTCGATTCGCGAACAGGTCGGCAGCGCCAATCTGTTCCTGCAATACGACATCTACCACATGCAAATCATGGAGGGTGACCTGGCCCGCACCATGGCCACGCACCTGGGCGAAATCAACCACATCCAGTTGGCCGACAACCCTGGGCGCAACGAACCGGGCACCGGTGAAATCAACTACCGCTTCCTGTTCGAACACCTTGACCGCATCGGTTATCAGGGTTGGGTGGGTTGCGAATACAAGCCGCTGACCACCACTGAAGCGGGCCTGGGCTGGCTGAAAACCCATAACGCGATCTGACACCGATCCCTGTAGGAGTGAGCCTGCTCGCGATGAAATCACCTTGGTACACCTGATGTACCGCAGCGGCTGAATCGCGAGCAGGCTCACTCCTACAAAAAGCTACGCCCCCTATTTGCTTGAGCAAGACAAAAACAAGAGGATTTTCTCATGGCTAAAATCGGATTTATCGGCACCGGCATCATGGGCCACCCAATGGCGTTGAACCTGCAGAAAGCCGGCCACAGCCTGTTCCTGTCGGCGCACCACGACGCTGCCCCTGCCGACTTGGTTGCTGGCGGCGCCGTTGCTCTGGCGAACCCGAAAGAAGTCGCACAAGAAGCCGAATTCATCATCGTCATGGTGCCGGATACCCCCCAGGTCGATGACGTGCTGTTCCGCGCCGACGGCGTTGCAGCCGGTGTTGGCAAAGGCAAAGTCGTCATCGACATGAGCTCGATCTCGCCTACTGCCACCAAGGCTTTCGCCGCCAAAATCAATGAAAAAGGCGCCCAGTACCTCGACGCACCGGTGTCCGGCGGTGAAGTCGGCGCCAAGGCGGCGAGCCTGAGCATCATGGTCGGCGGCGATGCCGATGCTTTCGAACGCGCCCTGCCGCTGTTCCAGGCCATGGGCAAGAACATCACCCTGGTCGGTGGCAACGGCGACGGTCAAACCGCGAAAGTGGCGAACCAGATCATCGTGGCGCTGAACATTCAGGCGGTGGCTGAAGCCCTGCTGTTCGCTTCGAAGAACGGTGCTGATCCAGCCAAGGTGCGTGAAGCACTGATGGGCGGTTTCGCCTCCTCGAAGATCCTCGAAGTACACGGCGAGCGCATGATCAAAGGCACCTTCGATCCGGGTTTCCGCATCAGCCTGCACCAGAAGGACCTGAACCTGGCCCTGCAAGGGGCCAAGGAACTGAACATCAACCTGCCGAACACCGCCAACACCCAGCAAGTGTTCAGCACCTGCGCAGCCATTGGTGGCAGCAATTGGGACCACTCGGCGCTGATCAAGGGCCTGGAGCACATGGCGAATTTCTCGATTCGCGATAAGTAAGCCCTGCGCTACAGAGGGCCTGACTGGCCCTCTGTAGGAGCAAGGCTTGCCCGCGATGGAATCGCCTCGGTGCAGCAGAAACACCTCAGCGTCTGCATCGCGGGCAAGCCTTGCTCCTACAGGGATCGTGCACGTTCGATAACCCCAATAACAAGAATTCCGGGAGCCCGCCATGTCGGTCGATCCGCAACAATTCCTGCGCGAGCTGTTTGCCACAGCCATCGACGCCGCCCACCCACAGCAAGTCCTCGAAGCCCATTTGCCCAAAGACCGTAGCGGTCGGGTGATCGTCATCGGCGCCGGCAAAGCCGCGGCCGCCATGGCCCAGGTGGTCGAGCGTTGCTGGCAGGGTGAAGTCTGCGGTCTGGTGGTGACCCGTTACGGTCACGGTGCCCCGTGCGAAAAAATCGAAGTGGTCGAAGCGGCCCACCCAGTGCCGGACGCTGCCGGTCAGGCCGTTGCCAAACGGGTCTTTGAACTGGTCAGCAACCTGACCGAAGACGACCGCGTGATCTTCCTGCTTTCGGGCGGCGGCTCTGCCCTGCTGGCATTGCCGGCGGCCGGCATCACCCTTGCCGACAAGCAATCAATCAACAAAGCCCTGCTCAAATCCGGCGCGACCATCGGCGAGATGAACTGCGTGCGCAAGCACCTCTCGGCGATAAAGGGTGGCCGTCTCGGCAAAGCCTGCTGGCCTGCCACTGTTTATACCTATGCGATTTCCGATGTACCGGGCGACCTCGCCACGGTCATCGCCTCCGGTCCGACCGTGGCCGACCCAAGTACCTCTGCCGAAGCACTGGCGATCCTCAAGCGCTACGACATTGACGTTTCGGTCTCTGTGCGCAACTGGCTGCAAAGCCCGGAATCGGAGACGGTCAAACCCGGCGACCCGAGCCTGGCCCGCAGCCACTTCCAGTTGATCGCCCGCCCACAGCAATCGCTTGAAGCGGCCGCCGTGAAAGCGCGGCAGGCCGGTTTCAGCCCGCTGATCCTCGGTGATCTGGAAGGCGAATCCCGTGAAGTGGCCAAGGTTCACGCCGGCATTGCGCGGCAAGTGGTCCTGCACGGCCAGCCACTGGCGGCGCCATGTGTGATTTTGTCGGGCGGTGAAACCACCGTGACCGTGCGCGGCAATGGCCGTGGCGGGCGCAACGCCGAATTCCTGCTGAGCCTGACCGACAGCCTCAAAGGCCTGCCCGGTGTGTATGCCCTGGCCGGTGACACCGACGGCATCGATGGCTCCGAAGACAACGCCGGCGCCCTCATGACCCCGGACAGCTACGCCCGTGCCACGGCGCTGGGCCTGAGCGCCAGCGACGAGTTGGACAACAACAATGGCTACGGTTATTTCGAGGCACTGGACGCCCTGATCGTCACTGAGCCGACCCGCACCAACGTCAACGACTTCCGCGCCATCCTGATTCTCGAGAACCCAAAAAATGACGCCTGACAAGAAGGTTAAAATCCTCGCCACCCTCGGCCCCGCCACCGACGGGATCGACGACATTCGCGAACTGGTGCAGGCCGGGGTCAACATTTTCCGCCTGAACTTCAGCCACGGCGATCACGCCGACCACGCACAGCGCTACCAGTGGATTCGTGAAGTCGAGCGCCAGCTTAATTATCCGCTGGGTATTCTGATGGACCTGCAAGGCCCGAAACTGCGGGTCGGCAAGTTTGCCGAGGGCAAGGTGCAACTGCATCGCGGTCAGGCCCTGCGACTGGACCTGGACCCGACGCCAGGGAACGAGCGCCGCGTTAATCTGCCTCACCCGGAAATCATCGCGGCGCTGGAGCCGGGCATGGACTTGCTGCTGGACGACGGCAAGCTGCGTTTGCGAGTGGTCACCAAGTACTCCGACGCCATCGACACCACCGTGTTGAATGGCGGCGAACTGTCGGACCGCAAAGGCGTGAACGTGCCGCAAGCGGTGCTGGACCTAAGCCCGCTGACCGCCAAGGATCGCCGCGACTTGAGCTTCGGTCTGGAGTTGGGTGTGGACTGGGTCGCGCTATCGTTTGTGCAACGTCCGCAAGACATTCGCGAAGCCCGCGAACTGATCGGCGACAAGGCCTTTTTGATGGCCAAGATCGAGAAGCCATCGGCCGTGACGCAACTGCGGGAAATCGCCGAGTTGAGCGACGCGATCATGGTGGCGCGTGGCGACCTCGGCGTGGAAGTGCCCGCCGAAAGCGTGCCGCAGATTCAGAAAAACATCATCACCCTCTGCCGCGAGCTAGGCAAACCGGTGGTGGTGGCCACGCAGATGCTGGAGTCGATGCGCTTCTCCCCGGCCCCGACCCGGGCCGAGGTTACCGACGTGGCCAACGCCGTGGCCGAAGGTGCGGATGCGGTGATGCTGTCGGCGGAAACCGCCTCCGGCGAGTACCCGCTGGAAGCCGTGCAGATGATGAGCAAGATCATCCGCCAGGTGGAAAACGGCCCGGACTATCAGGCACAACTTGACGTGAGCCGACCGAAAGCCGAGGCGACGGTGTCCGATGCGATCAGCTGCGCGATTCGTCGCATCAGCAACGTGCTGCCGGTGGCCGTGCTGGTGAACTACAGCGAGTCCGGCACCTCGAGCTTACGTGCGGCGCGGGAACGGCCGACGGTGCCGATCCTCAACCTGACACCGAACCTGCAAACCGCGCGCCGCTTGACCGTGGCGTGGGGCGTGCATTCGGTGGTCAATGACCGACTGCGGCAAGTGGATGAAGTGTGCTCGACGGCGCTGGAAATCGCCCAGGCACAGGGCATGGCCAAGCGTGGCGATACATTATTGATCACGGCAGGTGTGCCGTTTGGGCAGCCGGGATCGACTAACTCACTGCGTATCGAGACATTGATTTAGCGCCTATCCGGCCTCATCGCGAGCAAGCTCGGCTCCTACGGTTCGTTGAGGACCTGTAGGAGCCGAGCTTGCTCGCGATGCAGGCGACACGGTCCCACTGACACACTGAACTAAAATGCCTGCCCACCATTTCAACACCCACTGTCCCGACTGGGCCGAAGCGTTGCTCAACGGCTTCAGTCAGATCTTCCTCCAGCGCAATCCGCTGTGCGGCCTGCTGTGCCTGTTGGCGATTCTGTTTACCGCGCCGACGTTGCTCGGCGGTGCGCTGCTGGGCGGTGTCGCCGGTTTGCTCACTGCGCAACGCCGCAACTATGCCAAGGCTGATCGTCAGGCCGGGTTGTTCAGCTACAACGGCGTTCTGCTCGGTCTGTTGCTGAGTTTGTATTTCCCTTGGTCGGCGATGATGCCACCGCTAACTCTGGCCGCCGGCGGTCTGAGCGCGATGATCACCCAGCAGTGGCTCAAGCGCGTCCGGGTCAGCCAATGCCTGCCGGCCTACACGGCGCCCTTCGTCGGGCTGGGCTGGTTGCTGCTGTGCTTCGCCACGCCCTCGACAACGGCGCATTTGATCGAAATCAACACGCTGAACATGCTCGCCGCCCCCTTCAAAGGCGTGGGTCAGGTGATGTTCCTCGGCCATCCACTGGCCGGTGCGATGATTGCCGTCGGTTTGCTGATCGCAGATCGCCGTGCATTCTGCTGGGCGTTGTTGGCGTCTGTCGCGGGCATGGGCTGGAGTATGTTGCACCACGACTTCTACAGCGCATTGCTCGGTCTCGGGAGCTATAACGCCGTACTCGCCGCCCTCGCCTTCAGCTCACAGCGTCGCCAACCGTGGCTGCCGTTGGTGGGCATCGGCCTGGCGCTGTTACTGACGCCGGTCTTTGCCGCCATCGGCCTGCCCACGCTGACCGCGCCGTTCATTCTCGCAGGCTGGTTGATCCGCACGGTTGTGCAGATGCTCGGCAAAGCCACGGTCGAAAGCGCGCCTTGCGTTCCCGGGGAGAATCAACCTAGGCTGCGCTGATTAGCGGCCAAGGCGATTTGAATGAACAGCAACGACACGTGGCGCAATCGCCTTTACGTGATTATTTTCCAGACCGACACCGTCGCCGGACGGCGCTTCGACTCAAGCCTGCTGCTGATTATTTTCGCCAGCCTGGTGGTGGTGATCCTCGACAGCATCGATGACGTTCATCAGAACTACGCCGGCCTGCTGGCGGCCATCGAGTGGGGCTTCACGGTGATTTTCCTGGGCGAGTACATCCTGCGCCTGTATTGCTCGCCCAAACCCATGCGCTACGCGTTCAGTTTTTACGGCCTGGTGGATCTGCTGGCCATCGTGCCGGGCATCCTCGCGCTGTATTACAGCGATGCCCAGTACTTGCTGATCATTCGGGTGATCCGGATGCTGCGCATCTTCCGCGTGCTCAAGCTCGGTCCCTACCTCAAGCAAGCCCATTACTTGCTCGATGCCCTGCGCGGCAGCAAGCAGAAAATCCTCGTGTTCCTCCTCAGCGTCTGCACCCTGGTCACGGTGTTCGGCACCCTGATGTATGTGGTTGAAGGCCCGCAACATGGCTTCACCAGCATTCCCAAAGGCATCTACTGGGCGATCGTGACGCTGACCACCGTCGGCTATGGTGACATCGTGCCCAAGACCGCGTTGGGCCAGGTGATTTCGTCGATGGTGATGATCACCGGTTACTCGATCATCGCCGTACCCACCGGGATCTTCACCGCCGAACTGGCCACGGCCATGCGCGGTGGCCAGTTGCATCACGATTGCCCGGTGTGTACCAAAGACAACCATGAACAGGAAGCATCGTTCTGCTCTCGCTGCGGCAATGCGCTGTTCAAAAAACAGGAATAAGCAAAGAGCTTTTTAATCTTTAAGGCTCTATGCGAGCCCAGTTATAGTCGCTGGCAAATTGCCTCAATTTAAATAGAACAAGGACTGCGCAGTGAAAAAACTCTTTGGCGCCTCACTTCTGGCCGCTGGCCTGGCACTGACCAGCATGGCCCAGGCCGCACCGACCCTGCTCAACGTTTCTTACGACGTGATGCGCGATTTCTACAAGGACTACAACACTGCCTTCCAGAAACACTGGCAAGCCGAACACAACGAAAACATCACCCTGCAAATGTCCTTCGGCGGCTCCAGCAAACAAGCGCGCTCAGTCATCGACGGCTTGCCGGCTGATGTCATCACCATGAACATGGCCACCGACATCAACGCCCTGGCAGACAACGGCAAACTGGTGCCGGAGAACTGGGTCACGCGCCTGCCGAACAACAGTGCGCCGTTTACTTCCGCCACGGTGTTCATCGTCCGTAAAGGCAACCCGAAAGCCCTGAAAGACTGGCCTGACCTGCTCAAGGACGGCGTTCAGGTGATCGTGCCCAACCCGAAAACCTCGGGCAATGGCCGCTACACCTACTTGTCCGCCTGGGGTTATGTGCTGAAGAACGGCGGTGACGAGAACAAGGCCAAGGAGTTCGTCGGCAAGCTGTTCAAGCAAGCACCCGTGCTGGACACCGGCGGTCGTGCCGCTACCACAACGTTCATGACCAACCAGATCGGCGACGTCCTGGTGACCTTCGAGAACGAAGCGGAAATGATTGCCCGCGAGTTTGGTCGCGACCAGTTTGAAGTGATCTACCCAAGCGTTTCCGCCGAAGCCGAGCCACCGGTGTCGGTGGTCGACAAAACCGTCGACAAGAAAGGCACCCGTGCCGCCGCCGAGGAATACCTGAAGTACCTGTGGTCGCCGGAAGGCCAGGAAATTGCGGCAGCCAATTACCTGCGCCCGCGTGACCCGGCGGTGCTGGCCAAGTACACCGATCGCTTCCCGAAAGTGGACTTCCTGTCGGTGGAGAAGACCTTCGGTGACTGGCGCACCGTGCAGAAGACTCACTTCAATGATGGCGGGATTTTCGATCAGATTTACACCGGTCAGTAATCGCTGAGCGGCCATGAAAAAGGCGACCTTTGCAGGTCGCCTTTTTTGTGGGTTTCAGCGGTTACAGTTTCCTTGTACGACGTCAATCCTGTGGGAGCGGGCTTGCCCGCGATGGCGGTTTATCAGTCACATCAATGCTGAATGTAGCGCCTTCTTCGCGGGCAAGCCCGCTCCCACAAGGATTTCGCCAAGCCCTTACATCGGCGGCGTCACACCCTCCTTACCCGCAGAAATCGACTGAGCCGTCAGCGTCCCGTCCGCACTCTGTGTCACAAATGTCACGATCTTCACCCCCACTTTCAACAAGCTGCGATCCCCCGGCATCAGGTTCACAATCGGCACGTCCTCCGGCACCAGAATCTTCTGCTGGCCGCCCTTGTAGTTGACCGTCAAGACCCGGCCGTTGCTGACCACCAGATCGCCGACGCTGCCGTTGGTCATGCTGCTGCCCTTGACCAGGTCGAACGGTCGATGCCCGTCGCCGCTACCCGCCAGTTCCGGTGGGAAGACATGGACTTCCAACGCCTTGAGAGTGCCATCCTCCTGAGGAATAGCCGCCGAGCCGATGTAGCTGCCCGGTTTGATGTCGTCGATATTGGCCAACGTGACAGCGCGGACTTTGGTATCCGGGGTCAGGTTGATCACGACGTTTTCGCCGCTGTTGACGTGAACCTTCAACACATCAGGGCTGACCCCGGTGATTTCGCCACGAACACCGATACGCAATCCCGGCGCGTCGGCGGCCTGGGCCAGGCCTGTGGTGAACAATGTGATCAGTGTCAGGGCCGAAGCGCCGCGAATCAGGTGACGGAACATCGTATTCATGGAAGTACCTTGCGGTGATGAAACGTGAGAGAGAACATAAGCACGCTATCGAACAGGATGTAAGTGAATGTATCATCGGACCTGATTATTTGGACGCAAGGTGCATGGGCCAACTGCACATGCCGGTGCCACTCATTCCGCAATGGAATGATTACTATCACTTCAATCCCACTTCCGCCGTCCCGGCTTGCCGCTTAGCCTTCGCGCATTCCCTTCTGTTCAGCGAGACACGTTATGAATCCAGCGACGCCGGCGCCTCACGGTGCCACGACAATGACCAAAGGCATGGTGCTGCTCTTCGCCTTCTGTTGCGGCGCCATTGTGGCCAACCTCTACTATGCCCAACCGATCATCGGCCTGATCGCGCCGGACATCGGCCTGACCAGCACCATGGCCAGCCTGATCGTTTCCCTGACACAGATTGGCTACGCACTGGGGCTTTTCTTCCTCGTGCCGCTGGGCGATTTGCTGGAAAACCGCCGACTGATGATCATCACCACCGTGGTGGCGATTGCGAGTTTACTGGGCGCCGCGTTCACCGATCAGCCCAATGTGTTTTTACTGATTTCGTTGCTGGTGGGCTTCAGCTCGGTGTCGGTGCAAATCCTGATTCCACTGGCCGCGCACCTGGCTCCGGAAGAGTCGCGTGGCCGCGTGGTCGGCGGGATCATGGGCGGGTTGCTGCTGGGGATTCTCCTGGCTCGCCCGGTGTCCAGCGTGGTGGCTGACTATTTCGGCTGGCGCGCGATGTTTGTGATAGCAGCGGTGTTGATGGTGGCGATCAGCATCGTGCTGGCGCTGACCATACCCAAGCGCCAGCCTGATCACAGTGCATCTTATGGGCAATTGCTGGGTTCGCTGTGGACATTGCTGCGCCAACAACCGGTATTGCGTCAGCGTGCGTTTTATCAAGGCTGCATGTTCGCGACCTTCAGCCTGTTCTGGACCGCCGTGCCGCTGGAGTTGGCACGCAATCACGGCCTGTCGCAAACCCAGATCGCGATCTTCGCCCTGGTCGGCGCCATCGGCGCTATCGCGGCGCCCATCGCCGGTCGCCTGGCGGACGCCGGCCACACGCGCATCGCCTCGCTGCTGGCCCTGCTGTTCGCCAGCCTGAGCTTTCTGCCGGCGTTCATCCATCCGCTCTACAGCGTCATTGGCCTGGCCGTGACCGGCGTGGTCCTCGACTTCTGTGTGCAGATGAACATGGTGCTCGGCCAACGCGCGGTCTACGCCCTCGACGCCAAAAGCCGCAGCCGCCTGAATGCGCTGTATATGACCAGCATCTTCATCGGCGGCGCCTTTGGCTCTTCGGTGGCCAGTGCCGTGTACGAGCACGGTGGCTGGTTGTGGATCGTGATAGTCGGCAGCGCGTTTCCACTGTTGGCGTTGCTGCGTTTTTTGAGTGTTTCGCAGAAGGGCTCGCTGGCGACGGCTTAATCGTTCAAAAACAACTTCGCAATGCCGGCCGGAGCAAGATTCGGTCGGTGTTCCGACAAATGTGACGTATCCGCCACCTCATTCCCCCCAAGAATGAATCCTATGCCCCCCACCTGCGTTCCGCCCTCCTCGCCTCAAGGTCACCATTGATCCCGGCCATCCGGCTTTCTCACCAAGGATTACGATCATGACCTTGCAAGCAAAACTCGATGCCTTCAAAGCGGACTTCAAGGCTGGCAAACCGCCCTATAACGCCCCGGCTGACATCCACCCGATCATGGAGCGCGCCACTGCCGAGCTGATCGCCTCTGGTGCGGCGAACAAAGCGCTGAAGGTCGGTGACAAGGCGCCACTGTTTACCCTGAAAGATCCCGACGGGCATCCGGTGTCCTCCATCGACCTGCTGGCCAAGGGGCCTTTGGTGCTGACGTTTTACCGTGGCGTGTGGTGCCCTTACTGCAACATGGAGCTGCAAGCGTTGCAGGATTTTCTGCCAATGTTGCAGGACGCCGGCGCCAGCCTGCTGGCGATTTCGCCACAGATCGCCGCCAACAGCCGCAAGTCGATGCGGACCAATGGCCTGACGTTTCCTATCCTCAGCGACACCCACAATGACGTGGCGCATGCATTGGGTTTGCGCTTTGAGTTGCCGGATTACCTGATCGAGCTGTACAAGAATCTGCGTAACGATTTGCCAACTTTCAATGATGATCCGTCGTGGACGCTGCCGATGCCGGCACGCTATGTGATCGGTCAGGACGGTGTGATTCGTTACGCCGAGGTCAACCCGGATTACACTCAGCGTCCTGAGCCTGAAGCGATGCTGGATGCTATTCGCGGCTAACCGATCAAATGCCGCCTGACCCGCGGCATGTTTTTTCAAGGAGTGTGAAATGACCCGTCGTACCTTCCTCATCACCGGCGCCAGCAAAGGCATTGGCCGCGCTGTGGCCGAGCACCTGGATCGTGCGGGCCACCGGGTGGTGGGCATCGCCCGCACGCCCGACCTGACGTTCCCCGGCATCCTGTTTCCGCTGGACCTGAGCGACCGCGTCCTGACCCAGGAAGTGCTGGCCGATCTGGCCCGGACTTACGAATTTGACGGGCTGGTGAACAACGTCGGCCTGGTGCGCCCACAAGTACTGGGCGAGATTGACCTGGACACCTTCGACGACGTGATGCGGGTCAACCTCCATTCGGCGTTGCAGGCCACTCAGGCGCTGCTGCCCCACATGCGCGACAAGGGGTGGGGTCGTGTGGTGAACATTTCCAGCCTGACCGTCCTCGGGATTACCCAACGCACGGCCTACGCGGCGGCCAAAGCAGCGCTGATCAGCTTCACGCGCTCCTGGGCGCTGGAACTGGCGAAAACCGGCGTGACGGTGAACGCCGTGGCGCCAGGGCCGACCGAGACCGAACTGTTTCGCACCAATAACCCGCCGGGCAGTGAAGGTGAAGCACGGTATCTGGCGGGAGTGCCGATGGGTCGATTGGGGCAACCACAAGAAATCGCGGCGGCGATTGCGTTTTTGTTGTCCGAGCAGAGTGGGTTTATTACCGGGCAAACGTTGTTTGTCGACGGCGGCGCCTCAATAGGAAAAGCCGCTTTCTGACCGACGATTTTCGGTGAATTTCAGAACCTCATAAGGACCTTCGATGGACCGCCTCGGCGCAATGGAAACCTTCGTCTACGTGGTGGAAACCGGCTCGTTTTCCGCTGCCGCCCGGCGTCTGAATATCGGCCAGCCCGCCGTGTCGAAAGCCATTGCGCAGCTGGAATCACGTCTTGCCGTGCGACTGCTGTTGCGCTCAACCCGAGGCCTGACACCGACCGAGGCCGGCCTGGCCTTTTTCGAGCGTTCCAAACGCGCCCTCGAAGAAGCCGACGAGGCCGACAACGCCGCCCGCGGTGCCGCCAGCGGACTCACTGGCAACCTGCGCATTTGCGCCGCCGTGACCTTCGGCCGGCTGCACATCGTGCCGCACCTTGGGCCGTTTCTCGAACAGAACCCGGACTTGAACATCGACCTGATGCTCGACGACCGTAACGTCAATCTGGTCGAGGAAGGCGTCGACATTGCCCTGCGCATGGGCGCCCTGAGCGACTCGGGGCTGACGGCCCGCAAAATCGCCGAGTGTCGACGCGTGGTACTGGGCACACCGGCCTACTTCGAAAAATACGGCGAACCCACCTGCCCCGCTGACCTGTGCAAGCATCAGGCGGTCGTCTACTCCTTGGGCGGCGGCGCCAATTGGCAATTTCGAAACGCCTCTGAAGAACAGGCCGTGATCATCAGCGGCCGAATCCGCGTCAACGCCGCCGAGGGATTGCGAGAAGCAGTGCTGGCTCATCAGGGGCTGACCATGGCGTCGCAATGGATGTTTGCCCCGGAGTTGGCCAACGGGGCGGTCAGGGAAGTGATGACGGACTGGACGCTGCCAAACCTGGACCTGTGGGCAGTGTTTCCAACCGGAAGAATGGCCAGCGCCAAGGCGCGGGCGTTTGTGGAGTATGTGCAGGAGTTGCTGACAAAAGAGACCTGAGGTTCGCCGGTTTCGTTTCCTGACAGTACGCGTGGACTGATTTCACGACTGCTTCGCCCGAGCGCGGACCGGCCGAACGCAGGCTTCGCCAGCTGCTACAGGTTTGGGGTGAATCGGGAATTTCAACAGGCACAAAAAAGGCGACCCGAAGGTCGCCTTTGCTTACTGCCCGAATTGCCGTCCCAACCCACCCGGCACGCCGTGAATATCCGTGTCTTCCCATGGCCCGTTGGGGCTGATCGAGCGGCTCCAGCCATTGTTCCAGCGGTAGTAGGTGCGCTGGCGGTAGAAGGTGTTGGTCTGGTCATCCAGCACGTAGACGCCGAGTTTGGCATCCCAATGGCTGTTGCCACCCGGCGGCGGCGCGAAGCTGGCGGAGGTGCGCGGCATCGGTTTGGCAGGCTTGGCCGGAATGCCCGGTTTACCTGGCGTGGGTGTTGGCGACGGAGTAGGCCTTGGCTGTGACGGCGGAATCGGTGGCGGCGACGTTCGCTCCGGCGGCTGGACCGCACAAGCGCTTAACCCCAAGACCAGACTGAGCAGGGTGATACGAGCGATGGCGGTCATGGGGCGTTTTCCTGTTATTTGTCAGGGCTGTCGATGGTCAGTGTCTGCGGCGCCGTCGTGTTGCTGGCCAGAGGCTGGCTGCGACCGACCCATTCACCGGCAGTCGGTTGGCCGGCACGGGAGACGCGCGCAACCAGTTGGACTTCAGGAAAGTTCGACAGTTTCAACTGCGGCATCATGGCGTCGGCATCGCCTAATTCGACGGTCACCGGCAAGTCGGCCACGGTCAGGCGCTTGGCGGCCAACGGTGCAGGTGGACCGGAGGTGGCGCGGGCGAAAATGAACACGCTGTCGCCCGGCTGGACCTTGGCTTTGAGCGCCGGGGCCAGGTCAACGGTGACTTTCAACAACGCTGCAGCTTTGGCCGCAGGTGCCTGAACCACCTTGCCGCCGCTGGCTTCGAGCTTCTCGGTGGCCCGGGCAATCCCGCCTTGCAGCGCAGCGCGGGAGTTGTCATCGGGTGGCAGTTGCGTCAACAGACGATTCCAGTAGTTGATGGCGTCCTGGTAACGCTGGCTTTCAAACGCGGCGATACCGAGCAGGCCCAGGCTGGTGACTTCTTTCGGATCGGCTTTCAGCGCTTCATCGGTCAGGGCCTGAATCTTGTCCGACCACTTTTTACCTTCGGCAAAATACAGCGCCTGAGCCCATTGGCCGAGCAGTTCCGGTTGGCGACCGGCCAGGTTCACGGTGCGTTCGAAAATCTTCGCCGCGTCGCCCGGACGATCCTGAGCCATGTACGTGCGGCCGAGGAAATACAGGCCTTCAGCCGACTCCGGTTGAGCGGCGACGGCGCGTTCCAGCCGACGGGTCATCTCTTCCATCGACTGCGGCGCCTGAGCGAACTCGCGGGTCAGCTCGACTTTGTCGCTGGCACCGAAATGCAGGTACAAACCAAGGCCCAACACCGGAACCAGAACCGCCGCCAGCAAAGGCAACGGCTTGCCCAGGCGGGTCACTCGCGGCGCCCCAACGCCTTCGGTGTCGGCGAGCAGCTCACGGGCCGCTTCGGCGCGGCCGGCGTCCATTTGCGCCGCGTCGAGAACGCCCTCTTCCTGCTGAACCTGCAGCTCAGCCACGCGCTCTTGATACAGCGCGACGTTCAGGGCAGTACGATCCTCTTCACGCTGAGCGCGGCGACCGCGCAGAACCGGGATCAACAGAAAACTCAGGGCAACCAGAAGCAGCAGACCTGCAGCGAGCCAGAAATCAATCATTCTTGGTTTTTATCCAACAGGTGGTCGAGGCGCTCACGCTCATCGGTGGAAAGCTCAGTCTTGGTTTCGGCGCGTTGCACGCGACGACGGCGGACGATCACGGCGATGACCACAAAACCGCCCAAAAGCAGACCGGCCGGGCCGAACCAGAGCAGTGCAGTCTTGGCGTTCAGTGCGGGTTTGTAGCGGACGAAATCGCCGTACCGATCAACCATGAAGTCGATGATCTGCTGGTTGTCCTTACCCTCGCCCAGCATGCGAAAAATCTCTTTGCGCAGGTCGGCGGCAATCGGTGCGTTGGAATCGGCAATGTCCTGATTCTGGCACTTGGGGCAACGCAGCTCTTTGGTCAGCTCGCGAAAACGCTCGCGATCACCTTCTTTGGCGAACTCGTAGGTGTCGATGGCCGCGTGTGCCACGCCGGCCAAGCTCAAGCCCAACACCACGGCGGCTATCCAGCGCTTCATGGCTTGGCCTCATCGACCAGCGCCTGATACTTGGCGGCCAGTTTTTCACGCCAGACTTGCTCGTCGATCACGCCGACGAACTTGTCGCGGATGATGCCCTTGGCGTCGATGAAGAAGGTTTCCGGCGCGCCGTAGACACCGAGGTTCAGACCCAGGGTGCCGGCATCGTCACGAACATCCAGTTGGTAGGGGTTGTGAAACTCCACCAGCCACTTCAAGGCGTCGGCATTGACGTCCTTGTAGTTGATGCCATAAATCACCACGCCCTGCTGGGCCAGCTTATTCAGCACCGGGTGCTCGACCCGGCAGGAAATGCACCAGGTGCCCCAGACATTGACCAGCGCCGGTTTACCGACGATGTCAGCGCGGGTCAGGGTCTTGTCGCCCTGCACCGAAGGCAGGGAAAACTCCGGGAACGGCTTGTTGATCATCGCCGAAGGCAGCTCGGCCGGGTCCAGGTACAACCCACGGTAAAGGAATACAGCGACCACTAGAAAAATCGCCAGTGGCAACAACATCAACCAACGCTTCATGCAGTGGCTCCCGACATGCCCAGTGCTTCACGCACCCGGCTTTTCACCTTGACCCGATAACGGCGATCCAGCGCCGCCAGCAACCCACCGAAACCGGTCAGCAGTCCGCCGAACCAGATCCAGCGCACAAACGGTTTGACGTGAACACGAACAGCCCAGGCGCCATCGCCCAGTGGCTCACCGAGGGCGACGTAGAGGTCACGGGTGAAACCGGCGTCGATCCCGGCTTCGGTCATCACCGAGTTCTGCACGGTGTAGAGGCGCTTTTCCGGGTGCAGCACGCTGACTTCCTTGCCGTCGCGAATCACTCGAACGGTGCCCTTGTCGGAGGTGAAGTTCGGGCCTTCGAAGTGCTTGGCGCCTTCGAACACGAAGTGATAACCGGCCAGGTCCATGGACTCGCCCGGCGCCAGGCGCAGGTCACGCTCGGCGCTGTTCTGGCTCGACAACACGACGCCCAGTGCGCACACGGCAATGCCCAAATGCGCGACCTGCATGCCCCAATAGCTGCGAGTCAGGGTCGGCAAGCCTTTGATCAGGCCTTTGTGGCGGGTCTTGTCGAAGATGTCTCGCACGCCGGCCAGCAATACCCAGGCCGCGAGCATGAACGTCGCGATCACCGCCCAGTTGAAATCGCCGTAAGCGACGCCGGCCACTACGGCCAGTGCGGCACTGCCGAGCAATACCGGCGTGAGCATGCTGGCCAGCCATTTCACCGGCGTGTCTTTCCAGCGCACGATCACACCGACCGCCATCACCATCATCAGCAACGCCATCAATGGAATGAACAACGCGTTGAAGTACGGCGGGCCGACCGACAGCTTGGCGCCGGTCATTGCGTCAAGGATCAGTGGGTACAAGGTGCCGAGCAGGATCATCGAGGCCGCCACCACCAGCACCAGGTTGTTGCCCAGCAGCAGGGTTTCCCGGGACCAGAGGTTGAAGCCCACCTGACTCTTGACCACAGGCGCGCGCAGGGCGAACAGCGTCAGCGAACCACCGACCACAAACAACAGGAAGATCAGGATGAACACGCCGCGCTCAGGGTCGGACGCAAACGCGTGAACCGACGTCAGCACGCCGGAACGCACGAGGAACGTACCCAGCAAGCTCAACGAGAACGCGGCGATGGCCAGCAACACGGTCCAGCTCTTGAACACGCCACGTTTTTCCGTGACCGCCAACGAGTGAATCAGCGCGGTGCCCACCAGCCAAGGCATGAACGAGGCATTTTCCACCGGGTCCCAGAACCACCAGCCGCCCCAGCCAAGTTCGTAATACGCCCACCACGAACCGAGGGTGATGCCGATGCCGAGGAATGCCCAGGCGACGATGGTCCACGGACGCGACCAGCGAGCCCACGCGGCATCCAGGCGACCGCCCATCAGCGCCGCGATGGCGAAGGCAAAGGCCACCGAGAAACCGACGTAACCCATGTACAGCATCGGCGGGTGAACGATCAGGCCGATGTCTTGCAGTAACGGATTGAGGTCGGCGCCATCGCTGGGCATCTGCGGCAGGATGCGCTTGAACGGGTTGGACGTGAGGATCAGGAACAACAGGAAACCAGTGCTGATCATGCCCATCACGGCCAGTACCCGGGCCAGCATGACTTGCGGCAATTGGCGGGAGAACACCGACACCGCGAAGGTCCAGCCGCCGAGGATCAATGCCCACAACAGCAATGACCCTTCGTGGGCGCCCCATACCGCGCTGAATTTGTAGTACCACGGCAAGGCACTGTTGGAGTTGCTGGCGACGTAGCCGACCGAGAAGTCGTCAGTCATGAACGCGTAGGTCAGGCACCCGAAGGCGAACACCAGGAAGGTGAACTGACCCCAGGCGGCCGGCTGCGCCAGGCTCATCCACAAGCGGTCACCGCGCCAGGCACCGAGCAACGGCACCACGGCCTGAACCAGCGCGAAACACAGCGCCAGGATCATGGCCAGGTGGCCCAGTTCGGGGATAAACAGCCCTGAATTATAGAGAGCGGATGTCATCAATTAACCCTCTTTGGCTTGTGTGGGCGCCGACTGGCCGCTGTCTTTCAGGGCCTTGGTCACTTCCGGCGGCATGTACTTCTCATCGTGCTTGGCCAGCACTTCGTCGGCCACCACCACGCCGTCGGCGTTGATTTTGCCCAGGGCCACGATACCCTGCCCTTCACGGAACAGGTCTGGAAGAATGCCGCGATAGGTGATGGTCACGGATTTGTTGAAGTCAGTAACGACAAATTTCACGTCCAGCGAATCACCGGAACGTTGCAGCGAACCTTTCTCGACCATGCCACCGGCACGGATGCGCGTGTCTTGCGGCGCTTCGCCATTGGCGATCTGGGTCGGGGTGTAAAACAGATTGATGTTCTGCTGCAGGGCGCTCAGGGCCAGGCCGACGGCAGCGCCGACACCCACCAGGATCGCGAGAATGATGATAAGACGCTTTTTGCGCAGCGGATTCACTTGCCGTTCTCCCGGCGCAGACGACGCGCCTCTTGTTGCAGATACCGCTTGCGGGCCAGGATCGGCGCCGCCACGTTGAGGGCCAGCACCGCCAGGCAGATGCCATAGGCTGACCAGACATACAGGGCGTGATGGCCCATGGCGAGGAAGTCGCCAAATGAAGCAAAACTCATCGAGCGACCTCCAGACTGTTCTGTACTTCGGCCTTGACCCAACTGGCCCGCGCTTCGCGCTTGAGTACTTCAAGGCGCATGCGCAGCAACAGGACCGCGCCAAAGAAACAGTAGAAGCCCAGCACCGTCAGCAGCAGAGGCAGCCACATTTCGGCCGGCATGGCCGGTTTTTCGGTGAGGGTGAAGGTCGCGCCCTGGTGCAGGGTGTTCCACCACTCCACCGAGTATTTGATGATCGGGATGTTGATCACGCCAACAATCGCCAACACCGCACACGCCTTGGCGGCGCTGTCACGATTGCTGATGGCGTTGCCCAGCGCAATCAGACCGAAGTACAGAAACAGCAGAATCAACATAGACGTAAGTCGCGCATCCCAGACCCACCACGAGCCCCAGGTCGGTTTGCCCCAGATCGCGCCGGTGACCAGCGCCACGGCAGTCATCCAGGCACCGATGGGCGCCGCACATTGCAGGGCGACATCGGCCAGTTTCATCTTCCAGACCAACCCGACAATGCCGCACACGGCCAGCATCACATAGCAGGATTGCGCCAGCATCGCGGCAGGAACGTGGATATAAATGATGCGAAAGCTGTTGCCTTGCTGGTAGTCGGGCGGCGCGAAGGCCAGGCCCCAGACTACGCCAACGCCGATCAACAGCAACGCCGCGACGCTCAGCCAGGGCAACAGTTTGCCGCTGATGCCATAAAACCATTTGGGCGAGCCGAGCTTGTGAAACCACGTCCAGTTCATACTGTTTCCATCACGGTTGCCCTTCGCTGTGAAGAGCTGGGTCTTTACTGGTCAAATTTTAACCAGACCTCATTATTCGCCGACGCTGATCTTCAGGCCAGCAGCTATTGCAAACGGTGTCAGGGTTATCGCCAGGGCGGTCAGGCTACCAAGCCACAAGAGATAACCGGTCGCCGGCATGCCCATCAAGGCTGCCTGCAAGGCGCCACTGCCGAGAATCAACACCGGGATGTACAGCGGCAGAATCAGCAGCGCCAACAACAGGCCGCCACGCTTCAATCCTACCGTCAGGGCTGCGCCCACCGCACCGAGCAGGCTCAGTACCGGTGTACCCAGCAATAACGAAAGCAGCAACACCGGCAGACAAGCGGCAGGCAAACCGAGCATCAACGCCAGCAGTGGAGCGAGCAAAACCAGTGCCAGGCCCGAGAAGGCCCAGTGTGCCAGTACCTTGGCCAAAACCAGAAGAGGCAGAGGGTGCGACGAAAGGACCCACTGTTCGAGGGAACCGTCCTCGAAATCACTGCGGAAAAGCCCGTCCAGCGAGAGCAAAACCGATAAAAGGGCCGCGACCCAGACCAGCCCCGGAGACAAGGTTTGCAACAATTGAGCCTCGGGGCCGACCGCTAGCGGGAACAGGGCAACCACGATGGCGAAGAACACCAACGGGTTCGCCAACTCCGCAGGACGGCGGAATAACAAACGGGCCTCACGGGCGACCAACAGGCCGAAAACACTCATACGGCCCAATTCCCCAGATCAATATCGCGATAACCGGTCGGCATCCGCGTCAGCGTGTGGTGGGTGGTCAATACGACCATGCCGCCGCGCTCGCAGTGTGCGGCCAGGTGCTCTTCGAGCTGCGCCACGCCTTGTTTGTCGAGTGCGGTGAACGGTTCATCGAGAATCCACAGCGGTGGGCTGTCCAGGTACAACCGCGCCAGCGCCACACGGCGATGCTGGCCGGCAGACAGCGTGTGGCACGGAACGTCCTCGAAACCGCGCAACCCCACCGCCGCCAAGGCCTGCCAGATGGCGTCATGGGACGCCGGATGATGCAGGGCGCAGAGCCAGCTGAGGTTTTCCTCAGGGGTCAGCAATTCCTTGATACCGGCGGCATGACCGATCCACAACAGGTTGCGCGCCAGTTCAAAGCGTTGCTCATTGAGCGGCTGGCCATTGAGCAGCACTTGGCCGGCGGTCGGTTGCATCAGACCGCACAGCAGGCGCAACAGGCTGGTCTTGCCACTGCCGTTGGGGCCGCTGATTTGCAACATTTCGCCACTGGCCAGTCTCAAATCGAGATTTTCGAAGAGCAGCCGAAGGTCTCGCTCACAAGCGAGGGCAACGGTTTGCAGGACTGGGCTGGTCAAGGGATCACGGGCCTTTTGCGGTTCAAGTCGGCAGTAGTACGGCCGCTAAAGAGATGCAGAATAGATGCATTGGCGGCCCGTCATAGAGAGCTGGGTCAAACATTTGCAATGTTTTTAGCGCCCCAGTGATAACGGGGCGGCATTATACATGCCATGCCCTACTCTCAAGAGGGCAATTTCCTCAGGTTGTGACCGCGTATGACAGGCGAAATGAACATTCTCCCGCTACCGCAGACCCCGCCCGCGACGTCGCGGCCGCTGGTGGTGAGTGGCGACCTGCTCAAGTTACTGACGCCGATGGAGGGCCTGATCTCCGTCGGGCAAACCGCCAAGGCTGAAGTGCTGTCGCTCAAGCAGACGGATCAGACCTTTCAATTGTTGCTCAAAGTCACCCTCGACAGCGGTCGCCAGACCACGGTCCAGGCCACCAGCAGCCAGCCTCTGCCTCAAGGCACCAGCCTGGCGATCACCCAACCGTCGGCCAGCAACCTGGCGATCACCGTGCAACAGGCCATCGCGGCGAGCGTCGCCACCCTCACCCGCATTGACACGGCGCAACTGCCCGCTGGCACGCTGTTGCAGGGCAAAGTGCTGACCTCACAAGTCATGCCGCAGGTGCCGGGGCAACCCACGGTGTTCCGCTCCATGGTGAGTTTGCTAAACACGGTGCTGAGCGGCAGCACGCTGAGCATCGACAGCCCCACGCCCCTGCGCATTGGCACGTTGTTGAGCGCCATGGTGCAAGACACCCAAACGCTTAAATTCGTCCCGCTGAGCAGCCGTCAGGAACAGTTGGCGGTGACGCAGCAACTGGTCAGCCAGCAAAGCCGCCAAGGTTCGCTGGATGGCTTGATCAAAGCCTTGCAAAACCTGACGCCGACGCCGCAATCGTCACTGCAGCCGCCATTGCAGCCATCGCCACTTGCGTTGGACCCAACCTCCAGCGACCTGCGCCTGGCCGTGGAAAAACTCCTCGCCGGCCTGCCGGACGTTCAGCAACTGAGCACGCCAAAGGGCCTGGCTCAAGCGCTGGCAAACAGCGGACTGTTCTTGGAAGCGAAATTGCTCACCGGGCAAAATCCGACATTGGCGCCGGACATGAAAGGCGATTTGCTCAAGCTGATCGCGCAACTGACACCGGGACTACCGGCCAATACCAACCTCAACGCGATCATCGCCGCCAATACATTGGTGCAGACGATGCCGAGCTTCGTGCGCAGCGCCCTGGGGATGCTCGGGCAAGTCAGCGCCAAGCCGCTGCCGACCAGTTTCCCGCTGCCCGAACGCCTGCTGCAAAGCCATGACGGTGAAGGTGATCTGGAGCATTTGCTGCGTTTGGCGGCGGCAGCCGTTTCGCGCCTGCAAAGCCATCAACTGTCGAGCCTGGAGCAAACCGGCGTGACCGACGATGGTCGGCTGCTCAGCACCTGGCAACTGGAAATCCCGATGCGAAACGCGCAGGACATTGTCCCGCTGCAGGTCAAGTTCCAGCGCGAAGAAGCGCCCGAGAAAGAACACCCCCACGAACGCCGCGACGAACACGAACCCAAGCAACCGCTGTGGCGTGTCGACCTGGCCTTCGACATGGAACCGCTGGGCCCCTTGCAGGTTCACGCGCAACTGATCAAGGGCAGCCTGTCCAGCCAGCTCTGGGCCGAACGGCCGTACACCGCCAGCCTGATCGAAAGTAACCTGGCCGGCCTGCGCGAACGCTTGCTGGCATCGGGCCTGAACGTCGGCGATCTGGATTGCCACCTCGGCACCCCGCCACAAGGACCGCAAACCCGTCTGGAACAACGCTGGGTCGACGAAACCGCATGAAAACCACCAACGCCCCACGCCAGGCCATCGCCCTCAAATACGACGGCAGCCACGCCCCTACCCTCACGGCCAAGGGTGACGAAGAACTGGCCGAAGAAATTCTGCGCATTGCCCGCGATTATGAAGTGCCGATCTATGAGAACGCCGAGCTGGTAAAGCTGCTGGCGAGGATGGAACTGGGGGAAAGTATTCCGCAGGAGTTGTACCGCACGCTGGCCGAGATCATCGCGTTTGCGTGGCATTTGAAGGGCAAGTTTCCGGCGGGGCATGATCCGCACGCGCCGATGATCGAGAAGGATGTCACCGATCGCGGGGATGATTATTGAATCTTTGTTGAATGCAAAAAATCGCAGCCTCGTTTCACTCGACAGCTCCTACATTGGAATGGCGTACGCCTTGTAGGAGCTGTCGAGTGAAACGAGGCTGCGATCTTTTGATCAGTTCAGTTCAATTCTTGTGCAACTTACGCATCAACTCCGCCTCAGCCTGGGTCAACCCGCAAGACTGAGTCAGTTCATCAACCGTCGCCCCCATTCCCACCAATCGCGCCGCCTGGGCGAACGACAGGCTCGACGGGTCGCGCTGTTCCAGCTGTGCCAGTTTGTCCGGCAAGGGGCCAACCACCGCGCGCAGTTCGTGCAGGTCTTCACCCATGCGCACGTTGCCGCTCTGGTAGTCGTCCACGCGTTTGGCCAGGTCCTTGATGCGCTGATCCCGCAGCGCATCGCCCTGGGCCTGTTGAGCGGCGATCAGTCGTTGACCGCGAATGTACGCCAGAAACATCGCCAGCGTGCCTGCCCAGAAGAGGAACAGGACAATGACCGCAACCTCAAGAATCAATCAGATGTTCTCCAGGTCCGACCATTCTTCTTCGCTCATCATCTTGTCCAGCTCGACCAGGATCAGCAGTTCGTTGTTCTTGTTGCACACGCCTTGAATGAACTTGGCGGATTCTTCGTTACCGACGTTTGGCGCAGTTTCGATTTCCGACTGACGCAGGTAAACCACTTCGGCCACGCTGTCGACCATGATCCCGACAACCTGCTTGTCGGCTTCGATGATGACGATACGGGTGTTGTCGCTGATCTCCGCATTCATCAGGCCGAAGCGCTGACGGGTGTCGATCACGGTGACCACGTTACCGCGCAGGTTGATGATGCCCAGCACGTAGGTCGGGGCACCCGGAACCGGGGCGATTTCGGTGTAGCGCAGGACTTCCTGGACGCGCATCACGTTGATGCCGTAGGTTTCGTTGTCCAGCTTGAAGGTTACCCATTGCAGGATCGGATCTTCGGAACCCTTTGCAGCCGTCGCCTTATCATTCATACCCTGACCCCTCAAAAAACCGCCCTGGCGGTGTGTGTTCTGTGCAGCGGCATTCACTGCCGTTGCGTGTTTTTTATGCTGGTTTGTGAGCCGGCTTGATATTGCTTATGTGCTTTGCCCCGCCACTGGCGATCAACTCGGCCAGCGCGGAGACGTCGAGCAATGCACACATGTGTTCAATCACAGTGCCCGCCAGCCATGGCCGTTGACCACGGTGGCTGCGCCATTTGATTTCGTTCGGGTCCAGGCGCAACGAGCGGCTGACCTGATGCACCGCCAGCCCCCACTCGTAGCCCTGAACCGAAATAACGTATTGCAGGCCCTGCCGGAAATCGTCGCGGTAGCGGTCGGGCATGACCCAACGTGCGGTGTCCAGGACTTTCAGGTTGCCGGCCTGGCTCGGCAGAATCCCGAGGAACCATTCTGGCTGGCCGAACAGCGGCGTCAGCTCGTGGCCCGCCAACGAATAAATCGAACCCAGGCACACCAGTGGCACCGCCAGGGTCAACCCGGCGACGTCGAATAACAGACACTCGAACGGCTCGGCGGCCCACGACGGGCGACCATCGGTTTCGACCGGTGGCGGCGTGTTGCTCGGTGGCAAGTGGACTTCGACGACGTGCGGCACCAATGTTTGCAGCAGGGGTGCAATGGTCGATACCGGTGCGAGGATCGGTGCCGGCGCCTCCATGACCGGCGCTGGCGCCTTGGCCACGGCGGCGATCACGGGCGCTGCAACCACAGGTGCGCCAACTACAGGCGCAGCAACCGCCGCCGGGCGTGCATCGCGCGCTTGTTCTTCGAGGACCGCGGCCTGGAATTCGTCCAGGGTGTTATCCGGTTCGAGCACTTCGGCGGGCGCTTCGATGATCGGCGCAAGCTCCTCCGTCGCGTCCTGCAGCAAGCTGTCCAGATAATGCTGGAGCGCCAGTTGCGGGCGAGAGGTGATCTTCACCGGCCGATTCATTTAAGCACCACGCAAGGAAGGTTCATCTCACGCCACCTGCGCGACAGATTGCTGCGCCAGCAAATGCTTGAGCAGCGCACGGTAAGCGAGAACTCCACGGCTCTTGCCGTCGAATTGCGAAGGCGTTAGGCCGGCCCGGCTCGCATCCCGCAAGCGGGTGTCGACCGGGATGTAACCTTGCCAGATTTCTTCCGGGTACTTGTCACGCAGCACGCGCAGGGTCCCGAGGGACGCCTGGGTACGACGGTCAAACAAGGTCGGGATGATGGTGAACGGCAGCGCCTGTTTGCGTGAACGATTGATCATGTCCAGGGTGTTGACCATGCGTTCCAGGCCTTTGACGGCCAAGTGCTCGGTCTGCACCGGGATCACCAATTGCTGGCTCGCCGCCAAGGCATTGACCATCAGCACACCGAGCAACGGCGGGCTGTCGATCACCGCGTAATCGAAGTCCTGCCACAACTGCGCCAGGCTCTTGGCGATCACCAGGCCCAAGCCACTCTGCCCCGGCGATTGACGCTCAAGCGTGGCCAGTGCGGTACTCGAAGGCAGCAGCGAAATACTGTCGTGACTGGTGGGCAACAACAACTGACCGGGCAAGCCTTGCGGCACGCTGCCCTTATGCAGGAACAAGTCGTAGCTGCTGTGTTCCAGGCTGTCGGGATCGTAGCCGAAGTAGCTGGTCATGGAGCCGTGCGGATCGAGATCGACCACAACCACGCGCTTGCCCGCCTCGGCCAGCAAACCGGCTAAAGCGATAGAGGAAGTGGTTTTACCAACACCACCCTTTTGATTGGCAACGGCCCAGACTCTCATTTGAATGTTTCCTCCCGGCCGACGAGGTCAGCCGAGAAATAGCTCAACGTTTTAATGCGGGTGACGGAGAATTGACGGCGCTCTCTCGTACCGGCGACTTGACCGCTGACGGTGCAGTTTGTGTGCCAGCACGCTTCAACGCGGCGTCCGGTTGCGCATGAGCGGTTCCGGTGCCGGTGAGGCTGCGACGAACATCGAGATTGCGTGAAACCACCAGCACCACACGACGGTTGCGTGCCCGGCCTTCGGCGGTGGCATTGTTGGCCACGGGCTGAAACTCGCCATAACCCACGGAGGCCATTCGGCTCGGGTTCACGCCCTGCATCGCCAGAATGCGCACAATGCTCGCCGAGCGGGCCGAGGACAGTTCCCAGTTAGTGGGGTACTGCGCGGTGCGGATCGGTTGATCGTCGGTAAAGCCTTCGACGTGAATCGGGTTGTCGAACGGCTTCAGAATCCCGGCCACCTTGTCGATGATATTGAACGCGTTGTCGCTGGGCATGGCATCGCCGCTGCCGAACAACAGGCTGGAATTGAGTTCGATCTCGACCCACAACTCGTTGCCACGCACGGTCATCTGATTGGAGCTGATCAGGTCGCCGAACGCCGCGCTGATGTCGTCTGCAATGCTTTTGAGCGGGTCGTTGGAACCGGCCACACCGGCATCGACCTGCTCGCTGTCTTTCACCAACGGCTTGGCCGGCGTCACCGTCATCGGTCGCTCTTCGCCAACAGGAATCGGCTTGAGGGAACGATCGGCATCGGTGAAGACCCCGATCAGCGCTTGCGAAATGATTTTGTACTTGCCTTCGTTGATCGACGAGATCGAGTACATCACCACGAAGAATGCGAAGAGCAAGGTAATGAAGTCGGCATAGGAAACGAGCCAACGTTCATGGTTTACATGTTCTTCAGGTTGGCGACGACGAGCCATAATCCATTACCCCCATCAATCCATGAAGCCCTGAAGCTTCAACTCAATAGAGCGAGGGTTCTCACCTTCGGCGATCGACAGGATCCCTTCCAGCAACATTTCGCGGTAACGCGATTGGCGCAATGCAACGGATTTGAGCTTGGACGCAATCGGCAGCAACACCAGGTTGGCACTGGCCACGCCGTAGATGGTGGCGACGAAGGCCACGGCAATGCCGCTGCCCAGTTGCGTCGGATCAGCGAGGTTGCCCATGACATGGATCAGGCCCATCACCGCACCGATAATCCCGATGGTCGGCGCGTAGCCGCCCATGCTTTCGAAGACTTTGGCAGCCTCGATATCGCGGCTTTCCTGGGTGTAGAAATCCACCTCCAGAATGCTGCGAATCGCTTCCGGCTCCGCACCGTCGACCAGCAACTGAAGGCCTTTGCGCGAGTAGCTGTCGGGTTCGGCATCGGCCACCCCTTCCAGGCCCAGCAATCCTTCCTTGCGCGCGGTCAGGCTCCAGTTCACGACTCGATCAATGCCACCGGCCAGATCAACGCGAGGTGGAAACAGAATCCAGCCAACAATTTGCATGGCGCGCTTGAAGGCGCTCATCGGCGACTGCAACAAGGCTGCGCCAATGGTCCCACCGAGAACGATCAGCGCCGCCGGGCCGTTGGCCAGCGCGCCAAGGTGGCCACCTTCAAGGTAGTTGCCGCCAATAATGGCGACGAACGCCATGATGATGCCGATAAGGCTTAAAACATCCATCAGATACACGCCTCGACCAAGTGCTTGCCAATATCTTCCAGCCCATAGATCGCATCCGCGAGATCGGCTTTGACGATGGCCATCGGCATGCCGTAGATCACGCAACTGGCTTCATCCTGAGCCCAGATCGCGCTGCCGCTCTGTTTGAGCAGGCGAGCACCTTCACGACCGTCGGCGCCCATGCCGGTGAGTACGACCGCCAGAACTTTGTCGCCGTAGGACTTGGCTGCCGAACCGAAGGTGATGTCCACGCACGGTTTGTAATTGAGACGCTCGTCGCCCGGCAGGATTTTCACCGCGCCACGGCCGTCGATCATCATTTGCTTGCCACCCGGTGCCAGCAACGCCAGGCCCGGACGCAGGATGTCGCCATCCTCGGCTTCCTTGACGCTGATGCGGCAGAGCTTGTCCAGACGCTCGGCGAAGGCCTTGGTGAAGGCTGCCGGCATGTGCTGGACCAACACGATCGGTGCCGGGAAGTTGGCCGGCAACTGAGTCAAGACTCGTTGCAGCGCAACCGGACCGCCCGTGGACGTGCCGATGGCAACCAGTTTGTAGGCTTTGCGCTTGGGTGCAGGCGACGATGGGCCGGGGGACGCAGGGGCATGATGCGTACGTGTCGGGATCGGTGCCGGTGCAGGGCGCGAAGGTGTGCTGCTGCCGTAACTGCTGACGCTCGAAGGCGCGGGCGTCGGGGCTGGCGCGGCAACCGGTGCCGGCGCGCTGTAGGCGCTGGCGCGACGGTTACTTCGTGAAATGCTGAGAATCTTCTCGCACAGCAGTTGCTTGACCTTCTCCGGGTTACGGGAGATGTCTTCAAAATTCTTGGGCAGGAAATCGACGGCGCCGGCGTCCAGCGCATCAAGGGTGACCCGGGCGCCTTCGTGCGTCAGCGACGAGAACATCAACACCGGCGTCGGGCAGCGCTGCATGATGTGCCGCACGGCGGTGATGCCGTCCATCATGGGCATCTCGTAGTCCATGGTGATCACGTCCGGCTTGAGGGCCAGGGCCTGATCGATCGCCTCTTTTCCGTTGGTCGCCGTACCGACGACCTGGATATTCGAATCCGCTGAAAGAATTTCCGAGACGCGGCGGCGGAAAAACCCCGAATCGTCCACCACCAGGACTTTAACTGCCATAAACACTCCGTTAGACGCAGCGGGGCCTCAGTCGCCCCGCTCCACCAGAATCAAATACGCCGTGTGGCGTAACGCTTGAGCATGCTCGGAACATCGAGAATCAGCGCAATACGGCCGTCACCGGTGATGGTGGCGCCCGACATGCCCGGGGTTCCCTGGAGCATTTTGCCCAATGGCTTGATGACCACTTCTTCCTGGCCCACCAGTTGATCGACGACAAAGCCGATCCGCTGCGTGCCCACCGAAAGGATCACCACATGGCCTTCGCGCTGCTCTTCGTGAGCGGCGGAGCTGACCAGCCAGCGCTTGAGGTAGAACAGTGGCAGCGCCTTGTCTCGCACGATCACCACTTCCTGGCCGTCCACCACGTTGGTGGTCGACAGGTCGAGGTGGAAGATCTCGTTGACGTTCACCAGCGGGAACGCAAACGCCTGGTTGCCGAGCATGACCATCAGCGTCGGCATGATCGCCAGGGTCAACGGCACCTTGATGACGATTTTCGAACCCTGGCCCTTGGTCGAGTAAATGTTGATCGAACCGTTGAGCTGGGAAATCTTGGTTTTCACCACGTCCATGCCCACGCCACGACCCGACACGTCGGAGATCTCGGTTTTGGTCGAGAACCCTGGCGCAAAAATCAGGTTGTAGCACTCGGTATCGCTCAAGCGATCGGCCGCGTCCTTGTCCATCACACCGCGTTTAACCGCGATGGAACGCAGGACGTTCGGGTCCATGCCTTTACCGTCATCGGAAATCGACAGCAGGATGTGGTCGCCTTCCTGTTCGGCAGCAAGGACCACCCGGCCGCCACGGGACTTGCCCGAAGCTTCGCGTTCTTCCGGCGACTCGATGCCGTGGTCGACCGCGTTGCGTACCAAGTGGACCAGCGGGTCGGCCAGGGCCTCGACGAGGTTCTTGTCGAGGTCGGTTTCTTCACCGACCAGTTCCAGGTTGATCTCTTTCTTGAGCTGGCGAGCCAGGTCGCGAACCAGGCGCGGGAAGCGCCCGAAGACTTTCTTGATCGGTTGCATCCGGGTCTTCATGACCGCGGTTTGCAAGTCAGCCGTGACCACGTCGAGGTTCGACACAGCCTTGGACATGGCCTCGTCGGCACTGTTGGCACCCAGGCGAACCAGGCGGTTACGCACCAGCACCAATTCGCCCACCATGTTCATGATTTCGTCGAGGCGAGCGGTATCGACCCGCACGGTGGTCTCGGCTTCGCTGGCCGGTTTTTCCGGTGGCGGCGCGGCTGGAGCACGGGCCGGGGCCGGTGCAGCAGCGGCGGCTGGTTTCGGTGTTTCAGCTTTCGGTTCAGGCGCCTTGGCGATCGGGGCCGGTGCGGCAGCCTTGGCGACGGGTGCCGCGACATTCGATACAGCAGAACCTGTGCCGACTTCGCTGAACTTGCCTTTACCGTGCAATTCGTCGAGCAGCGATTCGAACTCGTGATCGGAGATCAGATCACCACCCGCCGCCGCTGCAGTTGGCGCAGCAGGAACTGGCACAGAAGCAATGGCCGACTCCAGCGCATCCACCGCAAAGTTGCCTTTGCCGTGCAACTGGTCGAGCAGTGCTTCAAATTCGTCGTCGGTAATGTCGGAGCTATCGCCTGCCGCTTTCGGGGCGGCTGGTGCAGCTGGCGCGGCGGCCACGGCATCGACAGCGAACTGGCCTTTACCGTGCAGTTGATCGAGCAAGGACTCGAACTCGGCATCGGTGATTTCGTCGCTCGCAGCGGCATCGCTGGAAGGCGTTGGTGCAGGTGCAGCCGCCGGAGCCTCAGCTTGAGCCTTGACGGCATTGAGCGAGTCCAGCAGTTGTTCGAATTCGTTATCGGTGATGTCGCCCGATTCGGCTTCAGCGGCAGGCGCTTCAAACACTTCAGCGACCGGTGCAGCTTCATCAGCCGTTTGCGGCTCGGCCAGTCGGGCCAGAGCTGCCAGCAATTCAGGTGTGGCAGCCGTGATCGGGCTGCGCTCGCGGACTTCGCTGAACATGCTGTTCACCGCGTCCAGCGCTTCGAGCACCACGTCCATCAGTTCTGAATCAACGCGACGCTCACCCTTGCGCAGGATGTCGAACACGTTCTCGGCGATATGGCAGCACTCCACCAGCTCGTTGAGCTGGAGGAAGCCGGCGCCCCCTTTTACAGTGTGAAAACCGCGAAAAATTGCATTGAGCAAGTCCGCATCATCCGGTCGGCTCTCAAGCTCGACCAGCTGTTCGGACAGTTGCTCTAGAATCTCGCCGGCCTCAACCAGGAAATCCTGAAGGATCTCTTCATCGGCGCCGAAGCTCATGTATGGGGTGCTCCTAACAGGTTTAAAAACCTAAAAAACCTAGAATGCTAAAACTCTAAAATCCCAGGCTGGATAGCAAATCGTCCACATCGTCCTGACCGGACACAACGTCTTCTCTTTTATCGGCATGAATCTGCGGACCTTCACCCTGAGAGAGATGTTTTTGCGGATCTTTTTCAGCCAGCATCGATTCACGGTCATGTTCGATACCCGCAAAGCGGTCTACCTGGCTGGCCATGAGTACGAGCTTGAGCAAATTGCTTTCAACTTCGGTGACCAATTGGGTCACACGCTTGATGACCTGACCGGTGAGGTCCTGGTAATCCTGAGCCAGCAGGATGTCGTTGAGGTTGCTCGACACCATGCGGTTGTCTTCGATACTGCGAGTCAGAAAACCGTCGACCCGACGGGCCAGTTCACGAAACTCTTCAGCCCCGACTTCACGACGCATGAACCGGCTCCAGTCGGTGCTCAACGCCTGGGCTTCATCGCTCAGGTTGTTGACCAGCGGCGTGGCGCTTTCCACCAGGTCCATGGTGCGGTTGGCCGCGGCCTCGGTGAGCTTGACCACATACCCCAGGCGCTCGGTGGCGTCCGTGATCTGTGACACTTCCTCGGCTTGCGGCATGTTCGGGTCAATCTGGAAGTTGACGATCGCGCTGTGCAGCTCGCGAGTGAGCTTGCCCACTTCCTGATACAGGCCGCGGTCACGGGTCTGATTGAGCTCATGGATCAGTTGCACAGCTTCGCCGAACCTGCCTTTTTCAAGGCTGGCGACCAGTTCGACGGCGTGTTTTTTCAGGGTCGATTCAAAATCGCCCAGTGAAGATTCTTTATGCTCCATAGCTCCCCCGTGGCGCAGTGGATCAACCGATGCGTTCGAAAATCTTCTCGATTTTTTCTTTCAACGCCTGGGCCGTGAAGGGTTTGACCACGTAGCCGTTTACACCGGCCTGGGCTGCTTCAATGATCTGCTCGCGCTTGGCTTCAGCGGTCACCATCAGCACCGGCAGGTGCTTGAGCTTTTCATCGGCGCGCACGTGACGCAGCAAGTCGATACCGGTCATGCCAGGCATGTTCCAGTCCGTTACCAGAAAGTCGATGCTCCCGCTGTTGAGAACCGGAATGGCAGTAGTGCCATCGTCGGCCTCGACCGTGTTGGTGAACCCAAGGTCACGCAACAGGTTTTTTATGATCCGCCGCATCGTTGAGAAGTCATCAACGATGAGGATTTTCATGTTCTTGTCCAATTCGACCTCCAAGCAGTCTTAAACGCGCCCAGCACCTGGACGCGCCATTTCAATCAATCCGGCAATGCATTCGATGACTGTCTGGAGCACAACAGATCGCAACCGGTGCCGTTCAAAACCGCACCAGCCACGTTCGCAGTGTCCCCACACTGCCTTCAGCGCGCTCGCCACTCCCCCAAACGCCCCCGCAAGCGGGCCGCGCACTGGCTGTGTAACTGGCTGACCCGCGATTCGCTGACCCCCAGGACCTCACCGATTTCCTTGAGATTCAACTCTTCGTCGTAGTACAGCGCCAACACCAGTCGCTCGCGCTCCGGCAAATTGGCAATCGCGTCCGCCAGCGCCGCCTGGAAGCGTTCATCTTCCAGATCGCGTGACGGTTCGAGATGAGCACTCGCGCCATCCTCGTGCAGCCCTTCGTGTTCGCCGTCTTGCAACAGATCGTCGAAACTGAATAGGCGGCTGCCCAGGGTGTCGTTCAAAATCCCGTAATAATCGTCGAGACTCAATTGGAGTTCGGCCGCAACCTCGTGATCTTTAGCGTCACGGCCGGTTTTAGCTTCAATAGAGCGAATTGCGTCACTGACCATGCGGGTATTTCGGTGGACCGAACGTGGCGCCCAGTCCCCCTTGCGCACTTCATCGAGCATTGCGCCGCGGATTCGTATGCCCGCGTACGTCTCGAAACTCGCGCCTTTGCTGGCGTCGTATTTGGTCGATACTTCCAGCAGGCCGATCATCCCGGCCTGAATCAAATCTTCAACCTGCACACTGGCTGGCAGACGCGCCAGCAAATGGTAAGCAATGCGTTTGACCAGTGGCGCGTAACGCTCGATCAGCTCGTACTGCGCGTCACGCGCCGACTTCTTGTAGAGGTTGTAGCCACTGGCTGTCATAGGACGGGTCCTGCGGTCTGTTGCACGAGGCGCTCGACGAAAAACTCCAGGTGCCCACGCGGGTTGGCAGGCAACGGCCAGGTATCGACCTTCTGAGCGATGGCCTTGAACGCCAGGGCACACTTGGAACGCGGGAAGGCTTCGTACACGGCGCGCTGTTTCTGCACGGCCTTGCGCACACTTTCGTCGTAAGGCACCGCGCCGACGTATTGCAGGGCGACGTCGAGGAAGCGATCGGTGACTTTGGTCAACTTGGCGAACAGGTTGCGACCTTCTTGCGGGCTCTGGGCCATGTTGGCCAGGACACGGAAGCGGTTCATGCCGTAATCGCGGTTGAGCAATTTGATCAGCGCGTAGGCGTCAGTGATCGAGGTGGGCTCGTCGCAGACCACCAGCAATACTTCCTGGGCCGCGCGAACAAAGCTGACTACCGAGTCACCAATACCTGCAGCGGTGTCGATGACCAGTACGTCGAGGTTGTCGCCAATATCACTGAACGCCTGGATCAGGCCGGCGTGTTGCGCCGGGCTCAAGTGAACCATGCTCTGTGTACCGGACGCCGCCGGAACGATTCGAATACCGCCCGGCCCTTGCAACAGAACGTCGCGCAGCTCGCAGCGGCCTTCGATCACGTCGGCCAGGGTACGTTTGGGTGTCAGTCCCAGCAGGACGTCAACGTTCGCCAGGCCCAGGTCAGCGTCCAACAGCATGACGCGACGGCCGAGCTCAGCCAGGGCCAGCGACAAATTCACTGACACGTTAGTCTTGCCGACGCCACCCTTGCCGCCGGTCACCGCGATCACCTGTACGGGATGCATGCTGCCCATGTTATTTCTTTACCTTGTCTTGCATAGACGGAGGCCACATTACTGGCTGCGCGTTCGCAATTGGAACAATGCATGGCAGACCATCGATGTAGGTACAAAAACTGTTCATTACTACCTTAGCCAACCTGCTTGGTCGGGCTGTGGTAAATATCAGCGAACATGTCAGCCATGGCTTCTTCGCTGGGTTCTTCCTGCATTTGTACGCTGACGGCACGGCTGACCAATTGATGACGACGCGGCAGATGCAAATCATCCGGAATCCGCGGACCGTCAGTCAGGTAGGCCACCGGTAACTCATGACTGATCGCCAGGCTTAACACCTCGCCCAGACTTGCCGTTTCATCCAGTTTAGTCAGGATGCAGCCAGCGAGCCCGCAGCGCTTGTAACTGTGATAAGCGGCTGTTAGAACCTGTTTCTGGCTGGTGGTTGCCAATACCAGATAATTTTTTGATTTGATGCCACGTCCGGCCAGGCTTTCGAGCTGCATGCGCAGTGCCGGATCGCTGGCCTGAAGGCCCGCGGTATCGATCAGCACGACGCGTTTGCGCAGCAGCGGCTCCAGTGCCTGAACCAGGGACTGGCCCGGATCGACGTGGGTTACCGACACATTGAGGATACGCCCCAACGTCTTGAGTTGTTCCTGGGCACCGATGCGGAAGCTGTCCATGCTCACCAGCGCGATGTTCTGCGCGCCGTACTTAAGCACGTAACGGGCCGCGAGTTTGGCCAGCGTGGTGGTCTTGCCCATGCCGGCAGGACCGACCATGGCAATCACACCGCCCTCTTCCAGTGGTTCGACTTCCGGCGTGGCAATCATCCGCGCCAGGTGCGCCAGCAACATGCGCCAGGCCTGACGGGGCTCATCGATGTCGGGAACCATCGCCAGCAAATCGCGGGACAACGGGCCGGACAAGCCGATGCGTTGCAGGCGACGCCACAGATTGGCCTGGGCCGGACGGCTGCCTTGCAGTTGATTCCAGGCCAGCGAGCCGAGCTGCACTTCCATCAGTTCGCGCAGGCTGTTGAGTTCGAAACGCATCGAGTCGAACGCACGCGGATCCACGCCGCTCGCGGCAGGTGCCGGTGCTGGCGCAGCGCGACGCGGCTCGGCGTAGGTCGGCTCGATCAGCGGCTCGGCGGCGGTCAGCGGCAGACCGGCGAACAGCTGGCGATTGGTGGTCTTGTCGCCGTCAGTTTCGCCATCGCCACGCAGGCTCAGTTCGGCCTGGGCGGTGACGATCCGCGACTGGGTCTTGCGCAGCTCATCCTCGAGTTCCATGTTCGGAACACGCGGGGCCAGCGCCGACAACTTGTAATCCAGGGCAGCCGTCAGCTCGACACCACCGGCGATCCGGCGATTGCCAATAATGGCTGCATCGGCGCCCAGCTCATCACGAACCAGTTTCATGGCCTGACGCATATCGGCGGCGAAAAAACGCTTAACTTGCATAAACCACTACCTCAGCCGTTGGGCCCTACTGTCGCAACGATGGTCACTTGCTTGTTGTCAGGGATTTCCTGATAAGCCAACACATGCAAACCCGGGACTGCCAGTCGGCCAAATCGCGACAACATTGCGCGAACCGGACCGGCCACCAGCAGAATCACCGGTTGACCTTGCATTTCCTGACGCTGCGCCGCATCGATCAACGAGCGCTGCAGCTTCTCCGCCATGCTTGGCTCCAGCAGAACACCCTCTTCCGAGCCTTGTCCTGCCTTCTGAAGACTATTGAGCAATATCTGTTCCAACCTTGGCTCCAGAGTGATCACTGGTAGCTCGGAGTCAGTGCCTACAATGCTTTGCACGATTGCGCGCGATACGCCGACGCGCACTGCGGCCACCAATGCGGCAGTATCTTGACTCTTGGCCGCATTGTTGGCGATCGCTTCGGCGATGCTGCGAATATCGCGCACGGGCACCTGTTCGGCCAGCAGCGCCTGCAACACCTTGAGCAGTTGCGACAGCGAAACCACGCCCGGCACCAATTCCTCGGCCAGTTTAGGCGAGCTTTTGGCCAGCAACTGCATCAGTTGCTGGACTTCTTCGTGACCGATCAGTTCGCTGGAGTGCTTGTACAGAATCTGGTTCAAGTGGGTTGCCACGACCGTACTGGCATCGACCACGGTGTACCCGAGCGATTGCGCCTGGGCCCGCTGGCTGATTTCGATCCAGACCGCCTCCAGGCCAAATGCCGGATCCTTGGCAGTTATGCCATTAAGCGTGCCGTAAACCTGCCCCGGGTTGATCGCCAGTTCGCGATCCGGATAAATCTCCGCCTCGGCCAGGATCACCCCCATCAACGTCAGGCGATAGGCACTCGGCGCCAGATCGAGGTTGTCACGGATATGCACGGTCGGCATCAGGAAGCCCAGGTCCTGGGACAGCTTCTTGCGTACGCCCTTGATCCGCGCCAGCAACTGACCACCCTGATTGCGGTCAACCAACGGAATCAAGCGGTAGCCGACTTCAAGGCCAATCATGTCGATTGGGGTGACGTCATCCCAGCCAAGCTCTTTGGTTTCCATGGCACGGGCCGGCGAAGGCAGCAGTTCCTGCTGACGCTTGACCTCTTGCAGCGCCTGAACCTTGACCACGTTCTGTTTTTTCCAGAACAGGTAAGCACCACCGGCGGCGACGGCGGCCATGCTCAAGAACGAGAAGTGCGGCATGCCGGGCACCAGGCCCATCACTGCCATCAAGCCAGCGGCCACCGCCAACGCTTTGGGCGAGGCGAACATCTGGCGGTTGATTTGCTTGCCCATGTCTTCCGAACCGGAAGCACGGGTCACCATGATCGCTGCAGCGGTGGACAACAGCAGTGATGGCAATTGCGCCACCAAACCGTCACCGATGGTCAGCAGCGCGTAAACCTTGCCTGCGTCGGCAAATGACATGTTGTGCTGGAAGATACCAACCGCCATGCCGCCGATCAGGTTGATGAACAGAATCAGCAGGCCGGCGATGGCGTCACCGCGCACGAACTTACTGGCACCGTCCATGGAACCGTAGAACTCGGCTTCCTGAGCGACTTCCATCCGGCGCAGCTTGGCCTGGTTCTGATCGATCAGGCCGGCATTGAGGTCGGCGTCGATAGCCATTTGTTTGCCGGGCATCGCATCGAGGGTGAATCGTGCGCTTACCTCGGAAATCCGCCCGGCGCCCTTGGTCACCACGACGAAGTTGATGATCATCAAAATCGCGAACACTACGATACCGACCACGTAGTTACCGCCGATCACCACCTCACCGAAGGCCTGGATCACCTTACCGGCGGCAGCATGACCGTCCTGGCCGTGGAGCATCACCACTCGCGTCGAGGCCACGTTCAGCGCCAGCCGCAACAGCGTCGCCACCAGCAGAATGGTCGGGAACACCGCAAAATCCAGCGGCCGCAAGGCGTAGACGCAGACCAGCAACACGACGATGGACAGCGCAATGTTGAACGTGAAGAACACGTCCAGCAGGAACGGCGGCACCGGCAGCATCATCATGGCCAGCATGACCAGCAGCAGCAACGGCACGCCCAGATTGCCCCGACTTAAGTCGGCAACGTTTGTGCGGGCACTGTTGAGTAACTGAGAGCGATCCACCGGTTTTCCCCGTTCCTTTAAAGCAAACTTTTGACGCCTGAAGCAGGCGCAGGGCGGCTATTGCAAGAAGCCTTCCAACTTTTGCAAAGGTCGTAAATAGAGGGGTTTATTAGGGTTTGTAGCAGCTGCCGAGCCTGCGAGGCTGCGTCCGAGGACGGAGTCCTCGCAAAGCCTTACGACTGCTTCGCCCGAGCGCGGACCGAGCCGGACGCAGCCTCGCAAGCTCGGCAGCTGCTACAGGCGTAGGGATCAGGAATCGCGGCGCAGATCCGGTGGAATCGGCAGATCATCCTTGAGCGGCTCCGGCGGCTTGCCCTTGCCCGCACGGTGCTGGCGGATCTGGTAGACGTAGGCCAGGACCTGAGCGACCGCCAGGTACAGCCCGCCGGGAATTTCCTGCTCAAGCTCGGTGGAGTGATAGATCGAACGCGCCAGGGCTGGCGATTCGAGCAGCAGCACCTCGTTGGCCACGGCGATTTCACGGATCTTCAAGGCCAGGAAATCAGTACCCTTGGCCAGTAGCACCGGCGCGCTGCCTTTGTCCGGGTCGTACTTGAGCGCGACGGCGTAGTGGGTCGGGTTGGTGATAACCACATCGGCCTCGGGAATGGCTGCCATCATCCGGCGCTGCGACATCTCGCGCTGCAACTGGCGAATGCGCTGCTTGACCTCCGGCCGCCCTTCCTGATCCTTGTGTTCGTCGCGCACCTCCTGCTTGGTCATCAGCAGTTTATTGTGGCTTTCCCACAACTGCACCGGCACGTCGACAGCGGCGATGATGATCAGCCCACAGGCCATCCACAACGTGCTCCAGCCGACGACTTGCAGACTGTGAATGATCGCCATCTCCAGCGGTTCGTGCGCGATACGCATCAGGTCGTCGATATCGGAAGACAACACCGCCAGCGCCACGAACAGCACGATCAAAAACTTCGCCAGCGCCTTGAGCAGCTCGACGATAGCCTTGGCCGAAAACATTCGCTTGAGGCCCGCACCGGGGTTCATGCGACTGAATTTCGGTGCCATCGAGCCTGCCGCAAACAACCAGCCACCCAGGGAAATCGGGCCAATCAAAGCAGCCAGCAACAAGGTGATCATCACGGGTTGAATCGCGACCAGGGCAATCTGCCCTGAATGCAGCAGGAAGGTCCCCATGTTGCGCTGATCCAGAATGACTTCCCGCGACAGCGTGAAGTTCATCCGCATCAATTCCATCATCTCCTGCGCCAGGGCACCGCCGAAAATCAGCAATCCGCCCGCGCCGGCGAGCATGATCGCCAGGGTATTGAGCTCCTTGGAGCGCGCAATTTCACCCTTGTCCCGGGAGTCCTTTTTGCGTTTCTCCGTGGGGTCTTCTGTTTTGTCCTGACCGCTTTCGCTCTCAGCCATGACTCAGCGCGCCCGTGCCAGTTCGCGTAAAAACTGCAAGGCCTCGCTGGCCAGCGGTTGATACTGATTGATGATGTCCGCCAGCCCGACCCAGACAATGAACAGCCCGAGCACCAGCGTCAGCGGGAAACCGATAGAGAAAATGTTGAGCTGCGGCGCAGCCCGGGTCATCACGCCAAACGCGATGTTGACCACCAGCAGCGCCGTAATCGCCGGCAGCACCAGCAACAACGCGGCACCCAGGACCCAGCCAAGCTTGCCGGCCAGCTCCCAGAAATGATTGACCATCAACCCGCTACCGACCGGCAGCGTGGTGAAGCTTTCCGAGAGAATTTCGAAGACCACCAGATGCCCGTTCATCGACAGGAACAGCAGCGTGACCAGCATGGTGAAGAACTGCCCGATCACCGCCACCGAAACGCCGTTGGTGGGGTCGACCATCGACGCGAAACCCATGCCCATTTGAATCGAGACGATCTGCCCGGCGATCACGAAGGCCTGGAAAAACAACTGCAAGGAAAAGCCCAGCACCGCGCCAATCAGGATCTGCTCGGCAATCAGCAGCAACCCGCTCAGGTCCAGCGCATTGACCGGCGGCATCGGTGGCAGGCCTGGCGCAATCACCACGGTGATTGCCAGCGCGAAGTACAAACGCACTCGCTTGGGCACCAGCGTCGTACCGAACACCGGCATGACCATCAGCAACGACCCGATGCGAAACAGCGGCAACATGAAAGTCGCCACCCAGGTACTGATCTGGATGTCGGTCAGCTGCAACAACGAGGGCATGGTTCAGCCAATGACCTGAGGAATACTGCCGTACAGCTGCAGGATGTATTCCATGAACGTCTGCACCAGCCACGGACCGGCAACGATCAGCGTCACCAGCATGACCAACAGGCGCGGCAGGAAGCTCAGGGTCTGTTCGTTGATCTGCGTCGCGGCCTGGAACATCGCCACCAACAGGCCGACCAGCAGGCTGGGAATCACCAGCACGGCGACCATCATAGTGGTCAGCCACAGCGCTTCGCGAAAGATGTCTACCGCCACTTCCGGCGTCATGGCGATACACCGCCGAAGCTGCTCGCCAACGTACCGATGATCAACGCCCAGCCATCCACCAGCACGAACAACATGATTTTGAACGGCAGGGAAATAATCAGCGGCGAGAGCATCATCATCCCCATCGCCATCAACACACTGGCCACGACCAGGTCGATGATCAGGAACGGAATGAAGATCATGAAGCCGATCTGGAACGCGGTTTTCAGCTCGGACGTGACAAACGCCGGCACCAGAATGGTCAGCGGCGCCTGATCCGGCGAGGCGATATCGGTACGCTTGGACAGGCGCATGAACAGTTCAAGATCACTGCTGCGCGTCTGGGCCAGCATGAAATCCTTGATTGGCACCTGGGCCTTGGCGACTGCGTCCTGAGCGGTGAGTTTTTCCGCCAGATACGGTTGCAAGGCGTCCTGGTTCACCCGATCAAAGACGGGCGCCATGATGAACATCGTCAGAAACAACGCCATGCCCGTGAGAATCTGGTTCGACGGTGTCTGTTGCAGGCCCAGGGCCTGACGCAGAATCGAGAAGACGATGATGATCCGCGTGAAACTGGTCATCAGCATGACGAACGCCGGGATGAAACTCAGCGCCGTCATGATCAGCAGGATTTGCAGGCTGACCGAATATTCCTGAGCGCCATTGGCGTTGGTGCCCAAGGTGATCGCCGGGATCGACAACGGATCGGCGGCGAACGCCAGCGGTGCAGCCAGCATCAGGGCCAGCGTCAAGACGATGCGTAACGCACCCATTACTTCTTATCCTTCTGATCCTTGCCGAGCATCTTCAACAGATGCTGGGCAAACTCGGGGGTCGCTTTCTCAGTCCCGCCCGGCACTTGCACCGGCTCCTTGAGCACATGCAGCGCAGTGATGGTGCCGGGGCTGAGGCCGAGCAGAATCTGTTCGTTACCGACTTGCACCAGCATCAAACGGTCGCGCGGGCCCAGCGCACGGGAACCGATCAACTCGATCACCTGCCCTTTACCGGCCGGCCCGGCCTGCTGGACCCGGCGCAGCAGCCAGGCGAGGAAGAAGATCAACCCCAGCACCAACAGCAAGCCGAACACCAACTGTGTCAATTGCCCGGCCACACCGCTGCTGACGGCGGGTGCTGCGGCCACCGTCGCGGTCGTTACCGGTTCGGCAGCCAGCACGCTGAACGGCAACGCCAGCGCGAATACCAGCAAAGAACCCAGGACCTTTTTCACTTAGCGCAGCTTCTTGATGCGTTCGCTTGGGCTGATCACGTCGGTCAGGCGGATGCCGAACTTCTCGTTGACCACAACCACTTCGCCATGAGCGATCAATGTGCCGTTGACCAGCACGTCCAGCGGCTCGCCGGCCAGACGATCCAGCTCGATCACCGAACCCTGGTTGAGTTGCAGCAGGTTACGAATGTTGATATCGGTGCTGCCCACTTCCATGGAAATCGATACCGGGATATCCAGGATCACGTCCAGGTTCGGACCTTCCAGGCTGACCGGGTCGTTGCTTTTCGCCACACCGCCGAACTCTTCCATCGGCACACGGTTGGACGACGAGCCAGCGGTATCGGCAGCCAGCAAGGCGTCGATATCGTCCTGACCGGCGTCACCGGTTTCTTCCAGGGCCGCAGCCCACTCATCAGCCAGCGCCTGGTCGTCCTGGGCGTTCATATCGTCGTTCATCATTTGTCCTCGGCGGGCAACTATTCAATCAAGAGCAGTCAATTAATAGGGAAGTGGAGCGCCGGTCAGCGGCGCTCGATCGGCTCGATCACTTGCAACGCGAGGTTGCCTTTGTGCGAGCCCATCTTGACCTTGAAGGCCGGCACGCCATTGGCGCGCATGATCATGTCTTCCGGCATCTCGACCGGGATAACGTCCCCCGGCTGCATGTGCAGGATGTCGCGCAAGCGCAACTGGCGACGGGCAACCGTGGCGCTGATCGGCACGTCGACATCCAGCACGTCCTGACGCAAGGCATTGACCCAGCGCTCGTCCTGATCGTCGAGGTCGGACTGGAAACCGGCGTCGAGCATTTCACGCACCGGCTCGATCATCGAGTACGGCATGGTGACGTGCAGGTCGCCGCCACCGCCATCGAGTTCGATGTGGAACGTGGACACCACTACCGCTTCGCTCGGGCCGACGATGTTGGCCATGGCCGGGTTCACTTCCGAGTTGATGTACTCGAAGTTCACTTCCATGATCGCCTGCCAGGCTTCCTTCAAATCGACGAAGGCCTGCTCCAGCACCATGCGCACCACACGCAGTTCGGTCGGGGTGAATTCACGCCCCTCGATCTTGGCGTGACGGCCGTCGCCACCGAAGAAGTTGTCCACCAGCTTGAACACCAGCTTGGCGTCGAGGATGAACAGCGCGGTACCGCGCAACGGCTTGATCTTGACCAGGTTGAGGCTGGTCGGTACGTACAGCGAGTGCACGTATTCGCCAAACTTCATGACCTGCACACCGCCGACGGCAACGTCCGCCGAGCGGCGCAGCATGTTGAACATGCTGATGCGGGTGTAACGGGCAAAACGCTCGTTGATCATTTCCAGGGTCGGCATGCGTCCGCGGACGATGCGATCCTGGCTGGTCAGGTCGTAACTTTTGACGCTGCCGGGTTCAGCAACGTTATCGGTCTGTACCAGACCATCGTCGACGCCATGCAACAGCGCATCGATCTCATCCTGGGACAGCAGGTCCTGCACGGCCATGTCGTGTTCCTACTGCAGTACGAAATTAGTGAAAAGCAACTGTTCGATAACCACTTTGCCGAGCTCTTTCTGCGCCACTTCCTGCACGCTGGCCGTAGCCTTCTGGCGCAACATTTCCTGACCAACCGGCGTTGCCAGCGTGGCGAAATCCTGACCGGAGAACAGCATGACCAGATTGTTGCGGATCACCGGCATGTGCACCTTGAGCGCTTCCAGGTCGGCCTGATTGCGCCCCTGCATGGTGATGCTCACCTGCATGTAGCGCTGACGGCCATTCTGGTTGTAGTTGGCCACGAAGGCCGGCGCCATGGGTTCGAAGATCGCGGGCTGCTTGCCAACCACTGCGGGTTCCGCGGCAACAGGCTTGCTCTGGGCGCTATTCATGAAGAACCAGGTCGCCCCCACGGACATGCCGATCGCCAGCAGCAAGGCCACCACGATCAAAATGATCAGCTTGATCTTGCCTTTGGTTGCGGGGTCTTTTACTGCTGCTTCGCTCTTCGCCATGCCAATAATCCGTCACTATTCGGGTTTTCACAGTCGCACGGCAAGGCAAGAGCAAGTGTTATGCCAGAAGTGTCGGAGGCAGTTGGGGCCGGGAGCTTCAGCCACCCTAAACGACTGTGGGAGCGGGCTTGCGCGCGATAGCGGTGTGACAGTCAATGAAGATTTTGACTGTCAGACCCTCATCGCGGGCAAGCCCGCTCCCACAGGTTTTTGTTGCGTTTGATCAGGCGTAGTAGTCGACCGCGCTTGAGCCGATCACGCTGCTGGTTTCGGCGGTGGCTTCAGTGATGGAAGCCGAAAGCTCCTCATCCATCGAATCAACGCGACCGCCACTGGCGCTGGTGCGTCCACCCTGCCCCTGCTGAGCCTGCTCTTGACCCTGCCCCTGCCAGCCACGGGACTGATCGGACACGTTGACGTCGACCTGCCCCATGCCCTGTTGCGAGAACATGTCACGCAGGCGATGCATTTGGCTGTCCAGCGCTTCGCGAACGCTTGGATGGGCGCTCATGAAGGTGACTTGGGTCTGCTGGTCCGGAACCATGTTCACCCGAATATCCAGGCGACCCAGTTCGGCCGGTTGCAACTGAATGTCCGCCGCCTTGAGATTGGCGCTGGAGAGGTACATGACCCGGTTGACCACTTCTTCGGTCCAGCCACTTTGATGCATGGCGATCGGCTGATTCACCGGCAACGCGTTGGCGGTCTTGGGTGTGGCTGCCTGAGTCAATGCCGCCAGACGGTTGGCGAAGTCGTCGACACGGGTATCGCTGCTGGCGGAGGTCAGGTCTTTCAGGCCATCGTCGATGAGACCGCTGAAGGCTTTCTCGCCGCCTTGGCTGGTGCTGTCTTTATCGACTTGCAGGTCGAGCATGCTCGCCATGCCGGCGGCAAAATTCTGCGCCGACGTCGGCTCGCTGTTGGCCTGGACTTGGGCCTGGGAAGCTTTTGGCTGGGCCTGGCTGGAAGCGGACACGTGACCACTTTGCTCCATGGCCAGACGCACGGCTGGCAGCGCATCAAGTGGATCGGCTTCAGGATCGAACCCGCTGTCAGCGAGAGGAGCGGCCACTTGCGCGGGAGCGGCAACGACGGCTGCAGCCACCGGCGCTTCAACTTTCGGTGCAACGCTCGCCACAACCGATGCAGGTGCCGGCGTTACCGGCACAGTCACCAACGGCTGCACGGCTTGCATCAAGACAGGATCGAGGGCCGGATCGAGGGTCGGATCTGCCGGTGGAACATCGGCTACCGGCGTATCAATTGTCAGCAGTGGGTCATCGCTGGCCGTCGTGTCATCTGTCGGCGCCGGTTTATCGGCGGGCAAGGAATTGCCGCTATCGGCAACCGCAGGTTCCACGACGGCAGCCGTATCGGTGCTGGCGCCAGGCTTGGCGGCGTCTTGCGGCGCATTGTCAGTCGTCGGCTTGGCCGATTTATCAGCGACCACAACAGGCGTGTCCTGACCCTGTTTGGCGTAAACCTCAGCAAAGCTGGACGCCTTGTCCCCTGGCTCGGCAGCCACCGCCGGGGTATTGGCGGAAGCGGCGGGAGTCTTGGCCGCCGGGCTGGCCTGAAGAAGTGAATTGGGGGTAACGGGCATAAAACGGTCTCCGCTGCACTGGGATCGTAGGTACAGTTGATCGGTATACGTGCAAGTGTCGGGCCAGAATTGCCAGAATAATGTTTAAAACGTCGAGTGGCTGGATAGCCCAGCCAGAGAGCGTTGCTTTTCCGCCCCGTAAAGCACTCGGACGATGGCGAATTCAGCCTCAATTTTCTCCACCAGATTCCCAATGACTTCGGGGCTTTCTTGCTTGGCACGCCGTTCAAGGTCACCACACAACTCAGCCAGGCGAACGGCGCCCATGTTACTGCTGCTTCCCTTGAAGCTATGGGCGGTTTCCACGAGCTGCGCGGCATCGCCAGCCTTTTTCAGCAGAAGCAAACGCTCTTCTGAATCGCGAAGGAACGTATCCAGCAATTCGGGATAGTCTTGTTCCATGACCTCTTGCAACGCGCTCAGCACGTTTCGGTCCAGATGTTCGTCAGCCACTTGCTCACTCCTTGATCAAGAATGGGTGAATTATGCCAGAGCCTCCCAGAGAAACTCCACGCGCGCACTTCGACCATCGTCAGACCAGCTCGCGTTACGGCTCAACTGGCGGATAAGACTGATGCCACGACCCGACAGACGGATACCATCAAGCGGTCGCTCCAGCACCCGATCCACATCAAAACCGATACCGCTGTCCTCAACCCGAACAATCAGCCGACCGCCCTCGCCTTCGGGCACCACTTGCAAATGCACCCGCACATAGCCGTCCTGCAGTGCCTCCAGCCGCTCATTTCGCTGAAGATAATAGCGCGCGAACCCCGACGAATCACGCTTGAGGCTTGAATCCAGCCCCAGCACGCCGTGCTCCAGGGCATTGGAATACAGCTCGGCGAGCACGCTGTGAAGCGCGCCACTTTGAGCCCGCAGCCCATGAACCTCAAGCAACAACTGCAAGAGGTATGGCAGCGGGTTGAAACGCTTGAGGGTGGCCGCACGAAACTCGAAACTCACCGACCAGTCCAGCGGGCAGGACTGACCACTGTCGGAATACACCAGTGCCGGCGGGCTCAGTTGCGCCGCCTCCAGCAGACTGACCTCGACCATGCTCACGTCATCACGGGCCTGGCCACCGAAATCGCGCAAGGCCTGTTCGATTTCCTCAAACAGCAGGTCAGGCTGACGATTGGCTGCAAACACCTGCTGCAACCGGTCCACGCCAAACAATTGTTCGTGGCTATCGCAGGTGTCGATGACCCCGTCGGACAGCAGGAACACGCGATCCCCGACCGCCATCGGAAACACTTCGGTGCGGTCATCGAAGGTTTGCGGACTCAGCACCCCCAGCGGCAGGTGGCGCGCTTTCAATCGTTTGCGCTCCCCCGTAGCAATGACGTGCAGGTAGCCATCCGGCATTCCGCCATTCCAGACTTCCACCGAACGTCGTTGAAAACTCAAACTCAACAGCGTTGCGCAACAGAACATGTCCACCGGCAGGATGCGTTTGAGCTTGGCGTTCATTTCACGCAGGGTTTCGGCCAGCCCGTAGCCCTTGGCGGTCATGCCGTAGAACACTTCCGCCAGCGGCATGGCGCCCACGGCCGCCGGCAAGCCATGGCCGGTGAAATCCCCCAGCAGCACGTGCATGTCGCCGGCCGGGGTGAAGGCCGCTAACAGCAGATCACCGTTGAACAGCGCATAGGGTGATTGCAGGTAGCGGATGTTCGGCGCATTCAGACAGCCCGAATGCGCCACTTTGTCGAACACCGCCTTCGCCACCCGCTGCTCATTGAGCAAATAATCGTGATGTTTGGCGATCAGGTCGCGCTGTTGCAGCACCGTCGCCTGCAAGCGGCGCAAGCGATCCATCGCGTTGATCTTGGCGGCGAGAATGACCGGGTTGTAGGGCTTTGCCAAAAAGTCGTCACCGCCGGCCTCCAGGCATCGGGCCAAGGCTTCACTTTCGGTGAGCGACGTCAGAAAGATGATCGGCACCAGGGTTTCCCCGGCCAACAGTTTGATCTGGCGCGCCGCCTCGAAACCGTCCATCACCGGCATCATGGCGTCCATCAAGACCAGTTGCGGTCGCTGTTCACGAAATGCATCGACCGCTTCGGCGCCATTGGCAGCCGTCAGCACCTCATGGCCCTGGCGACGGACGATAGTCGACAGCAGCATGCGATCGGCCGCGCTGTCTTCGGCGATGAGGATCGTCAGGGGGGCGAGCGACTGCATGGCAGTCAACTGATGTCGAACAGCTTGTCGAAGTTGGAGATGGCGAGGATCTTCCTGACGTCCGAACTGCTGTTGACCACGCGAATATCGGAATCGTCGCCACCGGCGTGATCCCGTAGCAGCAGCAACATGCCCAGCGCGGAGCTGTCGAGGTAGGTCGCATCTTTCAAGTCGACCACGACCGCCGAAAGCGCCTTGTCCTCGTAAGACTCACGAAACTCCTGATGCTTGGCGAAATCGAATCGTCCCTTGATCGAAATCGTCAGTTTTTGCCCATCTTTGGACACTTCTGAGATGACTGACATTTATCGGCTTCCTTGTCATGGGGTAGCGTGCTGTACAAGGTTTAGCACTTGGTAGAGAGGGGAGCAAGGCGCAGCGATTGTTCAATACGGATTCTGACGCGGCAAGCGCTGGGACAGCTCATCCAGCAATCTCTGCTCGCGCTTGTCCTCCAACTGCCGCGCTTCGTCCATGTAACGTTGTACAAGTTTGCGCAAGCCTTCAACCCGCGCGAACGCCTGCTGCCAGGAATCGCGCGCTTTGCTCAGGTTGTTTTGATGCCAGTTCAGGCTCTGTCGCTGCTGATCGATGGCCGTACCGAGTTGCGCCAGAAAGCCCTGATAGCCGAGCAACCACTGACCAGAAACGCCACTGCTGCCGCGCACGATCCATTGTTCCTGGTATTCGAGGCGAAAGGCTTCGAGGTCGGCGAGTTTGCTTTCCGCCACGCGAACCTGACCCTGAAAGTGCCCGAGGCGCATGACGGCGGTTTTCTCGGCCTTTTCGGCCATTTCCACCACCGGCGCCAGGCGCGCGGCTCGACTCAGGGCCATGGTCGGTTAGCCGCCCGCTGCCGGGGCAAAGACGGAGGCGAGATGGTTGACGCTGGCGCCCATGCCAATGTTGTCGTTCAAACCCTGACGCAGGTAAGTAACCATGGCCGGCTGGAGGGAGATCGCGGTGTCGGTTTCACGATCGCCGCCCGGCACATAGGCACCGACGCTGATCAGATCGCGACTCTGCTGATAGCGTGACCAGTATTGCTTGAACATTTGCGCACGGGTCATGTGTTCCGGGCTGACCACCGACGGCATGACCCGGCTGATGGACGCTTCGATATCGATGGCCGGGTAATGCCCTTCCTCGGCCAGGCGCCGGGACAACACGATGTGCCCGTCGAGCACGCCTCGCGCGGCATCGGCAATCGGGTCCTGCTGATCATCGCCTTCGGACAACACCGTGTAGAAGGCGGTGATCGAACCTCCGCCCTTCTCGGCGTTACCGGCCCGCTCCACCAGTTTTGGCAACTTGGCGAACACCGACGGCGGATAACCCTTGGTGGCAGGTGGTTCGCCGATGGCCAAGGCGATTTCCCGCTGAGCCTGGGCAAAACGGGTCAGGGAGTCCATGAGCAACAGGACGTTCTTGCCCTTGTCGCGGAAATATTCGGCGATGCGCGTGCAGTACATCGCTGCGCGCAGACGCATCAGCGGCGCATCGTCCGCAGGCGACGCCACTACCACGGAACGCTTGAGCCCTTCTTCACCGAGGATGTGCTCGATGAATTCTTTAACTTCGCGACCCCGCTCACCGATCAGCCCGACGACGATGATGTCGGCCTCGGTGAAGCGCGTCATCATGCCCAACAGCACCGACTTACCGACGCCGGTACCGGCGAACAGCCCGAGCCGCTGACCGCGACCGACTGTCAACAAACCGTTGATGGTACGAATGCCAACGTCCAGCGGTTCGCTGATCGGCTCGCGCTTGAGCGGGTTGATCGTGGGGCCGTCCATCGGCACCCAGTCTTCGGCTTTCATCCCGCCCTTGCCGTCGAGCGCGCGGCCGGCGCCATCAAGCACCCGCCCGAGCATGCTCATGCCCATCGGCAAGCGACCGGTATCGGCCAGGGGAACCACGCGGGCACCGGGCGCAATACCGGCGACGCTGCCGACCGGCATCAGGAAAACTTTGCTGCCGGAGAAGCCCATGACCTCGGCTTCGACCTGCACCGGGTGATACGTGTCGTCGTTGATGACCATGCAGCGGCTGCCCATGGCCGCCCGCAAGCCTTCGGCTTCGAGGGTCAGGCCGACCATGCGCAACAAACGGCCTTCCAGAATCGGCGCGCCGGCAAGCTCCGTGGCCTCGGCGTAACCGCCCAGGCGCTTGGCGAAGCTGGTGCGATCAAGGCGCATCGGGGTCGTCCAGTGCCGACTCGGCAACAGGTTTTTCGTCGACCGGAACGTCCAGGCTCAGATCCGGCGCAGACGGGTGCAACGCCTGATCGTGCAGTTGATCGAGCAACTTGGCCATGACTTGGGCAACGCGGGTTTCGACGGTGGCATCGATGCGGCTGTGTTCAGTCTCGACGCGGCAACCGCCAGGCAACAGCGACTCGTCTTCGACGATGCGCCAGGTTTCTTCATGGCGTTCGCGCAGGGCTTTGACTTGTTCGAAGTCTTGCGGGTTGATGTACAAGCGCACGTTACCCACGCCCAATGGCAGGAGCTTGAGCGCTTCACGCATGACGTGTTCGATCTGTGTCGAATCGATGGCCAATTCGCGCTGGATCACCTGTTTGGTGATGTGCTGCACGAGGTCGACCAGCGATTTTTCAATCTGGGTGTCCTGCTCGGCGATGGGCTCGAACAGGTTGACCATCAGTTGCTCCAGCCCGGCGATTTTCGGCGCCAGGGCCGCTTCGGCTTCCTGACGGACCTTGAGCGTGGTGCTGTGGAAACCTTCTTTCTCGCCAACGGCGAAGCCTTCGTTGTAGGCCTCCTGGCGAATGGCTTCGAGCTCTTCGAGGGTCAGTGGCTGGACTTCTTCCAGCGGCACTTCTTCCATCTCCGGTGGCTCGGGCTCAGGTTCTGGCTCGGGCTCCGGGACGAAAGGGTCGAAACTGGGCAGCGCCCAGACGTCGAAACCGGCAACGTGCTTACCGCGAATCAGGTCGGTCTGGGACTCATCATGTTTGGACGACATAGTGACCTTAGATCATCTCTTCGCCGCCCTTCCCGCCGAGAACGATTTCTCCGGCTTCGGCCATACGGCGGGCAATGGTGAGGATTTCTTTCTGCGCGGTTTCCACGTCGCTGACGCGCACCGGGCCTTTGGCCTCGAGGTCGTCGCGCAACAGTTCGGCCGCCCGTTTGGACATGTTCTTGAAGATCTTTTCCTTGACGCCTTCGTCCGAACCCTTGAGGGCCAGCACCAGCACGTCGGAGGACACTTCGCGCAGCAACGCCTGAATTCCGCGGTCGTCGACATCGGACAGGTTGTTGAACACGAACATGAGGTCTTCGATCTGACCGGACAGGTCTTCGTCGACTTCGCGGATCGAGTCCATCAGCTGACCTTCGATCGAGCTGTCGAGGAAGTTCATGATGTCGGCCGCGCGCTTGATACCACCCAGGGTGGTGCGCGAGGCATTCGAGTTGCCGGAGAACTGCTTCTCGAGAATCTGGTTGAGTTCCTTCAGGGCCGCCGGCTGCACAGTGTTCAGCGAGGAGACTCGCAGAATGATGTCCAGTCGTACCTTGTGGTCGAAGTTGCCCAGCACTTCGCCAGCCTGATCCGGGTCGAGATACGCCACCACGATCGCCTGGATCTGCGGGTGCTCGTAACGGATCACGTCGGCGACGGCGCGCGGTTCCATCCACTTCAGGCTGTCGAGGCCGCTGGTGTTGCCACCCAGCAGGATGCGGTCGATCAGGCCGTTGGCCTTGTCTTCGCCCAGTGCCTGGGTGAGCATTTTGCGCACGTAGTCGTCGGAGCCGACGCCCAGGCTGGTCTGGTCGCCGACGATGTCGACGAACTCGCTCATGACCTGTTCGACTTGCTCGCGGTGCACGTTGCCCATTTGGGCCATCGCCACACCTACACGCTGGACCTCCTTAGGCCCCATGTGGCGCAACACCTGGGCAGCATCGGTCGAACCGAGGGACAGCAGCAGGATCGCGGCTTTGTCGACCTTGGTCAGTTTGGCGGCAACGGCTCGGTTATCACTCATCTGCGTTAATCCACTCTTTCACGACCTGGGCCACGCGACCCGGGTCTTCTGCCACCAGACTCTTGATTGCATTCAACTGTGCGTCATAGCCTTCGCTCGGGCTCGGCAGCAGGATGCTTTGCGGGCCGCCGAGGCTGACGCGATCGTTGGCCAGTTCGCCGTCCAGGCCGACCATGCCACCGAGTTCTCCGTCGCTGCCCAAGCCAGCCAGTTGCTTGTCTTTGCCGCCACCGGTGATGTTGTTGAGCACCGGACGCAGTACGCCGAACACCAGCACGAGGATGAACAAGACACCCATCACTTGCTTGACGATGTCCCAGAACCACGGCTGCGAGTAGAACGGAATATCGGCAATCACTTCACCGCGCTCTGCGGAGAACGGCATGTTGATCACGCTGACGCTGTCGCCACGGCTGGCGTCGAAACCGACGGCGTCCTGCACCAGGCGAGTGAAGCGTGCCAATTCGTCGGCACTCCACGGCGCACGGGTGGTTTCGCCGTTGGCGGCATTGACCTTGACCTGATCGTCCACCACCACCGACACCGACAGGCGATTCAATCGGCCCTGCTGCTGCTTGGTGTGACTGATGGAGCGGTCGAGCTCGAAGTTCTTGGTGGATTGTTGTCGCTTGTCTGCCGGGTACGGCGCCAGCATTGGCTGACCGGTGGCAGGGTCCATGATTTGCTGGCCGTTGGCATCGATCAACGGCTGGCCTGGCTGCACCATGCCGGCTGAGGCGGTCGTGCCACCAGTGGTTTGCGGTGCCGAGGCTGGCGACGGCGGCTGGTTGCTCAAGGCACCCGGCACACCTTGCGGGCCATTGCTGGCGGTGCGTTGTTCGTTGACCGATTGCTCGCTGCGCAACGCCGGTTGATCCGGGTTGAACTGCTCGGAGGTCGACTCGACGGCACTGAAATCGACGTCAGCCGAGACTTCGGCTTTATAGCGGTCATTGCCCAACACCGGTTGCAGGATGTTGTGCACGCGCTGGGTCAGCATGGTTTCCATGCGACGGCTGTAATCGAATTGCTTGCCGGCCATCGTCAGTTCGGAGTTCTCCGCCTGATCCGACAGCAGGTTGCCTTTCTGGTCGACGACGGTGATCTGCGATTTGCTCAGTTCAGGAACACTGGTCGCGACCAGGTTGATGATCGCGATCACCTGACCCGGTTCCAGCGAACGACCGGAATACAGCTCAACCAGTACCGAAGCGCTTGGCTTGCGTTCATCACGCACGAACACCGAGCTTTTCGGAATCGCCAGGTGCACGCGGGCACCCTTGACGTTGTTCAGGCTGGAAATGGTCCGCGCCAGTTCGCCTTCGAGGCCGCGACGATAACGGGTCGCTTCCATGAACTGGCTGGTCCCGAGCCCCTGGTCCTTGTCGAGGATTTCAAAGCCGATGTTGCCATCGCTGGGAGTGACACCAGCGGCCGCGAGCTTGAGACGCGCACGGGACAGGTCATCGGCCTTGACCAGCAAGGCACCGGAATTGGGTTCAACGGTATAGGGAATATCGGCGGAGGCCAGGGTGTCCATGACCTGCTTGGCGTCCATACCGGCAAGGCTGCCGTACAGAGGCCGGTAGTCCGGCTGCTGAGACCACAGCACGACGGCAAAACCAATCGCCACGCTCGCAGCCAGGCCGACCAACAGGCCTACCTGACGCAACATGGTCATCTCGGAGAGGTTTTCCAGGAAGGACAACCCGAACAGCGGCGGTTTGCCGTCTATTGGAGTGACCTTGGCCGGAACGTTATCGGCGACTGCTTCTGCCATGACTCAATTCGTCCTTAAACCGGCATCTGCATGATGTCTTGGTAAGCCTGAACCAGCTTGTTGCGCACTTGCGTCAACGCCTGGAAAGACACGCTGGCCTTCTGCGAGGAAATCATGACGTCCGTCAGGTCGACGCCGCTCTTGCCGATCTCGAAGGCACTGGCCAACTGATTGGACGCCTGCTGGGTGTCGTTCACTTTATTGACGGCCTGACCGAGCATGTCGGAAAAGCTGCTGCCACCCAATTCAGGGACTGCGGCAGTCGATTTCGGCGCAGACATGGCATCCATTTGCATGGAACGCATATCCAGCATCAACCGATTAAATTCAATACCTTGGCTCATGGTCTACTCTCATTGGCGACCCGCAATTTTTTGACACTCACTCGGCGGGTAGTGAGGTGTTAGCAACAAGGGTGCCAGCTCCGTGGCCACTCCAAACAAAACCGCATCCTCACAACCTGTAACGCTATCTGTAGCAGCTGGCGCAGCCTGCGTCCGGCTGCGCAGCAGTCGTAAAATCAGTCAATGCGGTGTTTCAGGAAAATCGAGTACTCAGGCTTTACGACTGCTACGCAGCCGGACGCAGGCTTCGCCAGCTGCTACAGGGATCAGGTGGCGAACAAGTAAGCTTCGACGTCCATGCCGGCGTCGCGCATCTGCGCCAGCTTGTAGCGCAAGGTGCGCGGGCTGATGCCCAGTCGTTCGGCGGCCTCTTTTCGACGGCCGCGCTCGGAACGCAAGGTGTCGACGATCATCTGGTACTCGCGGCGACGCAGGTCATCACCCAAAGCGCCAGCCGATTCAGCATCAACCTCCACCGCACGCACCTGCACCGGCGCCATTGCAGGCAACGGCGCGCAGGCGACCGGCCCGGACAGGCAGAAATCCTGCGGCTGAATCAAACCACCCTGCTGCAAAATCAAGGCACGCTGGATCGCATTATCCAGCTCCCGCACGTTGCCCGGCCACGGATATCCCATCAGGCAGGCCTGCGCCTCGGGCGACAGCTTCGCCGCGGCATGCTTCATTTTATTGACGTGCTTGGCCAGAAGGCGCTCGGCCAGCGGCAGGATGTCGGCGGTGCGTTCGCGCAGCGGACGCCAGGCCAGCGGAAACACCGACAGCCGATAGTAAAGGTCTTCACGAAAACGCCCCGCCGCCACCTCACCGGCCAGATCCCGGTTGGTGGTGGCCACCACTCGGATGTCGAGCGTGATCGTTTTGCGTGCGCCCACCCGCTCGACTTCGCGCTCCTGCAAAACACGCAGCAACTTGGCTTGAAGTCCAAGGGGCATTTCGGAAATTTCGTCGAGCAGAATCGTGCCGCCGTCAGCCTGTTCGAACTTGCCAGCCTGCGCCGCGATGGCGCCAGTGAACGAACCTTTTTCGTGACCGAACAACGTGGCTTCGAGCATGTTGTCGGGAATCGCCGCACAGTTGATCGCAATGAACGGCTGACTGGCGCGATGGGAATGCTGGTGAATGTAGCGCGCCAACACTTCTTTACCCGTGCCCGATTCGCCAGAGATCAACACCGTGGAATCACTGCGCGCCACTCTGGCGGCCAATTCCAGCAATTGCGCACTGGCCGGCTCGAACGCCACCGGGCCTTCACCCTCGGCCGTACCGAGATTGCCCAGCGCATGCCGCGCCACCAAATCAAGCAATGCCTTGGGTTCGAACGGCTTGACCAAATAATCCGCCGCGCCCTGGCGCATTGCATCGACCGCCCGCTCGACGGCGCCATGAGCCGTCATCAGCAGCACCGGTAATTGCGGCTGACGCGCCCGAAGCAAGCCAAGCAGTTGATGCCCGTCCATGCCCGGCATGTTGACGTCACTGATGACCAGATTGAACGCCTCGACAGCCACAGCCGCCAACGCATCCTCGGCCGAGCCGACTGCCTTGTAGTCGTGACCCGCCAACATCAGCGTATCGGCCAACGCTTCGCGCAGCGCGCGGTCATCTTCGACCAGCAGAACCTTGATTGTCATGCCCTTCACTTCGCTCCCTGAGCATTGCGCTTTTCACCCGAAAACAGCGGCAGGATCACTTGCGCACACGTACCGCGCCCGGGCCGCGAGTGCAGCTGCAATTCTCCCTGATGCGCACGCGCTACCGCCTTGACCACGGTCAGGCCCAGGCCGGTTCCGGTGGTCTTGGTGGTAAAGAACGGCTCCCCCAGACGCGCCAGCACTTTGCTATCGATGCCACTGCCACTGTCGCTGACGCACACGCGCAGGTTGTTTTCACGGGTATAAAAGTGAACCTTCAAACGGACCTCGCCGGCACTCGCCTGAATCGCATTCTCGATCAGATTGAGGATCGCCCCAATCAGCGTGTCGCGATTGCACAGCAACTCTCCGGCGTGACTGTCGCACTGCCAACGCACCGGCAAATCCTGAACATGGGTCAATGCCGCCGCTTGCAGCGACCGCATCAGCTGCCCGGGCGTGAGGCGATCGGTCAACGGTAACTCCCCACGCGCGAACACCAGCATGTCGCGAACCTGATGCTCCAACTCATGCAAGCGCTCTTTCAGGCGACCGGCAAAACGTTGCTGCGTGGCGACGGGGAGTTCCTGCTCAGTCAAGTGACTGGCGTAAAGCAGAGCGGCCGACAACGGCGTACGAATTTGATGAGCCAGCGAGGCAACCATTCGACCCAGGGAAGACAATCGCTCATGACGGGCCAGTTGATCTTGCAGGTGGCGGGTTTCAGTCAGGTCGTTGAGCAACACCAACTGCCCCGGCTCAGCATCAAGCGAGCGAGTGGCGATCGACAGACGGCGACCGTCCTTTAGCGAAACTTCGTGACCGTCGTCTTCGCGAGGCGCGAAGCAACGGGCGATGACATGGCGCCACAGCTCTCCTTCCAGAGGCAACCCAAGCAATTCGCAAGCCGCCGGGTTGGCTTCGCGCACGATGCCTTGGGCATCGATAACGATGACGCCGCCGGGCAATAGATCGAGGAGGTTTTGCAGACGATTAGCCAGGCGTTCTTTTTCCGCCAGCTCTTGCATGCGCTGGGCACTGACCACGGCCAGCTCGCCCTTGAGCTCAGTGACCCGAGCTTCAAGCATGCTGTAGGAATCGGTCAATTGGCTCGACATCTGACTGAACAGTGCAAAGGCCTGCTCAAGGCCTGGCCGGTTTGCCTGCTCTACGGACGACAGTTGCCCCGAGGTGTCAGGGACAGGAGACATCTGGGCGGCTTGGGGCATCGTGCTCTCTCGCTTGGCTGACCGTCAGTTAAACGGAACGTTGCGAGGGACTTAGCAATACCCGTGCCTAAAAAAAACCGCCCAAATATGAAGGACTTGAAAAACAGGCGTCAATCATCCGCCTGTTCATCACCGTCACGACGGCTCATGCCGTACTTGCGCATCTTTTCCACCAGCGTGGTGCGACGAATACGCAGGCGTTCAGCCGCGCGTGCAACGATGCCATTGGCATCATCCAGCGCCTGCTGAATCAGGCCCTGCTCCAGACCACCGAGGTAGTCCTTCAGGTCCAGGCCTTCCGGCGGCAGCATGGCATTGGCGGTGAAGTCCGGGGTATGACCATTGATGGCCACCCGCTCTTCAAGCTCGCTGCGCAAGCTGTCGACCAGCTGCTCGTCTTCGTCATCGACGTAGCGGAATTTCTTCGGCAACTCGACGACGCCGATTACCCCGTACGGGTGCATGATCGCCATACGCTCCACCAGGTTGGCGAGCTCGCGGACGTTGCCCGGCCAACCGTGACGGCACAGCGACATGATCGCGGCGGAGTTGAAACGGATCGAACCGCGCTTCTCGTGCTCCATGCGCGAGATCAACTCGTTCATCAGCAACGGAATGTCTTCGACGCGTTCGCGCAGCGGCGCCATTTCGATCGGGAACACATTCAGGCGGTAGTACAAGTCTTCGCGGAACGTGCCGATCTCGATCATGCTTTCGAGATTCTTGTGGGTCGCGGCAATGATGCGCACGTCGACGCTCTGGGTCTTGTTGCTGCCCACGCGCTCGAAAGTGCGTTCCTGCAGCACGCGCAACAGCTTGACCTGCATCGGCAGCGGCATGTCGCCGATTTCATCGAGGAACAGCGTACCGCCATTGGCCAGTTCGAAACGCCCGGCACGGCTGGTGATCGCCCCGGTGAAGGCACCTTTCTCATGACCGAACAATTCGCTTTCCAGCAACTCGGCCGGGATCGCCCCACAGTTGACTGGAACGAATGGCGCATCACGGCGCTTGGAGTGGTAATGCAAGTTGCGCGCAACCACTTCCTTGCCAGTGCCGGACTCACCGAGGATCAGCACGCTGGCGTCGGTGTCGGCCACTTGCTGCATCATCTGACGGACGTGTTGAATCGCCCGGCTGGTGCCGACAAGGCTGCGGAACAGATTGGGTTCACGGTGACGACCGCGCTCGCGAGCCTGGTCGTACATCTCGCGATAGACCTGGGCACGGTGCAGCGAATCGAGCAATTTGCTGTAGCTGGGTGGCATTTCGAGGGTCGAAAGTACCCGGCGACGCTGGTCTTCTGGCAGGTCAACGGAAGAATTATCGCCCATTAACAAAACCGGAAGGAACTCATCCCAGGTTGCGAGTGTCTTTAACAAGCCCGTAAGTGCGCCAGGAGCATTGACCGTCCCGATGAGGACACAGATCACTTCACGACTTGATGACAAAGAGCCGACAGCCTGCTGCCAGTCATGGCTACCACAGGGTAAATTTTCTTCGCCAAGAAAATTTAAAATCACCGCCAGGTCGCGGCGACGGACGCTATCGTCATCAATCAGCAGAATTTTGGTTTCACGCCACATGCAATAGCAACTTCCCTAGTCAACTCAATGCCCAAAAATGATGGGGCAAGCTAGACGCTTGCAGACACATTCTGCCTGTAAACGTCTGAAATCTGGAACCAGCCACTAGTTAAGTCAAAAAACCGTGCACAGTCAAATTTATGGCGCACTATCATTGGATTAACTGAGGATTAATTAACCGAACAGATGGTAAACCTTTGCCGCGTTCTGTGCTTGATGGATCTGCGACATCTCGTCGACTATCGCTTGCCTCTCCCCCGTCGCCGCCTCAAGAAGCTGCTTGTACACCCCAAGCAACTCCTCAAGATTGTCGCGCAACGCGGCCTCGTCCACCGACGCTTCACTCAAGACGTCTTCCATGCAGGACCGGCACGCCAGGTCCAACTCACCGATGGCCTCCCAATTACGCTCGGCCAATGCACCGACCAGGGCTTCGCGGGTGTGTTCGATTCGCTGCAATACAAGACTCATGGCGACCTCCTTAAAACTGCGGAACAGGTGCGGCGATACCATCCCAACCGTCTTTGACAGTACGAAGCAAATCAGAGACTTCGTCGAGAATCTTCGGATCAGTCTTAATATTGGCTTCTGCCAGACGCTTCATCATGTAGGTGTATAGATTGTCCAGTTCACCGACCGTTTCGATGGAGTTTTCGAGGTCCAGGCCTTCACGCAAACCACCGATGATGCCGATGGCCTTGCCAATCAGAATGCCTTTGTTCGGAATGTCTTTACGCTCCATCGCGCCTTTGGCCTGGGCAATACGATCCAGGCCACCTTCCATCAGCATCTGCACCAGTCGATGAGGACTGGCTTCGGAAGTTTGCGCTTGAGCGCCAATCTTCTGGTACTGGCGAAGGGCTAACATTGGATTCATGTTGTACCTCATCAAAATTCTGTGTTCGTCTAACCAGTGTATCGACGACGCGTCAAAAAACTTTAGATTCAAATGCAAAAAGCCCGGAGCGCTTGAAAACGCTGCCGGGCTTTTGGCGTTTTGGGTGTTACGAGTTCTTCTGCTGAGCAGCCATGGCATCGAACATGCTGGTGATATTGCTGGCTGTCGCCTTCAATTTACCAACGAGGGAATCCATGTCGTTGTACTTTTTAGTCAATAGAGCGGTCAGCGTTTCGACTCGACGATCCAAATCAGCCTGATCGGCGGTCAGCTTGGTTTTGGTTTTATTCAGGTTGGCGGTGCGTGTGTCGATAATGCCACCGGTATCGGTGTAGGGCTTGATCACATTGTTCATGCGCTCAAGCAGACCGTTAGTACCGGTAAACAGGGTCTGAACCTCGCCACCAAGCTTCTTGTCGTTCATGGCAGCGGTGAACTTGGTGCCATCAAAGGTCAACGCACCGGTTTTCTGGTCGGTGTTGATCCCCAGCTGCGACAGAACAGTCAGCTTGTCGCCGGCACCGGTCTGGGACAATGGACCACGAATGGCCGCCAACAGGGCACGAGGCATCGGGTCACCGGTCAGCGCAGCCGGTACGGTTGGCTTGCCATCGTCGTCCAGGGACGGCTTGGTCAGCGAGGTCACAGCGTTGGCGACTGCGTTGTAGGCGTCGACAAACTTCTGGATCGACGCTTTCAGACCATCGTTGTTGGAAGCGACGGTTACAGTCGATGTACCTACGGCGACCAGGTTCAGACTCAGACCAGAGATCGTCTTGTCGATGGTATTGGACTTGCTGGTCATTGCCAGACCGTCGACCGAGAACACCGCATCCTTGGCAAGGGCACTAATGGCACCCGAAGACGTCGCCGTCGGGGTGGCGCCCATTGGGAGCGACCCGTTGATTGCCAGTTCCGCAATGCCGCTGGCAGAGATATCAGAACCTGCACCGGTCGTGGTGGAGCCCAACACCAGGCGGGAACCGAAACTGTCGGTCACGATGTTGGCGCTCAGACCACTGGCCTGGTACTGGCTGTTGATCGAGTCACGCACCGATTGCAGCGTGGCGCCCGCACCGACGGTAACAGGGTAGCTGGTGCCGTTCTGAGTAATGGTCAGCGTGCCCGGAGTGATCGCACTGGTCGCACCGCCGGCAAATGCCGCAGAGGCTACTTTGGACGCAGTGGCAAGACTGGTGACGTTGACGACGTAGTTGCCGGCAACAGCCGTGTTACTGGACGTGGCGGTCAGCACCTTGGCGTCGGACGACGTGGCCGCATACCCCGTGAACTGAGGGGTTGTCGTGCTGCCCAGATCGGCGAGCGCTTTCTGGAACGTGGCCAGAAGCGACTTCAGGGTACCGATCCCAGAGATGCTCGCGGTATTGGTAGTGGTCCCACGGTCGATCTGACCTTGCTTGGCCGCTTTGTCAGCGTTCACCAAGGCCTTGACGATAGCACCGGTATCAATACCTGAACCTAAACCCGTGCCCGGTAAAATTGGACTTGCCATGTGGAACTCCCTTCAGTGTGTCGCCGGTCTTTTGACCACTACAACGCCCAAAAGAACATAGCAACAAAATTCGTGCCAGCTGTCAGGCTTTAGCGCTGAACAACAAGCTGCTTGCATCATTCAAACTATTGGCCAGCTTCAGGACTTCTTCGTTGGGGATCTGGCGAACCACCTCACCCGACTCACTGGCAATGACTTTCACAACCACTTGCCCGGAAGGCTCATCAATCGAGAATTCCAGGTTACGCTTGACCGACTGAACGAACTTTTCAATTTCCTGGACAGCCATCTTCAGCTTGTCCTGTTCAGTCTGGGCAGTCTGGCGCGCGCCCTTGACGTCGACCACTTTCGCGGGCTCCGCTCGAGGCTTTTCCGCAGGCTTATCGGCAACGGTCGTCGCCTGCTTGGCCGCCGGATAAGACAAGTTCAGCTTCACGCTCATATCCATGTCCATCACCTCTAAAAGTGAAAAAGCGAGAGGGCGCCAACAGCGCGCACCCCTCGCCAAAACTCAATCAGCTATTACTGAAGCAGTTTCAGTACAGCGGATGGCAGTTGGTTGGCCTGAGCCAGAACTGCGGTGGAAGCTTGTTGCAGAGTTTGTTGCTTGGTCAGCTGTGCAGTTTCAGAAGCGAAGTCGGTGTCTTGTACGCGACCACGAGCAGCTTCGGCGTTTTCGTTGATGTTCTGCAGGTTGGAGATGGTGCTGGTCAGACGGTTTTGTGCAGCACCCAGGTCAGCACGGCTGGCGTTGATTGTTGCCAGAGCAGCGTCGATCTTGGTCACAGCAGCGGTGAACGAAGCCTGAGCAGTAGCCGAGCTGTTACCAGTGATCTGCAGGGCAGCCGAGTTAACGGACAGAGTTGTTGCGTCGAAGCCGCTGGCCAGAGTCAGAGTGATCTGGTTAGCAGTACCGCTGTTGGAACCAACCTGGAAGGTCATGGTGCCGGCGGTGCCGTCGATCAGGTTTTTGCCGTTCAGGTTGGTCGACTGGGCGATACGAGTCACTTCGTCCGACAGAGCCATGAACTCTTTGTTCAGAGCGGTGCGGTCAGCAGTACCGTTCGAGTCGTTTCGTGCCTGAACAGCCAGTTCACGCATACGCTGCAGAATGTTGGTCGATTCCTGCATCGCGCCTTCAGCGGTCTGAGCGATCGAGATACCGTCGTTGGCGTTTTTGATCGCCATGTTCTGACCGCGGATTTGCGAGGTCATACGGGTAGCGATCTGCAGGCCGGCGGCGTCGTCTTTAGCGCTGTTGATTTTCAGGCCGGAAGACAGGCGGGACATCGAAGTCGACAGGGCATCGGAAGCGCGGTTCAGGTTTTTCTGAACGTTCAACGACGTGGTGTTGGTGTTTACAGTTAAAGCCATGACGAATTCCTCGTTGGTTGGGTACTGCGGCTTCCGGCCCTGGCAACCGCCGGGTATGGCCTAGAGAACCTTCGTAATAGTTATCGTCGCCAACGCAACTTGCTTTAGGGGATTTTCAAAAATATTTGCCATCACGTTGCCACCCCCCACAAATCAAGGGGTTGGCAACGATTTGATTGCGAAAAAATGACGCCAGGGAAACGTCGGCGACAGATTGGCGAGCGTTCGCCGGCACCGAAAGAAGAGAAAATTGCTTAAATGGACAGGCTTTCGGTCAACAACTCGACCAGTTCGTATTCCAGATAATCGGCCAGCGCGAGCCAGTTCTGCGCTTCCTGACACGCAGACAGCTGGCCGAGCAGAGATACCCACTGCTGCTGCGCTTGCTGCGACGCCGAATCGAATGCCGGGTGGACCTCACCGACCAGGTCGGTCATCTCTATTCCGGCTTCGACGTCACTCCCCAGACGGAACAAGGTGGCGCAGTGTTGCGCCTTGGCAATGAAAGACTCACGAACGCTCATGACGCAAACTCCGGATGAAACGTGGTCCCGACGATAATCGCCCCTGCCCGGCTGCTGTTATAGAAGCGCACCTGCGGATGGCCGGCAATAAACCGCTCCAGCTCACACAAGTAGCTGCGGAAGTTGAGCTGCGTCTTGATCCGCTGACCGTGACCATCCAGCACCCAGTGCTTGGCCGCGCCCAGTTGCGGCCCCAGATCGCCATCGTTCCAGCCGGCGTGGGTCTTGTCGCCGGGGAAGGCGAAATCGGCGCCAAACAGCGTGATCTGCGCCGCTCCCATTTTCACCGCCAGGTCTGCCGCCGGATGAATCACGCTGCCACCGACATACAACTCGCCCTTGGGCAATTGTTCGCGCAACGATTGGTAGATGGGGCTGGTGGAGTAAGCGGCATACCGCGCCCCCTGCCAGGCTTGAAGTACCAACGGGTCCAGCATGGGCATGTACACCAGGCGAATGCCGGCCGAATCTTCAGAAGGCAGATGGCGAGCCGAGATGCGTTGATCGATGCTGACCACTATATCCGGGTGAATCCCGTGTTTAAGCAAGGGTCGGTAAGCTGTATCGACGCAAATGAACAACGGCCGTCCTTCCTGCCCGCGAATCGCGCGCAACGTATCGAAGTGCTGCTCCAGGCTTGGGCCGGTGGCAATCACAAAGACCTCCCGCCCCGCTTGCGAGCCAAACAGTTCAGCCACGTCGGCATCGGCGGTCGCGAGCGGCAAACAGGCCTGCAAGCGTTCGATGATCTCAGGCGACTGCGGATTGAACTCACGATTATTGAACGTCAGATGAGTTTCGCTGATCAACCGGTCGCGGATCTTGGCATTGAAGTCATCCGCCAGCACCAGCTCGGACGGCAAGGCAAAAAACGGCAGTTGGATTTCCGCCAGGTCGCCGGCATACAACAGCTCGACGCGAGGGTCGCTGAGCCATTGATGTTGTTCGAGCAACTGCAACACCAGCGCAAACACCGCACCATTGAGAATGTGCACGTACAATCGCTGCAGACTGGCGCGCTCAAGCAACTCGACCTGCAGATCGCCAAGCCCGGTGCCGTAGACATGCAGCACCGCACTGTCGACGGGCAAGCTATCGGCCTGGACCCTGGCCTCGCGAGTGCGATCGTGGCGGCTGGTCAATTGAATGCCGTTGATGCTCAACGTCGAACCCAGGCCTTCCACCAGATCAGCCTGCAACAGGCTCGTGTCTTCAACCAGCAAACGCACAGCCAGTGCCGGCCAACGCTGCTGGATGACGTCGACGTTGCGCTCAAAGAACTCGCTCATGCAGCCTCGCTTTTCGTTCGGGCAAAAAAATAGCGCTCAAGATTACACCTTGAGCGCTATTTTTGTGTCTGGCTTTCTATGACTGAAGCGCCGCCGTCACGGGCGATAAAGAATCGCCGAACCCCATGACAATCCAACACCGAAACCACTCAGTGCGACACGCTTCCAGCTGGAATCCAGTACATGTTTTTCCAGCAGCAACGGAATGCTCGACGACACGGTATTGCCGGTCTCGACCATGTCCTTGATGAACTTCTCCGGCTCGCCTTCGAAGCGGCGTGCCACGGCGTCGACAATCGCCGCACTGCCCTGGTGAATGCAGAAGGCATCGATGTCGTCGGCGGTCAGTTGCGAATCGGTCAGCAGCTCATGCAAATGCGCCGGAACTTTGAGCAACGCAAAGTTGAACACCTGACGACCGTTCATGAAGAACACGCCATCGGTCACTTTCAGGTGCGGAGCACCAGAACCGTCGGTGCCGAACTTGGCCTTGCCCAACTGCCAGGGGGCGTTTTCGCCCATCCAGGTCGCGGTGGCGGCATCGCCGAACAGCATGGTGGTGTTACGGTCTTCCGGGTCGACGATCTTGGAGTACGGATCGGCGGTGATCAGCAAGCCATTCTTCAGGCCCGCAGCTTCCATGAAGCCCTTGATCGCGTAGATGCCATAGACGTAGCCGGAGCAGCCCAGGGAAATATCGAACGCTGCCACAGTCGTTGGCAGGCCCAATTTGTCCTGAACGATGGCCGCCGTGTGTGGCAGGCCTTCTTCGTCACCGTTCTGGGTGACCACGATCAGCGCGTCGATCGCTTCACGTTTCAAATCAGGGTTATTGGCGAACAGCGCGTTGGCAGCTTCGACGCACAGGTCCGAAGTCTCTTGCCCGTCGCCTTTGCGCGGCAAGAAAGCCGAACCGATTTTGCCGAGGATGAACTCTTCATCCTTCTCGAATTTTGCACCTTGTGCGTAATTGTCTATGCCGGCTACAGGAACGTAGCTCGCAATGCTCTTTATGCCAATCATTACGGCTTCCCAATAATAAACAGCCCAATACCACCGCTCGTAATGATTCGAGGGGCGCCGACAAGCAGAGAAATACGTCGCCCCGAAAAGGCGACGGCGGGAAGAATAAAAGGCTGTCACTGGGCCAAAAAGCAGGCCAGGCGCCACCTTCCCGATTAATACAATACAGTGAAGATGCGCGTTATGACTCGCAGGTCACGCTAATTTGCCGAATCAACCCGATAAGCTGTTATTCGACCAGCGACCAATCCAGCGGGGTTCCACGCGTGATGGCGTGGCGGGCGCGGCGGCCCAGAAGGGTTTCAGCGTGTTTGGGGGCCAGCCCCAGGCCAGGACGGATGGCTCGCAGGTTGGCTGTGGTGAATGGCTCGCCGGCGGCCATGTCCTGGGTGACATACAGCGATCGGCGGTACACCAGCGATTTGCGCTCGGCGTCAGTCACGCCGTAATGCACCTGCCCCATCGCCTGCCAGGCGCGTTCCGTTTCGATCACCAGGCTTTCGAGTTCGGCCGGTTCCAGCGAGAAACTCGCGTCTACGCCACCGGCCGCGCGGTCGAGGGTGAAATGTTTCTCCACCACTGTCGCCCCCAGCGCCACCGCCGCCACGGACACCCCGACACCCATGGAGTGATCGGACAAACCGACCTGGCAACCGAACAATTCGCGCAGATGAGGAATCGTGCGCACGTTGCTGTTGGCCGGTGTCGCCGGATACGTGCTGGTGCACTTGAGCAGAATCAGGTCCTTGCAACCGGCCTCGCGGGCGGCACGCACGGTTTCATCGAGCTCGGCGATGCTGGCCATGCCGGTGGAGATGATCAATGGCTTGCCAGTGGCGGCGACCCGGCGAATCAGCGGCAGGTCAGTGTTTTCAAAACTGGCGATTTTGTACGCTGGCACATCGAGGCTTTCAAGGAAGTCGACGGCGGTGTCATCAAACGGCGTGGAGAAGGCCAGCATCCCCAGCTCTTTGGCCCGGGCGAAAATCGGCGCATGCCATTCCCACGGCGTATGCGCCTTCTCGTACAACGCATACAACGAAGAACCAGCCCACAGGCTGTTTGGATCCTTGATGAAGAACTCGCCTTCCGATAAATCCAGGGTCATGGTTTCAGCGGTGTAGGTTTGCAGTTTCAAGGCATGGGCGCCGGCCTTGGCCGCCGCTTCGACGATGCGTAAGGCCATGTCCAGCGACTGGTTATGGTTACCACTCATCTCAGCGATGATGAAGGGTGGCGCATCCGCACCGATCAAGCGGTTGCCGATCTTGAAACTAGTCATTGCAGTGATCCTTCAATACGCGCGTAAACGCGCAGGCACTCTGGGTAAAACCGGCTTCGCGAAAGACTTTCAGCGACGGCTGATTGGTCGGCACTACCTGGGCGGTAATCACCTGCAATGGCGGCCAGTGGGCCTTCACAAACGTTTCGCCCCGCGCCAGCAGCGCCCTGCCCCAGCCCTGCCCGAAACGGCCTTCAAACAGATAAATCGAGACTTCGGCTTCAACGCCGCGCCGGTCATATCGCAGCACACCCACCGGGCCGTCATCCGCCTCGGCGATCAACAACAAGCGCTGGGCGTTGCTCAAGCTGGCGGTCAGCCAGTTTTGATGCGATTGCCAGTCGATGACCCCGGTCTCCAGCGACCAGCGTCGCACGGCCTCGGCATTGCGCCCCTCGAACAGCAACCGGGCATCGGCCGGTGTCGCCGGGCGCATCTGCAAAACAGCACCGGCCAATGCGGCAGCCACGCGTTGCGCGCCCCGGCCATCGACCAGTTGCCGGGAATGTTGCGCGAGACTCTGGCGCAGCCCCTGATTGCCAGCGACAAAGCCAATGGCCTGACGCAACTGTTCAACGCTGACCTGCTCGCGAGGCCCCAGATAGACATGGGCGCCCGCCGTCGCCATCACCTCGCCGTTGGCCTGCTGATTATTCGACACGGCAATGCAAATCGTCGGCAGCCCCAGGGCCGCCCGCTCCCAACTGGTGCCGCCACCGGCTCCGATAAACAGGTCCGCTTCGGTCATCAACCGATAGAAGTCGCTGACGAAACTGTGCAATCGCCAGTTCGGACGCTTGGCCGCCAGCGCCTGCATTGGCTCCCAGGCCGGGTTATCGGCACCGGCAACAAAATCGACTTCCAAGTCATGGAAATCCGTCAGCGCCAACATCGCATGGTGAGTCTGCATGGCGGCATCGAAACCACCGAAGTTCACCAGCACGCGTTTGGCCTGCGGTTTGATCTCGATGGCCGGGCAGCTGAATTCTTCGCGCAGCATCGCAAACCGTGGGCCGAGCAAGGCCTGGCAACCGGGCGATAGCAGCGAGGCGTAAGCCTCAGGTGTACCGGACAGGTTTTGATTGAGCAGCAGATCGACATCGTAGGTGCGCGTCGCGAGGTCATCCACGGCCGCAATCCGGGGCGCCCAGCGCCGTGCTGCGCGCTGCCAGTGATGGTCGAGGCCATAGTGATCGACGACGATCCAGTCGAATACCGCCTGGTTTTCCAGTGCCTGCGCCAACGCGTCGATGTCGGCCTGCCACGGCAGCATGGACTCGATGGCTTGCTGCGGGTCTTCATCGGGATAGCGATCGGGCAACGCAAAGGTTTCGAAGCCTTCGCCCGCCAGCATGTCCAACCGATGTCCCGGCAGCCGCCGGCACGCAAACGCCACGTACACCCCCTGCTTGCGCAAGGTTCTGGCCAGTGGCAACAAACGGGCGATATGCCCGCTGCCAATAGTCGGCGAGGCGTCGGAACGAATCAGCACTCTCATTGCAATTCACCGCCGGCTTTCAACGCGGCGTACAAATATTCGGCGCGTTTCCAGTCTTCAGGGGTGTCGATGTCCTGCACCAGATAGCGTGGCAGAATCACCGGCAAGCTTTGTGGCGAGTACAAGGTGTCGCCCCGCAACCATGCCTCGCGGCGCCCCCAGTAAAACTGGCCGGCGTCCTGATAGGCCGGCGGCAAGTCCTGGGAACGGGTGTTGCGAAACTCTGGGTACAACGCGGTCAAGGCCCCTTGGTCGTCGACGGTTAAAGCACGCTGTACCGGGAAACCGAAATCGCACACCGAAAACGCGAAAGACTTGGCCGGGTGCTGCTGCAGAAGCGCCAGCCCTTGTTGCAAAAACCGGGCTTGCAGCAGTGGCGCAGTGGCGTAGATGCAACAGGCAAAATCAAAATCCAGGCCCTGTAACGCTTGCAAGGCATGAGCAATCACCGCCGCCGTGCCGGTGTAGTCATCAGCCAGTTCTGCGGGCCGCATGAATGGCACCTGAGCGCCGCACGCCAGGGCCAGCTCGGCAATCTCCTCGTCGTCAGTGCTGACCACGACTTGAGTGAACAAACCGGAATCGAGCGCGGTTTGAATCGAGCGGGCAATCATCGGAACGCCATCGAACGGCTTGAGGTTCTTGCGCGGGATACGCTTGCTGCCGCCTCGGGCCGGGATGATCGCGACGCTGTTCAAGGACGTTTTTCCAGAAGAAACCAAGTGATGTCATCCACCGGGAATTGCGGGTCGCGATGATAGCCAAAACCATAGTCCAGCAATTGCAGGTCGCTGTAACGATCAAGCATTTCACCGGCGAAATCGCGCTTGAACAGCTTGCCGCTGTTGCCGCGATAAGACACCTCCACCGGTGCCGGGTTGTAGTACTCGGCGATCAGGATGTAACGCTCGCTCAGTTCATACAACTGTGCATAGGCGGCGGGCAGCAGCTCGGGCGCCAAGTGAATCAGCACACCCTTGCTCAAGGTCAGGTCATAGCGGCGTGTCCGGGGGAAGTCGAACAGCGATCCATGCCAGATCTGCGCAATGTCCAACGCCTGGGCCTGGGTGCAGGCGCTGGCATTGATCTCCACACCAAACAACTCGCACCGGGGCAACAGTTGACGCAGCGCCTGCAAATTGTTGCCGGCATTGGTGCCCAGCTCCACCAGGCTGTCGATCCGCCCGGCCCGGGTCAGTGCCTTGGCAAACAGCGCCAGGTTAGCCGCCACCAGCGGCTGCCCGACGTTGCGGTCAACGTACTGGTTACCAAAATCGCCCTGCCAGAATTTTTCCTGCTCGGTCAGTCCACGCATCACACATTCTCATCAGCCGCTTTCGCAGTGTTTACTCAGTCAATCGTCGCAATTGCTCGACCACATAATCTTGCTGCTCATCGCTTAGCAAGGGGAACAGCGGCAGGCTGATGGCCTCGGCGTAATAACGCTCCGCTTGCGGGAAGTCACCCTCGGCAAATCCAAGGTCACGATAGTACGGCTGCAAATGCACGGGTATGTAGTGCAGGTTCACACCAACCCCGGCCGCTCGCAACCCTTCGAACACTTGGCGATGGCTGAGACTGATCCGATCTGTCTGCAAGCGAACGACGTACAGATGCCATGCGGACTCGGCCTCAGGCTGAATACCGGGCAAGGTCAGCGGCAGGTGCGCCAGCAAACGCTCATAACGCGCCACCAGTTCACGACGACGCTCGATAAACCCGTCGAGCTTGCTCAACTGAGACAAACCCAGCGCTGCTTGCAGGTCCGTGATTCGGTAATTGAAGCCCAGTTCCACTTGTTGGTAATACCAGGGGCCGTGGCTGGGCTCGGTCATATGCTGCGGGTCGCGGGTCATGCCGTGGCTGCGCAGACGCTGCAAGCGTTCGGCCAGTTCCGGCCGATTGGTCAGCACCATGCCACCTTCGGCACTGGTGATGATCTTGACCGGATGGAAGCTGAACACCGTCATGGCGGCAAACTCACCACAGCCCACCGGGCGCCCGGCGTAGGAAGCGCCGACCGCGTGGGAAGCGTCTTCGATGACCGTAAAACCGTAGCGCTCAGCCAGTTCGGCGATCATGCGCATGTCACAGCTTTGACCCGAGAACGCTACCGCCACCAGCACTTTAGGCAGCGTATTGTTCTCTTCAGCGGTTTCCAGTTTCGCTTTCAGGGCGTGGGTGTCAAGGTTCCAGGTCAGCGGATCAATGTCGACGAAATCCACCTCCGCACCGCAATAACGGCCGCAGTTGGCCGAGGCCAAAAAGGTGTTCGGCGTGGTCCACAAACGGTCACCCGGCCCAAGCCCTGCCGCCAGACAGGCAATGTGCAGCGCCGCTGTGGCGTTGCACACCGCGACGGCAAAATCGGCCTGGCAACGTTCGGCCATGGCCTGCTCGAAACGCTCGATGGTCGGCCCTTGCGTGAGCCAGTCAGACTGCAACACGGCAACCACCGCGTCGATGTCTGCCTGATCGAGGCTTTGCCGACCGTAGGGAATCATGCCGGCAGCTCTGCGTGCAGGTCAGCGATCTGGCCCACGGACAAGAAATGTGGATTGGTGTCAGAGCGGTACTCGAAGTCTTCGCTCACGGGCTTGCCCTGCTCACCCAGCTTGTCCACGGCAAAATCCACATCGACGCTGGTGAAGCGCACTGATGGCTGAATCGTGTAGTGGTCGGCGAATTCCAGGGTCATCCGCGCGTCGTCCAGCGGCACCATCAGCTCATGGAGTTTTTCACCCGGTCGAATCCCGACGTGCTTGTGCGGCAAGTGTTCAGCCATGCCCAGCGCCAGATCGACAATGCGGATCGACGGGATCTTCGGCACGAACACTTCACCACCGTGCATGCGCGCGAAGCTGTCGAGTACAAACTGCACGCCGTGATCCAGGGTGATCCAGAAGCGGGTCATGCGCTCATCGGTGATCGGCAGTTCGGTTGCGCCTTCGTTGATCAGCTTGCTGAAAAACGGCACCACCGAGCCCCGCGAACCGGCAACGTTGCCGTAGCGAACCACGGCGAACCGGGTTTGCTGTTCGCCGGCAATGTTGTTGGCCGCAACGAACAGTTTGTCCGACAGCAACTTGGTCGCGCCGTACAGGTTGATCGGGCTGGCCGCCTTGTCCGTGGACAACGCCACGACTTTTTTCACGCCGTTATCGATCGCTGCGGCGATGATGTTTTCTGCGCCGTTGACGTTGGTGCGGATGCACTCGGTCGGGTTGTACTCGGCTGCCGGCACTTGTTTCAGGGCGGCGGCATGCACCACGTAATCGATGCCGCGCATGGCCTGGCGCAAACGGTCGGCGTCGCGCACGTCACCCAGGAAGTAGCGCATGCACGGGGCATTGAACGTCTGCTGCATTTCGTACTGCTTGAGCTCGTCGCGCGAGAACACGACGACGCGCTTGGGCTGGTATTGCTCCAGCAGGCGACGGATGAAATTGCGTCCGAACGAGCCGGTGCCGCCGGAGATGAAAATCGATTTACCGTTAAACATGCCTTGAGTCCTTGTACCTGTCAGCCAGGCTTAAGCGAGCAACTGCGCCCAGTTCACACTGGACGCTGCGCCGAGGGTAAAGCCCTTGCCGGTCAAGGCCAGGTTCTGGTTGTACGCCACATCCTGGGTGAAGCGTGCGCGCCACTTGTCTTGCAGGGCGGCAGCCGTTTGCGGTGCATCCGGCAACAGGCCCGGGTGCAGCATCTGGGCTTGAGGGCACCAGACAATCAGGTAACCGGCGTCTGCGGCTTTCAGGCACAGGTCGATGTCGGCAAACGCTTCATCGAAATGTTCTTCGTCCAGCCCACCGACGGCTTCATACAGATCCTTGCGAATCATCATGCAAGCCCCGGACACGGCCGAGTAGTTCTGCTCGACCTGGTGGCCGTTCATGTAGCCCTTGGCGTCTTTGCGCTCACCGACAAACACCGAACCGACCACACCATTAAAGCCCAGCACCAGACCGCCTTGCGTGGTGACGCCACGGAAATCCATCAGTTTGGCGCCTACGATCCCGACTTCCGGACGCTGGGCCTGGTTCAGCAAACTGTCGAGCCAGTTGGAGTTGACCACTTCAACCTGGGCCGACATCAACACCACATACTTGCCCTTGGCTTCAGCGACCGCGAAGTTGTGCAGCGCCGAGGCGCTCAGACGTTCACCGGTGCGCAATATGCGCAAGCGATCACTCTTGCCGTCCAGGCTGGACAGCCAGGCTGCCAGTTCTTCGGACTGACTGTGATTGTCGGCGATCAGAATTTCGTGCTGCTGGTAACGGGTACGTTGCAGCACGCTGACCACGGCGCGTTGCAGCGTCTCCAAATTGTCCTGGCTGTGCAGGATGATCGAGACCTTTGGCCGCTCGCTGTGCTGGTAATCGATCTGCCAGGTCTGCGCCAGCTCGGAGCTGACTTGACCGCGGTAGCCGCGGGCCGTCAGGTGTCGGGTCAGGGTTTGACGCTCGTGAGGGTTTTCCTCTGCAGACGGTGCATTGCAGATCAGCAGCGGCTCAGCCAGATGCGCCAGGCCACCGAGCCCGCCGTCTTCGATCAGGCGCAACAGCAGGTCGAACTCCAGCGCCGACATGTATTCAGCCGAGTAGCCACCGGCGCCCACCAACACGTCACGCTGGATCAACCAGTGCCGGGCCATCATCGACGGCACGGTTTGCAGCAGATCAAGATTGACGCCCGGACGGAACACATCCACCAGGGAACCATTGTCCTGGCGCTGGATTTCGTCCATCGCCACCGCACGAACGCCTTCGGCACCCATCAGTTCGAGGCTGGCGCGCAGCAGGCCACTGGCGGTGAACTGATCACCAGCCTCGGCCAGCACCAGCCAGTCGGCGGTGGACTGGTTAACGCTCTGGTTGAGGCGTTCGACGTAGTTGTTGGCCGTGACTTTGACGAAGTGCACGGTGTCACGCGACGTGGTGGTCGCCGGCAAATCGCCGGTGGTGAACACCACGACTTTGAACGCCTTGCAGTGACCTCCGGCCAGACTGTCGAAGGTGGCCTGCAACTTGACCATGTCCGCATCGAGATCCAACAGCATGATGCCGAACTGCGGGCCACCATTACGTTTGCGCAGCTGCGCCGCAATCACTTTGAGCTGTTTGGCATCCGGGTTGCGAGCCTCCAGCCAGTTCAGCAGACGCCCGGACGGCATGTTTTCGAACAACGATTGTTCGTCCTGTGCCGGCACCGACGCCAGACGGTCTGCCCAGGCTTGCAGCTTGAGGCCTTCTTCCGCTTCTTCTGTGCCCTTGAGCGACTCGACCAGACGCGAAACCACCGTGCGGTTGAACGCATAGAGGCTCAGGGCCTCCCACAAACGACTGCGCAAAGTGCGCTCGTTATCGTTGGGATGAACGCGCATCAACTCATGCTGTTTGAGCAAAATGCCTTCCAGTTCCTGCAACTGATAATTGGCGGCAGGCATGGTGTGCAGAAGGAATTCGAACTCAGTCAGCAGATCGAAAACCGGCTGGTTATAGAACGGCATCTCGACAAATTGCAGTTGACCAAACAGACGCTCCGGCTCTTCGCCGGCTTTATGCCAGGCCGAATTGAAAATGGCCGTTCCCTTGAGCGAGCGGGTGTTACTCAGGCAGTCAGCCATGGTGGCGAAACTGTCCAGCGCAACCTGCTTGCCCTCGGCCAGAGTCTTGTGGCTCATACCGGTCGGTAGCGACGCCAGAAACTCGGCAAAGCGCTCGCGGTCGGCAACGGTTTTGGCGTCCTTGAACGTCAACACCGTCAGTACGTTGGTGTTGTGCTCCGTGGCACCGTAAGTGATTTCCCGCACAGCGAACGGAATCGGCAGGATCCGCGCCTTGGCACGCGCGAGCATGTAATAGGCATGCCCGATTTCCTGCCACTCGAAGCTGGTGCCCGGCAGTAACGTGTTGTGCCAGTCCTGCAGCAACTCGGTACGGCTGACCGCGTAGAACGGCGGCAGGAAGTGCCCCATGAATTGCATCAGGCGCTCTTGGGCGTTATCCGAGCAGTAATCTTCCGGCCCCTTGCGGTCACGGCGGAAATAATCCACTTGCGTGGCGCGCGCCAGGTACATGATCCCGTAGCCGTGGCACATGCCGTAGTCGGCGTTGTCTTCCAGAAACTCCAGGGACTCGGTCACCGCGTCGTGAATCAGGAAATCATCGTCGGCCGACAGCACCATGTACGGTGTAGTGACCTGATTGACGCCAAAGGCGAGTTTTTCCTGCAACCCGGTATAGGTGAATTGCGGCAGATGCCGGTAATCAACCATAGGGTAATCACGGGCGATGTTCTCGTCGATTTTCAGCGAAGAGTCCAGCACCAGGATCTGGCAGGGATAGCTGCTGTAATACTGCAAGGTGCGCCGCAGGTAGGCGTTGCGGTTGTGGGAAATCACCACCACCGTCAATCGTTCATTCAGCGGTGCCACATCATTTCGAGCAGTGTTTTGAACGCGCATATTTCTATCCCCACAACCGGCCAGACGCCGAGAACCTACTTTCAATAATGATTAACGAACGCGACGCAGGTAGCCGTCCGGCGCCACGGTGATCAGCAGTTTGTTCTGCAACTGACGGTCGATTTCGAAGTCAGCGTTTTCTTCCAGGTATTTCCATACCGCGGTTTTCGGGTTGTCGCCCGGGCCCCATGGACGGTCCGGGAAGAAGTCGGCCGGCATGTCTTCAACCACGGTGTCCATGACCACGCAGTAGCTGTCCACCGACACCAGTGGTGCGTACAGGCGCAGCTCTTCGAGCACGTGATCGTGGGTGTGGTTGGAATCGAGGACCAGAATGACTTTCTTGCCTTCGGCGGCAGCGCGGACTTGCGCGGCGATGCCGGCGTCGATGCTCGAACCTTCAATCATCTTGATGCGCTTGCTCATCGGGTGGCTTTCGATGGCTTCGCGGTTGTGCGGGCGAATGTCGAGGTCAATGCCCAGCACTTCGCCGTGACCTTGCAGTTCCAGCAACGAGGCGTAGTAGATGATCGAACCGCCGTGAGCGATGCCGCATTCAATCACCAGGTCTGGTTTGACCTGCCAGATGATTTCCTGCATGGCCATCATGTCTTGCGGCAACTGGATGATCGGACGGCCCATCCACGAGAAGTGGTAGCTGTACTTGTGCTTGGCCGACTGATTGAAGAAATCCTGGGCCAGGCCGGTGAGTTTCTGGTCGTCGCCCTGAGCGGCGATTTGTTCTGCGCATTCGGCTTCGAAGGCTTTATTGATGGTGTTGTCAGTCATTTTTCTAATCTCAATAGTCACTGGAACGAAGCGCTGTCGACGGCGTGATAGACGTAGCGTCCACCGGTCATCCGCTTGATCTCTTCGAGGTAGTTGGAATTCATTACAAACAGGTTGGCGCCTTCGGGCAGTGCATCCATGGCCTCTTGCGGTGAGGAAACCCGCGCGCCACTGAGGGGCAGATACCGGCCCTGTTTGGCCGGGTTGATATCCACCACGCGGTCCACCGCCACGCCGGCCCGTTGCAGGAACAGCGAATAGATCACGCCTTTGGATGACGCGCCCCAGATCGCCGAACCTTGCTGCGGCGCGCCTTGAACAATGTGCACCGCACGCTCAAGGCTCGCGGTGAAACCGTCAGCCAGGTCCAGGCGTGGCACCGGTTGTTCCGGGGTCAGGCGCAAGGTTGCAAGGTCTGCAACGATGTACAGGTACTGGCCACCGAAAAGATGGCCGGCCTCATGCACGGTGCCGAACATCCGGCGCAGGTCATCGAGGCGGAAATAATTGACGTGCTCGTAGAACAGGTCGAACCAGGCTTTGTGCTCCAGGATCCAGTCGAAGCACGGCACTTCGATGTAGATCTGCCCGCCCTGATTGGCGTCGGCGATCTCGGCGAGGAAACTCACCGGGTCCTGAATGTGTTCCAGTACATGGCGCAGCACGATGGCGTCCGCCGCCAGACCGAGGCCACGGGTGAACGGTGCCTTGATCACGTCGGCGTTGCTGCCTTCGTAGGCCGGGTCGATGCCGGTGATGGCGTAGCCCAGGCCTTTGAGCAGTTCGAGGAAGTAGCCCTTGCCGCAGCCGACTTCGATCAGTTCCCGGCCTTTGAAGTGGCGGGCAATGATGCCCTCGACATCGTTCAAGTGCTTCTGGAACTGGCCCGAATGCGCCTGCTCGTTCTGATAGTCGGCGTCGTAGCTGAGCTTGTTGGCATCAAAGGCCTGATTGAAGATCAACCCGCTCTTTTCGTCCTGCACCAGCAGCATGTCGGCGCTGGCCGAAGCCCTGGCTGACACGGGGTCGGCGAAGGTGCGGTTTTGCAACACCGGCAGGTCGGCGACCCGATACAACTCATGCCTCATGCTCTGCTCCCAGTAGCTGTTGCAAACGGTCCGTCACGCCCCAGAACGCCATCGGTTCGTGAGTCGGGTATGGGTAATGACCGAGGTTCAACCGGATTGATGAACCGCGCGCCTGTAGCCGCTGCTCAACCAGCGCCCGCACCGAAATCGGCTGGCCGCTGGCGCAATTGATCACGCCATCGAATTTGCGCTGTTGCAGGATCGCGGCGAGGTAACCGGCAGCGGTTTCAATCGCCAGGTAATCACGCAATTGCTCACCGGCCGACATGTTGAAACTGTCATCGCCCGCGTCGATGGCGCGGTCCAGCGCGGCGAGCAAACTGTTCGGGTTTTGCCCTTCGCCGTGCAGGTAAAACAGCCGCGCCCATTGCAGGGTGAACGGTTGAACCTGCTGCAGGTTTTGCAAAAACACACGCAGCGTATTTTTTGCCAACCCGTAAGGGTTGATGGGTTGCGGTGCGGTTTGCTCGCTGAGCGGGCCGCTTTGCAGGCCGTATTCGAAACACGTTCCGGTGACCAATACTTGCGAGATCCCCGCCTCCACCGCGCCCTTGATGAACCGGTAATCGGCCATCAGGTTGTGCTCGAAGTGAAACAGCGCCTGATAGTTCGGCAAGCCCGGCCACGCCAGATGCACCACCGCATCGACGCCATCGGTCAGTGCCTGGATGTTCAGTGTCGGGGCGTGAATATCCGCCGCAATGAACTCCACCGCATTGATCCACGACAAATCCGCAGCGGTCTCGGCGTTGCGCGCCACGGCCCGGACTTCGCAGCCGCGAGCGAGCAAGGCCTGGACCACATGGCGGCCGACAAACCCGGTGGCACCGGTCACGAGCACTTTCACAGGACGGTCAACTCAGGCACGGCGATGACAAAACGGCCATCCCACTGGCGCACCTGCGCCAGTTGCTGACTGACTTCGTGCAGCAGGTTCCACGGCAGCACCAGGACGTAATCGGGCTTCTCAAGATCGATCTGCGCCGGCGACACAATCGGAATGCGGCTGCCCGGCAAGTACTTGCCCTGCTTGTGCGGGTTGGCATCGGCCACCCACGCCAGCAAGTCAGGTTTGACCCCGGCGTAATTGAGCAAGGTGTTGCCCTTGGCGGCGGCGCCATAACCGACCACACGCTTGCCGTCGGCCTTGGCCTGCAACAGGAAGCGCAGCAGTTCGTGCTTGATGCGTTCAGCGGCGGGCGCGAGGGTCGCGTAGTACTCGGCGGTTTTCACCCCGGCGGTGAGTTCGGCTTGCAGTTGCTGTGCAACCGCTGGCTGCACGTCGCGACGCACGCCATCGGCACGCTGGACGAAAACCCGCAGCGACCCGCCATGGGTCGACAACTGACTGACGTCGAACACGTGCAAACCGTTGCGCTCGCACAAGGTCTGCACGGCCGTCAGTGACAAGTAGGAATAGTGTTCGTGATAGAGCGTGTCGAACTGCTGGCCGGCCATCAGCGTCAGCAGTTGCGGAAACTCGAACGTCGCCACACCGGTCGGCTTGAGCAGGGTCGCAAAGCCACCAAGAAAATCATTGATGTCCGGGACATGGGCCAACACGTTGTTGGCGGCCATCAGGTCGGCGGACCAGCCTTCGCTGACCAGCTGCGATGCGGTGTCGCGACCGAAGAACAGTTCACGAATTTCCAGGCCTTTTTCCCGCGCCGCTTGCGCGGTACTGCGGGTCGGCTCAACGCCCAGGCACGGGATGCCGCGACCGGCGACGTACTGCAACAGGTAACCGTCGTTGGCGGCGATTTCCACCACGCGGCTGTCCGCCGTCAGGCCGAAGCGCTCAGTCATCTCGGCGACGTAACGCTCGGCATGGGCCAGCCAGGTTGTGGAGAACGAACTGAAGTAGGCGTACTCAGCATCGAACAGGCTGTCGGCGCTGGTGTAATCCTCGGTCTGCACCAGCCAGCATTGCTGACAGACCGCGACCTTGAGCGGCACCCATTGCTCGGCTTGCTCAAGTTGATCGGCACGCACGTAAGCGTTGGACGGCGGCGAGGTGCCGAGGTCGATCAGCGGCAAGGCCAGGGAAGTCCCGCAACCACGGCAGTTCATACACGCACTCCAGCGAAGTGTTCATCGAGCAAGAGATGGCTGGAATCCCGGGCCGACAGATTATTGACAGGCAACGGCCAGGTTATCGCCAGCCGTGGATCGTTCACACTCAAACCACCCTCATGCGCAGGCGTGTAATCGGCGCTGTGCAGGTAGAGCAATTCGGCATCGTCAGTCAGGGTCTGGAAGCCGTGGGCGAAACCGGCCGGGATCAGCAAGCTGCGTCCGTCGCCGGCACGCAAGTGCTCGGCATGCCAGTGCAGGAAGGTCGCGGAATCAGGGCGCAAATCCACCGCCACGTCCCAGACTTCGCCACGCAGGCAGGTGATCAGCTTGGCTTCCGGCGCACTCGCATTTTGAAAATGCAGGCCTCGCACACTGCCCCGCTCGCGGGTGCAGGAATGGTTGATCTGACGGATATGAAACGGCTGGCCGAAGGCGCTCAGGCTGCCTTCGCAGAACAGGCGCGCGAAGTGCCCGCGCTCATCCTCGAAGCGTTTGTGCTGCACGCTGAACAGACCGGCCAGCGGCAATGGCTTTAACAGAAACTCGCTCACAACGCGCCCCGATACAGGTTCAACTGAGCCAGGGTGATGGCGCGCATGTCGTCGCCGTTTTGCCAGGCCAGGTGCCAGTCCAGCGTGTGGGTCAGGCACTGCTGCAACGACCAGCGCGGTTGCCAGGCCAACAGTTGACGTGCGCGGCTGCTGTCCAGGCGCAGCAGGCCCGCCTCATGCAATTCACTCGGTTCGATGCGCAAGCCACGGGCTTGCGGCCAGCGGTCGGCGAGCAATTCGACGACTTCGCCGACGCTGCACATGTCCGTTTCACTCGGGCCGAAGTTCCACGCACCGGCAAACTTGGGACCGTGTTCGTAGAGACCGGCCGCCAGTTGCAGGTAACCGGCCAGCGGCTCCAGCGCGTGTTGCCACGGGCGCACGGCTTGCGGGTAGCGCAGGGTCACCGGTTCGTCAGCGGACCAGGCCTTGAGCACATCGGGAATCAAACGCTCCGGTGCAAAATCACCACCGCCCAACACGTTGCCGGCACGGGCCGTGGCCAGGGCCAGACCATGCTCGGCATATTTTTCAGCCGGGAAGAACGAAGCCGCGTAAGACTGCGCCAGCAACTCGCAGCAGGCTTTGCTGCTGCTGTAAGGGTCATGCCCGCCCAGCGCTTCGTTTTCGCGGTACGGCCACGCCCATTCCTGATTGGCGTAGACCTTGTCGGTGGTCACCAGCACGCAGGCGCGCACACCGCCAACCTGACGGATCGCTTCGAGCAGATTGAGCGTACCCATGACGTTACTGGAGTAAGTCCCCAGCGGGTCACGATAACCTTCGCGCACCAGCGGCTGGGCCGCCAGGTGCAGGACGATTTCCGGTTGGGTCTCGGCGATCAGCTCCAGCAACGCGCCCAGGTCGCGCAAGTCGCCGCGCTGATCGTTGATGCCTTCGTGCACGCGCGCCAGTTCAAACAGGCTGGGCTCGGTGGACGGGTCCAGCGAAAACCCGCTGACCTCGGCACCCAGGCTTTGCAGCCACAACGTCAGCCAACTGCCCTTGAAGCCGGTATGGCCGGTCAGCAGAACCCGCTTGCCGCGCCAGAAGTCCTGGCTCAGTCCCATTGCTTCCATGGGGCCTCCCCGCTCTGCCACAGATGCTCGAGGTGGTTTTTGTCGCGCAGGGTGTCCATCGGATGCCAGAAGCCATCGTGCTGGAACGCTTGCAACTGTTGTTCGTTGGCCAGCGCGGCCAAGGGCTCGGCTTCCCAGGAGGTTTGATCGTCGGCGATGTACGGCAGCACTTTGGGCGACAGCACGAAGAAGCCGCCGTTGATCCAGCCACCGTCACCGCGCGGTTTTTCAATGAAGCCCTTGACGCTGTCACCGTCACGCTCCAGGGCGCCGTAGCGTCCCGGTGGCTGCACGGCGGTCACGGTCGCGAGCTTGCCGTGGGTCAGGTGGAAGTCCACCAAAGCGCCAATGTTCAGGTCCGAGACACCATCGCCGTAGGTGAAGCAGAACGCTTGCTCGCCTTCCAGGTAACGGGCGGCACGACGCAGGCGGCCACCGGTCATGGTGTCTTCGCCGGTGTCGATCAGGGTCACGCGCCACGGTTCGCTGTAGTTCTGGTGAACGTCCATGCGGTTGTTGCACATGTCGAAGGTGACGTCGGAGGTGTGCAGGAAGTAGTTGGCGAAGAAGTCCTTGATCGCGTAGCCCTTGTAGCCAAGGCAAATCACGAAGTCATGAATCCCGTGGGCGGAGTACTGTTTCATGATGTGCCAAAGAATTGGCTTGCCGCCGATTTCGATCATTGGCTTGGGCTTGAGGTGCGACTCTTCGCTGATCCGCGTACCGAGACCACCCGCCAGAATTACTGCCTTCATCGCTGTCCTCTTGCTCTTCACGCGGCTTGGCCACCCCCGCAAGGGTTGGCGAACCGTCAGATGCACATCATTAACCCGCAGCCACTGGGGCCTTCACGCCTTTGAGGTGAAGGATTTATGGCGATATACGGGGGACTTGCAGGAAGTGAGCCAATTGCTTGGGGTGGGCGACTGATGGAGGGGGTGAAGGTTTGTAGTTGGAGGTGAACTTGGGATTGGGCACATATCCGTTGTTTTGGTTACGGCTGCTGGCGGTTTCGCTCTTACAGCGAGTCACTTTGGAAAAGCCCAAAGTAACCAAAGGCTTTTGCCCCTCCATTCGGTGCCTCGCTTAGGCTCGGCATGCCCTCACTCCGGCATTGCTCCGGGGGCCCGCCGCCATCGGCCATCCATGGCCGGGGGCGGCTACCGCGGCATCCTTGCCGCGGTGCCCCCTACGCAACGCCTGCGTTCGGCCTCTGGGAAAGGGGCAAAAGATCAAAAGCAAAAGCAAAAGCAAAAGCAACGGCAACGGCAACGGCAACGGCAACGGCAAAATCAAAAGCTTCGCGAGCAGGCTCACTCGCACCCGGAGATGCGTGCTCTGAGCTCAGGCCGGCCCATAGGCCGCCTCGCTTTTGATTTTGATCTGCTTTTGATCTTTCGCCCCTTCGGCAGGCCGAGCGTAGGTGTTCATCAGGGGGTTAGGCGCGTAGCGCCGTGCGGCGAAGCCGCACACATCGAGAGGAGGTCGTCGCGAAGCAGACCGTAGGCGATGCCCCCTGATGGATACCGGAGCGAGGGAACACTGAGCCTTAGCGAAGTGCCGTACGCCGGGGCGAAGCCTTTTGCTTACTTTTTGGCGTCTGGAAAAGTGAGTCGCTGTAAGAGCGAAACCGCCAGCCGCCATTACCGCAGAAACGGATATACGCACAGACCAACGCTTACACACAAAGCCACTGATTTTGATCTGCCTAAACACCCAAACAGAATGGTGAAAAGCGAAGTCGTATACCGATCCATTGTCGGAGTGAACTCGCTCGCGAAGCATTTGATCTTGATCTGCTTTTGATCTTTCGCCCCTTCGGCAGGCCGAGCGTAGGTGTTCATCAGGGGGTTAGGCGCGTAGCGCCGTGCGGCGGAGCCGCACACATCGAGAGGAGGTCGTCGCGAAGCAGACCGTAGGCGATGCCCCCTGATGGACACCGTAGCGAGGGAACACTGAGCCTTAGCGAAGTGCCGTACGCCGGGGCGAAGCCTTTTGCTTACTTTTCGGCGTCTGGAAAAGTGAGTCGCTGTAAGAGCGAAACCGCCAGCCGCCATTACCGCAGAAACGGATATGTACACGGACAAAAAAAGCCTCAGTCCGGCAACCACCCCCACAACCAATGCTGAAGATTATCCCCCCGCAACATGAAGTCCCGATGCACCGCCTCACGCAATTGATCCCCCATGCGATAGCTGGCATCAGGATCAGCCAGATGCATGCGAATCGCCTGCAACCACTCATCGGTGCTATTGCTCAAAATCTTGGTGCACGGCAAAAAACCGTCATAAGCACGGGTATCCGTGCAAATCACCGGATAACCGCACGCGCCATATTCCAACAACCGCAGGTTACTTTTGCAATCGTTGAAGATATGGAACTCCAGCGGCGCCAGTGCCAGATCGAGATTCAGGCTCGCCAGTTTGTACGGGTAGTTTTGTAGATCGATGGTGCCATAAAACTCATGAACGTACGGGCGCAAGGCGTCCGGGCACATGCCGAAGAACACCCACTCCACTTCATCGGCCAGCTCGCGGACCACCTCGGTAATGATTTCCAGATCACCGGTGTGGCTGGTGCCGCCACCCCAGCCAACCCGTGGTTTTTTCGACGTGCGGCGTTGACTGGTCAGCGTCGCCCACGGCTCGGGTGGCAGCATGTTAGGCACCACGCGAATTTCACTGTGCATACTCGACAGGGCATCCGCCAGCGCCTGGGTAGTCACCACCACGCGGTCGCATTGGGCAATGCCCTCACGCAGCAACTGCTCGGTGTTGACCGGCTTGTTGCGCGCATGAGTGTTCTTTTTCGGCGTGCTGACGATGTAGTCGTCCAGCTCGAAAATTCGCAAGGCGTTGGAGAATTTCTTCATGCGCAGAATGTCTGCCGCCGAGCCTTCCCCGTAGCGCCCCTGCAAAACAATAGTGTCAGGCGACAGGCGCTCGATTTCCACGGTCGATGGCGACTCGTAGGCCACACGTGAAATGACTCGCCCAGCCGACTCAAGTGCCGCCAGGGGTGCTGTCACGCGGTAATACCCGATCGCCGACTCGTTGACCGGCAACCCGAGAATCACCGGCAGGTCGCGATGGCAGAACGGATTCCAGTTATTGCGCAGCGAAGGCTCCAGACTGAAGCTCGACACACCGAGTGTCAGCGCCGGATTGTAGGCCGGATCGCGAGATATTTTCGGCAACCACTTTTGGTAGAAAATTTCCTGTTCAAGTACCAGCGCCTGCACATCGCCCGGCGACGCAGCTGGCGGGGCATCCTCCCCAATCACGACGCTCGCAAAAGGCGTCCAGACGATCAAGTAGCCGTTTTTATCCGCCTTGAGGCACAGATCAGTTGCGCCGAGTTCCAGATTGAATTCGGCGTCATCCAACCGACCCAGGCTGTCGAACACTTCTTTACGCACCATCAGGCAATCACTGCTGACCGCGCTCCAGTTCTGCACTACTTGCAGACGCTGCATGTAGCCACGCGCACTGACATGTTCGCCAAGGAACGGCGAGGTGGCGGGTCCGGCCAGCCCCAGAATCAAACCGGCGGAGACAATCGCACCGCTGGGGTTCATCAGGCGCGCGCCGACCACGCCGACTTCCGGACGCTGGGCGTGGTTGAGCAGTTCGGCGAGCCAGTCGCCGGCGCAAATCACACTGCGCGGGTTGAGCGTCAGCAGATACTCGCCACGCGCCTGGCTGGCTGCGAAGTTGACCAGGGACGCTTCACCGGTACGACCGTCAAAAGGCAGCACTCGCAACATCGCGGCGCCCAGCTGAGACATCGCGCCCAGCCAATCGGCCATCGCCGAATCGCCGCGCCCTTCATCGACAATCAGGATTTCGTATTCGGCGTACGTAGTCTGCTCGATCAGGCTTTCCGTGCAGCGTTGCAAGGCGGACAGCGAGGCGCCCGCCGCAATGATGATCGAGACCACAGGTCGGTGAGTGTGCAGGTAGTCGATGCGCTTGAGCAGCGGTAGCTCTTGATCGCGAATCCGGTGTTCGAGACCGATGCGGGTCAGGTGCGCGCTGACCAGCGCCTCACTGCCTTCGATCACTTCAGGCAACGACAGCCAATCGGCGTAGGTCTGTGTCGACTCCACCTGAATCTCGCTGATGTGCTCAATGGTGTGCAACCCGGCCTCTTCCACCAGCCGCCAGAGCAAATCATGCGGCGCCAATTCGCCATGAGCCGAATCGAAACCGCCCACCGCCAAAAAGCGCTGGCGCTCAAACGCCAGGGTGCGCCCGACGTATGGGTAGGAACGCATCAGGTCGAGATTGAAGCCTGGCTTGAACACCGGCTCCACGGACTCCCCTTCCACCAACGCGCCTTCGTCACTGTAGGCGCAGAGCATGCCCGGCGTACCGGCAATACGCTCCGCGAGCACCACCAGTGACGACTCACGCAACGTGTCGCCGGCGCGCAGCAAGTAGAACCAGTGCGCGCCTTCCAGCTGCGGTATCACAGCATTGAGCTGGCGCGACCAATTTGCCTCAAGCGGCAATGGCAGCACGTTATCGGCGGCATCGAATGGCGTGTTGGACAACACCACGATGGCTTGCGGTGCGTAGAGTTGAGTGGCGAGGCTGTCCAGCGTGGCTTTCAGCGCGACGCCATCAGACTCGGTGTCGATGATGATTGGCACCAGGTTCGGACGCACAGCCCAGCGGCTGATTGTTTGCGGCATGTGCCGCGTTTCCGCCGAGGTAAATCGGCGGCTTGCCAGCCATTCGCGATAGAACTCGGCATAGCTGTCGCTCTGCCCGCCGACTCGGCCGTTGACCACGGTGTTGCGACCGCCCAGCACGCGTACCACGCACAACTCTTCCCACTGACGAGGCTCATCAGCAGCCTTGTTTAAATCAACCATGCGCACCCAACCCGAGGCCGGTGCCGACTCCCCCCCTCGCGAGGTGAGCATTTGAATCAACCATTCCAGTTCCTGAGCGCCGGCGCGGACCATTTCCGACGTCTTGCTCAGACGTTCCGGGTACATACGCTCGGTGCTCATTACCGTGTTGAGCGCCGCCATATTGCCGCGTCGCAGCAGGCACACGAATAAAGCGAAATCGAGCATCGCGACAAAACCGGTGCCTTCCTGGACCAGCGCAGGCAACACTTCCAGCACATCGGCACGGCGCATCAGGGTCGAGCTGAAGTTGCCGATGAAATTCTTCGTCGTGTTCTCGAAAATGGCCAACATGTCATCGCCCTTGAGCAACGCATCACCATACGTGAAACGGCAGTTATCGAGCCGCGGCGGCAGGATGAAGTTACCGGCATCGCTCAACATGCGCAGACCGCAAACGAGGTTGACCTCGGGATGATCGATCAGTACCCGGGCCTGCAACTCGATGCTCGGCGCAAACAGACGGTCGTCGTCGCACAGCACTTTGATGAACTCGCCTCGAGCTTCCTTGACGCAGCGCAATACGTTCTTTTGCAGGCCCAGACGCTTTGGGTTGCGCAAGTAACGAACGGTGTGTGCAGGGTCGGCAAACGACTCGACGATGCGCTGAATCTCGGCGGAGGACGAATCGTCACAAATGACGATTTCAACGTTCTCGTAAGTTTGAGCAAGCGAGCTTTCCAGCGCCTGACTGAAGAAGCGCGGGTTGAAGGCAGGGATGACGATACTGACTAGAGGGCGTTGATTCACGACAGAACTCTCGAGCGGCGAGCCTCTGCCCTTTCAGGCAGAGGCTGCGGAACCGCTTAGGAAAAGACGGCTGGTAGCTCGGCAGCCACAGACTCAGATTTTGTTGAACAAGCCCAGTTGAGCAATCTTGCTGAAAGCCAGTTGCGACGCTTGCAACATGGTTTGCTGCAAGGTCAGACGGGTCATGACTTCGGCTGGATCAGAATCGCGGATCGCCGACTGGGTCTGGGTGTTGGCCATGACCAGACTCTGATTGGTTTCGCTCTGGGTAGACAGGGCTGCACCACGACCACCCACCGAACTCAGGGAGCTGGACAACTGATCGCTGCCGCTCGCCAGGTTGCCGATGCCCGAGGCCAACGCAGCCTGAAATTTCTGAACCTGGATCGGATTGCCGCTGATTGGCGTATTCAGCGCAGTCTTCAACTGGTTCACGGTATCCAGGATGTTCTGGGTTTCGTGGGTATTGACGGCCACGCTGAACTGATCGCCCGCGCCCGGCGTACCGGCCAGGGTGAAGCTCACGCCCGAAGCGGTGGCGATGCCAGCCGCTACGGTGCCGGAAGACACTGGCTGGCTGTTGGCGGTCAAAGGGGCGGCGTACAGGTCGAACGCCGTGGCGCTGGTGAACTTCATCACTGCCGATCCCGTAGGGAAACTGGCGTGATAAGCCACTGGGTTGGTGATGCTGCTGCCAGTGACCTGAGTGGCTGTCGGGTTGCCCGGGCTGCGGGTTGCCGTGAAGGTGTCAGGCTTGGCCGCAAGCGTAAAGCTGTGGCCCGGCAGCACGGTGGCTGCGTTGTCACCGACCGCCAGATTGATGTTCAGGTTCAGGTCGACGCCACGGAACGACACGGTCTGGCCAACCGTGGTCGCCGGGTTGAACGCGCCACCCTGACTGGCTTCAGCGGTCACGTCGTTACCGCCCGAGTCGGTGATTTTCAACTGGGTGCCGCTGACGAAATCGACGGTGTACGGCTCGCCCGAACGGAACTTGCTGTTGTAGGTCACGCTCGACGACACCTGGCCATTGGACAGGACCACTCGACCGTCATCCACGGCCGGCGCGGTCATGGTGACCTGGCTGCGGCTGGTGTTGACGGCCTGCTGGAACACTTCCCAACCGGTGCTATTGGTGGCCATCGACATGGTGTCGCCGACTTTCAAATCGAGGGTGACCTGGTCGCCGTTGTAGCTGTAGGTACCATCGGCGTTGCGGGTGAACGGCACGGTGTCGCCCTTGGAGCCGGAGAAGATGTACTTGCCGTTCTCGTCCTGGCTGTTCATCAGGCTCAGCAACTGCTCTTCGATCTGACCCAGTTCCGAAGCGTTGGCCTGACGGTCGGCGTCGGTGTAACCGGCGTTGCCGGCACCGATCGCCAGTTCCTGGGCGCGCTGCAGTACGTTGGTGATGCTGGTCATGACCGACTCGGTCTGACCCAGGGTCGACTTCAAGGTATTGGTGTTGGCTTTGTACTGGTCGAGCATCGAAGCCTGTTGGCCCAGCTGCAACAAACGCGAAGCGCCAACCGGATCATCCGCAGCAGTGTTGATGCGAACCAGGCTGCTGGCCTCTTCGCTGCTCTTGACCACGTTGGAGAAGTTCTTCTGATAGTTGGCAGCAGAGGACTCGTAAAACTGGGCGGTAGAAATGCGCATGGGCTACGACTCCTTAAAGACTGTTGATCAGTGTGCTGAAGATTTCTTGCGCAGCTTTAATGATCTGCGAAGAGGCGGTGTAGTACTGCTGGTATTTGACCAGGTTGCCGGTTTCCTCATCGAGGTCGACACCGGACAGCGAATCGCGAGCGCCCTTGGCGTTGTCCAGGATGGCGCCGGTCGCGGCGCTGTCGAGCTTGCCCTGAGCAGCTTTGGCGCCCACACCCTCGACCAGTTTGCCGTAGGCGTCGGTCAGGGAAATGCCTTTGCTCGCGGAGCCGGTGTCGACCACCTGCTTGGTCTGCAAGCCGGCCAGTGCGGTGCCGTTACGGTTATCCATCGTGCCTGGTTGCGCGATGTTGATGTCCACCGCAGTGCCAGTGGCCGGCGAACCGGCCACGGTCATGTCGAAGCTGACCGTACGCTGCACGGCAGGTGGGCCCGGATCCATGATCGGCGCACCCGTGCCATCTTGCAGCGGCACGGTCAGGCTCAGGGTGTTGTTCTGGTTCGGTATGATGGTGCCGGTGCTGATCTGCACGCCTTTGGCATCGAGCAACTGGTAAGGCTGGCTGGCACCGCCGGCCGCCGGGGCACCGAACACCACTTTGACCGGCATGGAGGTTTTCATGCCGTTCTGGATGAGTGCGGTGGTGGCCGTGTCGTAGATGTCGAACTTCGTGGTCACGGTTGGCTGACCGCTGGACGAAATGGTCAGGGTACCGCTGCCGCCCGGCGCAATGGCCGCGCTCAACGGTGCCGCGATCGCCAGACGCTTGGAGTCGGTCATCTCGGTCTTGATGTTCGCCGCCGCGTTGCGGGTCGGGGTGATCTTGAACGTATCACCGGCGGCGGCAGTACCGCCACTGAGCGTCAACGAGAAGCCGTCAATCACTGGCGGTGGCGTGGTCAGGGTGCTGAATGCGCCCATGGACGTGCCGTCCGGCAGACGTTGTACGGTGTAGTTGGTGCCACTGGTGAAGGTGACTTTGTAATCGTTGATGGTCAGTTTGCCGCTGTCCTCGATGCTCACATCGAAGTCGCCTGAACCGGCGCTGTTGCCAACGGTGGCAACACTGCGATCGGCCATCTGTGCGGCACTGTTGACGCTGTTGAACAGGTTCGAACCGAACGCACCGTTCTTGTCGATGCCCTGGGCCTGGAGGCCGTTCATCTGATCGGCGACGACCAGCGCCACGCGCCCCAATTCGTTCATGGCAGGATCGAGCACGGTGCTGCGGTAGCGCAGCAGACCGCCAATCTCGCCACCGGTGATCACCGAGGTGATGTCGACAGTGCTGCCGCCACGGTTGAGCTGAATGCCCATGCGCGAAGGATCGGCCAGGCTCGGCACCACTTGCAGGGTGCTGGCGGTGCCGCCCATGACCAGCGGCTGGCCGCTGCCCAGGTACACATCAAGGTTGCCGTCGCGCTCGATGACTTGCGCGCCGGTGAAGGTGGAGAGCTGACGCACGGTTTCGTTGCGCGCATCGAGCAACTCGTTCGGCATGCCGCCGGCCTTGGAAACCTCGGAGATTTTCTGGTTCATCTGGGCCACGGTGGCGGCCAGTTTGTTGATCTGGTCGGCCATGTTCGTCAGGTTGCCGTTGATGCTGGCGTTCTGCGCGGTCAACTGGCTGGATACGGAGTTGAAACGAGCGCTCAAGGCCTGAGCATCGCTGAGCAGCAATTGACGAGACGCATCGTCACCCGGCTTGGCGTTGACGTTCTGCACCGAGGCGAAGAACTTGGTCAGCGCGCCGTTGAGGCCGGTGCCGCTGTCCGACAGCAAGGCATCGAGCGGGCTGATCTGCCCGGCGTACGCGGCCGCATCGCTGTTGAGCGAGGTGGTGGTCTGCAGTTGTGCATCGAGGTAGCTGTTGTACACCCGACGCACATCGGCCAGGGTCGTGCCGGTGCCGATGTAGACGTTGCCGAATTGATTCGAGGCTTTGCTGCTCTGCACGGTTTGCTGACGCGAATAACCGGCGGTGTCGGCGTTGGCAATGTTATTGCCGGTAGTCATCAACGAGGATTGGCCAGCGGCCAGACCCGACATCCCGATATTGAGCAAACTCATGGTTCAGACCTTATGCCTTGTGCCTATAGAGGCGTGGTGGAAGCGCCCGCCGCAGCGTAGTTTTGGTAACTCGTCATCTGCTTGGCTATCTGCGAGATCTTGCTTGCGTAATCCGGGTCGGTTGCATACCCGGCTTTCTGCAACTCGCGTACAAACTGTTCTGGGTTATCGGCCGACTTCACAACATCTTGATAGCGATTGTTGGTTTGCAGCAAAGTCACAAGGTCATGGAAGCTGTCTTTGTACGAGTCGTAGGAACGGAACTCAGCCGTCTCCTTGACCATCTCGCCATTCCTGAATTCACTGGTGATGGCCCGCGCCGAATCGCCCTTCCAACTGGTGCCGGCCTTGATGCCGAACAGGTTGTGGCTACTGCTGCCATCCTGGGCGCGCATGACCGATTTACCCCAACCGGTTTCCAGCGCCGCCTGGGCCACCAGGTAACGCGGATCGACGCCAATGCGCTCGGCGGCTTCCTTGGCCATCGGCAGCATGGTGTTGACGAATTCGTCGGCGGAACTGAAGGCTTTCTTCGGCGGTGCCAGGGGAATCTGCGCCATGGCACGGCCGTAAACCTGCATGCGTCCGCTCGATTTCGTGTCCGTTTGCGAGGCCAGCCAGTCACCATTGAACAGCGGACCGGCACCGGTCGCTGCCGCAGGCGTCGCGACGCCACGCTCAGGCAACAACGGTTTGTTGGCGGTCGCAGCAGTCGTTGCCGAAGGCACCAGACCGGCGAGCAAGCGATCCGCCAGTTTCGGTGGCAAGGCCAGACGACGCTGATTGATCAGCTCCATGTCATTGCGATGCGTGCCCTCGCCTGCCGGCGCTTTCACCGAGCGCGAAGCCCACAACGGACGCTGACCATTGAGCCGCGACAGCGGACCGTCGGTGGCCACGGTGCCCGCTGCAATCGGCGTCGGCACGGCGGCTTTCGCCGCTTCCTGCTTGGCCGCGGATGCCGCTGCCGCCTCACCCGGCGCCAGTGGTTTGTTCTTCGACATCTGACGCATCAGCACGTCTGCCAGACCAATACCACCGCCCTCACGGGACATGGAAATGGCCAACTGCTGGTCGTACATTTCCTGATACTGCTTGGCCGCCGGCGTGTTGAGCGGGTTGTCCTTGCCCAACGCTTCGGTGGCCGAGCGCATGGACTTGAGCATTTCACCAAGGAACAGCGACTCGAATTCCTGCGCAACCTTGCGCATGTTGCCGTCACTGTTCTTGTCGCCCACCTTGAGCTGGTTCAAGCGATTCAAGTCCGAATAGGAACCGGAGTCGCTACTGCTGACCAGACCGCTCTTGCGCATATCCATGACGACGGTCCCTTAGATCACGATCAGGTCGGCTTGCAATGCGCCAGCCTGTTTCAGTGCTTCGAGGATCGCCATCAAGTCGCCCGGTGCCGCGCCGACCTGGTTCACCGCACGCACGATTTCGTCGAGAGTGGTGCCCGGGCCGAACTTGAACATCGGCTTGGCTTCTTGCTGTGCGTTAACCCGCGAGCGCGGCACAACCGCCGTCTGACCATTGGACAGAGGGCCGGGCTGGCTGACAATCGGGTCTTCGGTAATGGTCACGGTCAGGCTGCCGTGCGTCACGGCGGCCGGCGAAACCTTGACGTTCTGGCCGATCACGATGGTGCCGGTACGCGAGTTGATGATGACTTTCGCCACCGCCTGCCCCGGATCGACTTCAAGGTTTTCCAGGAGCGACAGGTAGTCGACCCGCTGACTTGGATCAAGCGGTGCGCTGACGCGGATCGAACCGCCGTCGATGGCCTGGGCAACGCCCGGGCCGAGCATGTTGTTGATCTTGTCGACGATGCGCTTGGCGGTGGTGAAGTCCGAACGGTTGAGGTTCAGCGTCAGGCTGTTGCCCTGGTTGAAACCGCTCGGCACTGAACGCTCGACCGACGCACCACCAGGGATACGACCGGCCGACGGAACGTTGACGGTGATCTTCGAACCGTCACGGCCTTCGGCATCAAAACCGCCCACCACCAGGTTGCCCTGGGCGATGGCATAGACGTTGCCGTCGATACCCTTGAGCGGCGTCAGCAACAGGGTACCGCCGCGCAGACTCTTGGAGTTACCGATGGACGACACGGTGATATCGACTTGCTGACCCGGCTTGGCAAACGGCGGCAGGTCCGCGCTGATCGATACCGCGGCCACGTTCTTCAACTGCACGTTGCCCGAACCCGGCGGCACCTTGATGCCGAACTGAGAGAGCATGTTGTTGAAGGTCTGCAGGGTGAACGGGGTTTGCGTTGTCTGGTCACCGGTGCCGTTAAGCCCCACCACCAGACCGTAACCGATCAATTGGTTGGAGCGTACGCCGGAAATACTGGCGATGTCCTTCAGCCGCTCGGCTTGAACGTTGAAGGCTGCCGACAGCAAAAACGCAGCCACCATAAGACTTTTGAAATTCAACGTAGCCACCTAGAAAGGGAACAGCGGGCTGAGGAAGAAACGGTCGAACCAGCCTGGCTGACTCGCATCGGCAAACGAACCGGTGCCCGAGTAGGTGATGCGCGCATCGGCAACACGGGTCGACGACACAGTGTTATCGGTCGAGATGTCATCGGCGCGCACCAGTCCGGCAATCCGCACCAGTTCATCGCCCGTGTTAAGGGTCATCCACTTCTCGCCACGCACGGCGATGATGCCGTTAGGCAACACGTCGGCAACGGTCACGGTGATAGAGCCGGTCAGGGTGTTGCCCTGCGCCGCCTTGCTGTCACCCTTGGTCGCGCGGTCGCCTTCATAGCTGGCGTCCAGGCTCAAGTCACCACTGCCAAACGGGTTGTTGGTGTTGGGGGTAGAGCCGAACAGCGAACTCAGGCCGATGCTGGTTTTGCTGTTCTTGCCAATTTGCGAGTTGGCGTTTTTGCTGGCCTGGGTCTTCTCGTTCAGCGTGATGGTGATGATGTCACCCACCCGGAACGCCTTGCGGTCGCTGTACAGGTTCTGTTCGAAACCGGCCTGATAAATCGAGCCATTGTTCGCGGCCGCCGGCAACGGCGTGCGCGGCAACACCGGGGCGTAATAAGGGTCATTGGGCTTGGGCGTCGTTGGGACGCAGCCCGCGAGCACAACAGCCCCACTCAGTGCCAGAACAGATACAAAGCGATTCATGACCCTACCTCACGGTGTTGCAGGCGACCTCATGGCCGCCTCATAGACTTGATTACAGATTCTGCGTTACGAACGAGAGCATCTGGTCGGCGGTGGAGATCACCTTGGAGTTCATCTCGTAAGCACGCTGAGTGGTGATCATGTTGACCATCTCTTCAACAGTGCTGACGTTGGACGTTTCCAGGGTGTTCTGCAGCGTGGTACCGAAACCGTTCAGGCCCGGGGTACCGACTTGCGGTGCGCCGGAAGCAGCGGTTTCCAGGAACAGGTTGTTGCCCACTGCTTGCAGACCGGCCGGGTTGATGAAGTCGGCGGTTTGCAGGTTGCCGATCACCTGGTTGGCCGGGTTACCCGGAACGGTGATGGACACGGTGCCGTCGCGACCGACCGTGAAGGTCTGCGCGTTGCTGGGAATGACAATGGCTGGCTCAAGGGCGAAGCCGCTGGCGTTCACGACCTGACCGTTGGAGTCGAGGTGGAACGTACCGTCGCGGGTGTAAGACGTGGTGCCGTCCGGCTGCAGGATCTGGAAGAAACCGCGACCGTCGACCGCCAGGTCAAGTGGCTGCTCGGTGGTTTGCAGGCTGCCGGCGGTGAAGTTTTTCTGGGTGCCGACGATGCGCACACCGGTACCCACTTGCAGACCCGACGGCAGTTCGCTGTCCTGGGTCGACTGGGCGCCTGGCTGGCGCTTGATCTGATAGAGCAAGTCCTGGAATTCGGCACGATCACGTTTGAAACCCGTGGTCGACACGTTGGCCAGGTTGTTGGAAATGGTGGTCAGGTTGGTGTCCTGGGCGGACAGACCTGTTTTGGCAACCCATAGAGCCGGAAGCATTCGATTCTCCTCGTGCGCCTGTTTTACGGCGCGACGTTCTGATAATTAGCTGATCTGCAAGACCCGAGCCATGGCCTGGTCATCGTCTTTGGCGGTGTTCATCATCTTGATGTGCAGCTCGAACTGCTTCGACAAAGCCAACACCGAGGTCATTTCTTCCACGGCGTTGACGTTGCTCGACTCCAGGAACCCGGACACCAGTTTGACGCCGGAGTCGGCTTGCGCCGGCTTGCCGTCCTTGGTGTGGATCGAACCATCCAGGCCTTTGGTCATGTTCTTCATGTCCGGGTTGACCAGCTTGATGCGGTCGACTTCAGCCATCACGCGCGGGCCTTCGCCCATCGCACGGATGCTGATGGTGCCGTCCTCGCCCACCTCGATTTGCTGCTCGGGCGGCACGGCGATCGGTCCGCCATTGCCCATCACCGGCATACCGTTGCCAGCCCGCAGCACGCCCAGGGCGTCCACGTTCAGGCTGCCAGTGCGCACGTAGGTTTCTTGACCCCCAGGGTTCTGCACGGCGATCCAGCCATTGCCTTGCACGGCGACATCGAGGTCGCGGCCGGTCTCGACCAGCGAGCCAGGGGAGAAGTCGGTGGCCGGGCGTTCGGTCATGGCAAACGCACGCGCCGGAAAGCTGTCACCAAACACCGGCATCGAACGGGCCTGTTCCAGGTCCTTCTGAAAACCGTTGGTGGAGATGTTTGCCAGGTTGTTGGCATGAGCCTTCTGCGCCAGTGCATTCTGGCTGGCGCCGGTCATTGCCACATAAAGGTACTTGTCCACACTCTTTCCTCTGCATGCCGGACGTTTGCCGCCCACCGCTGTACTTCGCAGGCTGTAGCAATTTGCAGACCAACTTGCACGCAGAGGCTCAAAGCCCTTTAAAACACTGGGCTTGAGGGTTATCAGGGGAGGCTGACGGATTGTGTCAAAGTCGAAAAACCGGCGCGGATATGCCGCTTCGCGGCAATACGGTGAAAGCCCTCGGCCGGATTTGCTACCAGCCTTTGACTCCGCTCATGTCGGGCAACTGGTGGGCAATGCCCTTGTGGCAGTCGATACACGTCGCCTGGCCGCTGGCCAGTGACGTGGAGTGCATATTGGCGGCGCGTTTGCCCTGACGGGTGAAATCCATGAATTCGAAGTTATGGCAATTGCGGCACTCCCGGGAGTCGTTGGCCTTGAGCCGCCCCCACTCGTGTTCGGCCAACTCACGCCGCATATCGAGAAACTTTTCACGGGTATCGATCGTGCCGAACACCTTGCCCCACACTTCCTTGGAGGCCTGCATCTTGCGGGCAATCTTGTGCGTCCATTCATGGGGAACATGGCAGTCCGGGCACGTGGCTCGAACGCCGGAGCGATTGGTGTAGTGAATGGTTTCCTGCAACTCGACAAAAACGTTGTCGCGCATTTCATGGCAGGAAATACAGAACTTCTCGGTATTGGTCGCTTCCAGCGCGGTGTTGAAACCGCCCCAGAAAATCACCCCGGCAATAAACCCGCCGAGCGTCAGGAAGCCCAGGCTGTAATGCACACTGGGCCGACGCAGAACACCCCAATAATCCTTGAGCAGGGCAAGCAACGATTTCATGTCCTCTCCTCAGGGTTTCGACTGGCCGTTGATTTCGTCTTGCAGCACCTGGTCAATGTTCTTGAAGCTGTTGTTCACCAGAGGTTTCACGTCTTTTTGCGGCACATGGCACTGATTGCAGAAATACCGGCGTGGCGATACCGCGGCCAGCGCCTGACCATCACGGTCCATGTAGTGGGTGATGCTGATCATCGGCGCCTGAGTGCGAGCGCTGTTGGCGCGGCTATGACAAGACAGGCACTTGTTGCTGTTCTTGTCGATGCGGTATCCCCGAGTGCTGTGCGGGATGGTGGGCGGTTGCTCGGGATAATTGCGCTCGCGCTTGAGGTCCTTGTTCTCGTCTTCAGCTATCGGCGGGGCCGGGAACTCCTGCGTCAAGGTCCCTCCGGGTCGCCGACCATCCGGCGCCGGGGCGTCCAGCGGGTAACCCGGCTGCGCCGCGAATGCCGCTGGCAACCCAACCAGCAGAGCAGCAAGCAAGGACAGCGAACGACAATTCATCAGAGCTCTCCTTATGCCGTCTTGATCACTTCAATCCTGATCGCGCATTTTTTGTAATCAGTTTGTTTGGAGATAGGGTCCGTCGCATCGAGCGTGACTTTGTTGATCAGCCTGTTGGCATCGAAGAACGGTACAAACACCAGGCCTTCGGGTGGCTTGTTACGCCCTCGGGTTTCGATGCGCGCACGCATCTCACCGCGCCGACTGATCAGTTTCACTTCGCTGCCACGGCGGGCATTCAAGGCTTTCGCATCCGCCGGATGCATGTAGACCAAGGCGTCGGGGACCGCTTTATAGAGTTCCTCTACGCGCTGCGTCATGGTCCCGGTGTGCCAGTGCTCAAGGACCCGGCCGGTGCTGAGCCAGAACGGGAAGTCCGCGTCCGGGGACTCTGCTGGCGGCTCGTAAGGAAGCGCGAAGATGATCGCTTTCTTGTCGGGATAGCCATAAAACTGCACACCGCTGCCCTTCTCCACGTAAGGGTCATACCCCTCCCGGAAACGCCAGAGTGTTTCCTTGCCCTCGACGACGGGCCAGCGCAATCCACGTTCGGTGTGATAGCGATCAAACGGGGCAAGGTCATGACCGTGGCCACGGCCGAACTGGGCATATTCTTCGAACAGCCCTTTTTGCAGGTAAAAGCCAAAATCCCGGGCTTCGTCGTTTTGATAACCCGCCGCCATCTGATCCAGTGGGAACTGATCGACCTGACCGTTCTTGAACAGCACCTCATACAGGGTCTTGCCCTTGTACTGCGGTGACGTGGTCAACACCTCTGCCGACCAGACCTCATCGGTTTTAAAGCGCTTGGAAAACTCGACCAGTTGCCACAGATCAGACTTGGCCTCACCCGGCGCCGAAACCAACTGATGCCAGAACTGCGTACGCCGCTCCGCATTGCCATAAGCGCCCTCTTTCTCGACCCACATCGCGGTGGGCAGAATCAGATCGGCCGCTTGGGCGGAGACCGTGGGGTACACGTCCGAGACCACCACAAAGTTCTCGGGGTTGCGCCAGCCCGGCAACACTTCCTGCATGATGTTGGGGCCGGCCTGCATGTTGTTGCTGGCCATCGTCCAATACACGTTGAGCACACCGTCCTTGAGCATGCGGCTCTGCTGCACGGCGTGAAACCCGACCTTTTCATTGATGGTGCCCGGCGGCACTTTCCAGATCTGCTCGGCCTTGGCGCGATGCGCCGGGTTGGTGACCACCAGGTCGGCGGGCAAGCGATGGGAGAACGTGCCCACTTCGCGCGCCGTCCCGCAGGCCGAAGGCTGGCCCGTCAGGGAGAATGGACTGTTGCCCGGCTCGCTGATCTTTCCGGTCAACAGGTGGATGTTGTAAATCAGGTTATTGGCCCACACGCCACGCGTGTGCTGGTTGAAGCCCATGGTCCAGAACGAAACCACTTTGCGCTTGGGGTCGGCATACAGTTCGGCCAACGCCTTGAGGCGCTCGGCCGGAACGCCGGTTTCCTTGGCCGTGCGCTCAAGCGTGTAAGGTTTTACGAACGCCGCGAATTGCTCAAAATCGATATCGGTCCAGGTATTCGCCTTGGCGGCATTGCGCGCCTTCATCTCCAGCGGATTATCGGCACGCAGGCCGTAGCCGATGTCATCCGTACCTTTGGCGAACTTAGTGTGCTTGCTGACAAAGTCCTTGTTGACCGAGCCGCTTTCAATAATGTGATTGGCAATGTAGTTGAGGATAAACAGGTCAGTCTGTGGCTTGAACACCATGGGAATGTCGGCCAACTCAAAACTGCGATGCTCGAAGGTAGAAAGCACCGCGACCTTGACGTTGGGCTGGCTCAATCGGCGATCCGTCACCCGACTCCAAAGAATCGGATGCATCTCCGCCATGTTTGAACCCCACAACACGAACGCGTCGGTGACTTCGATATCGTCATAACAGCCCATCGGCTCATCGATACCGAACGTACGCATAAACCCCATGACCGCAGACGCCATGCAATGACGTGCATTGGGATCAATGTTATTTGAGCGAAACCCGGCCTTCATCAACTTGTTGGCCGCATACCCTTCCCAGACAGTCCACTGGCCAGAACCGAACATGGCGATTGATTCGGCCCCTTTGTTTTTTATCGCCTCCTTAAACTTCAATTCCATCACATCAAACGCTTGATCCCAGGACACCGGCTGAAACTCGCCCTGCTTGTCATACTGCCCGTTGGTCATGCGCAACAGTGGCTGAGTCAGGCGATCAACGCCGTACATGATCTTTGACAAGAAGTAGCCTTTGACGCAGTTCAGCCCGCGATTGACCTCGGCTTTCACATCACCGTGAGTGGCGACCACCCGATTGTCCTTGGTCGCCACCATCACGCTGCACCCGGTACCGCAAAAACGGCAGGGTGCCTTGTTCCAGTCCAGGGCCACCCGGTCTTCTTCGGTGATGAGATTACTGGCAGAGGTAAATACCGGAAGTCCCGCAGCCGCCGCAGCAATCCCGGCAGCCTGGGCTTTGACAAATTCTCGCCGCGTCATAGGCATGTGCTTTCTCCCGTCACATCGAGAATCTCGTGATAAACGAGGGAGGCATTGAGCACACCCGGCAAGTTGTTGATCTGGTTTATGCGCTGGGAAATCTCGCTTTCTTTTTCCATCTCCAGCACCACCACCAGTTTGCCGGCGGGACTTTCCTGATGCAGTTCAACGCCATTGAGCAAACGTAAATTGGCCTTCACCGCCTTGAACAACTCAGGACGAGCAAGCACTACCAGACTGGCAATATGCAGCGTCTTTTCCATGATCAATACTCCCCGTCATGCCACTAAGAGGGACAACAATCAATTGGGTGGTCCGGGAGGGCCAAGCAGCATTTGCAGAAACCAGACAAAGAAACCGTAACCACCCACTATCGCCACCGACAGCACTGGAAAAAGAACAACAATCAGAAAAAAGAACAGGCGAGTTTCTTTGCGCACTTGCTGGGTAGAGTCATCCGCTGATGGCATGGTGATCGCTCCTGCCAAACTTTGAATTGAGCCTAGATGGCCTGTCTGGGAAGCTCTACGATTCGGATCAACGGTAAGGGTAAAGCGCTTCCAATGCGATTTAGAGGCGCTAGAGAACAACTAACAGCCGATAATTATTCTTGTCTTGGCTGCTCGCCGAATAACGTTAACGCTCAAGTTTGCCAATTTCATAATCACGCAACTTATTGGCAATGGTTGTATGAGAAACACCCAGGCGCTTGCCCAATTGCCGGCTGCTGGAATGCTCCGAATAAAGTCGCTCCAACACCGCTTTCTCGAAACGCCCGACGATCTCGTCAAGCCCGCCCTCCAGCGAAAAATCGCCAAGCGGCTGACGCACACCGTAATCCGGCAGACGAATATGTTCGGCCTTGACCGTCCCGCCCTCACACAACGAAACCGCCTGGAACAACACGTTTTCCAATTGCCGGACGTTACCCGGCCAGTGGTAATGACTGAGCCGCTCCATCGCGGCCGGTGCCAGTTTCGGCAGCGGGCATCCGATTTGCCGGCTGGCCTGATCGAGGAAGTGCTCCACCAGCGGCGTCAAACCATCAAGGCATTCACGCAGTGGCGGGATGTGCAGCGACAACACATTCAAGCGGTGATAAAGGTCCTGGCGAAACTCGCCCCGCGCGCACAGTTCGGACAAATCCACTTGGGTCGCGCAGATCACGCGCACATCGAGGTAGACCTCTTCATCACTGCCCACACGACGGAAGCAACCGTCCTGCAGGAAGCGCAGCAATTTCACCTGCAAGCGCGGGCTCATTTCTCCCACGCCATCGAGAAACAGCGTACCGCCCGCCGTCAGTTCCAGCAGCCCGAGCTTGCCTTCGGCGCGTGCGCCTTCGAAGGCACCGGGGCCATAGCCGAACAATTCGGTCTCGGCCATCGACTCCGGCAGCCCGGCGCAGTTGAGTGCCATCAAGGGTGATTGCCCGCGCGGGCTGGCCAAATGACAGGCCCGGGCCAACAATTCCTTGCCGGTGCCGGTCTCGCCTTCTATCAAAAGCGGCGCATCCAGCGGCGCCATGCGCCGGGCTTCGCGCACCACGGCCGCCATGACTTTCGAGCTTTGGAAGATGCTGTCGAACCCACGCAGTTCCTGCTTGCGCACGTTATAGATGCGCTCCCCTACCCGGTCCGCGCGGTGCAGCGTCAGGACCGCGCCGGCCATGGCTTCGCTGTCGTCATGTTCCGATTGCAGCGGCGCGATATCAGCCAGAAACACGTCGCCCTTAACCTTGACCCGCAGCCCGTTGATTCGCGATTTGTTGGCGCGCACCAGTTCCGGCAAATCGAAATCCTCGGCATAACGCGACAGCGGAATCCCCGGCACTTCATCCACCCGCACCCCGAGCAACTGCGCCGCCGCGCGGTTGGCCGCAACGATGGAACCGCCCATGTCGATCGACAACACCGGAAACTCCAGGGCACCGAGCAACGCATTGAGTTCCATGTGCCGACGCTCGCTGGGCATCAGCCCTACGCGCTTGACGCCAAATACGCCGGCAATCGATTCAAATTTCGGACGCAGCGCCTGGAACTGAATGTTGATCAGGTTCGGGCAATGCAGGTAGATCGCGTTGCCATGTTCGCCGCCGACCTCACCGCGGGCGACGTTGATCCCGTACTCAACCAGCAAGTTGAGAATGTCGCGCAGGATACCGATACGGTTCTGGCAGTGGACTTTGATACGCATATAAATGGCCCGAAAAACGATAAATGAGGTCAGTGCCTGCACACATTCCCTGTGGGAGCCGAGCTTGCTCGCGATAGCGGTGTACCAGCCGACATCCATGCTGAATGTGGCCCCCTCATCGCGAGCAAGCTCAGCGCCTACAGGGGAATCGCAGCGCTCAACTGAACGTGCCGGCAGAATTTTTCTGTCGCGCGTGAAGATAGTCGTCAAGATTATGTGACACCTTTGCACCATTTCAAACCCGCGAATCTCAACAGCTAGGCCATAGCCGCCAATCCGTAACGAATTCTTTACGAAAAATGGCGAATTTTCCTACGCAACAAGCCGTCACCCTGCTGCAACGCCGCAATCCTTGGGGTATTTCTAGGTCCATAGCAGTACATAACAAGAACGAATCCCCTCGCAGGAGAGCAGCATGAAGCAGACGCAATACGTGGCTCGCGAGCCCGATGCGCAAGGTTTTATCGACTACCCCGCTGAAGAGCATGCGGTGTGGAACACGCTGATTACTCGTCAATTGAAAGTGATCGAAGGTCGTGCGTGCCAGGAGTACCTGGACGGTATCGAAAAACTCGGTCTGCCCCACGACCGCATTCCGCAACTGGGCGAGATCAACAAAGTCCTCGGTGAAACCACCGGCTGGCAAGTGGCCCGGGTTCCGGCGCTGATCCCCTTCCAGACTTTTTTCGAGTTGCTGGCCAACAAGCAGTTTCCGGTGGCGACGTTTATTCGTACCCGCGAAGAGCTGGATTACCTGCAAGAGCCGGACATTTTCCACGAGATTTTCGGGCACTGCCCGCTGCTGACCAACCCTTGGTTTGCCGAATTCACCCACACCTACGGCAAACTGGGCCTGCAAGCGACCAAGGAAGAACGCGTTTACCTGGCGCGCCTGTACTGGATGACCATCGAATTCGGTCTGGTCGATACCGCTGAAGGCCTGCGCATTTACGGCGGCGGCATTCTTTCTTCTCCAAAAGAAACCGTTTACTGCCTGTCGAACGAACCTGAGCATCAGGCGTTCGATCCGCTGGAATGCATGCGCACGCCGTATCGCATCGACATCCTGCAACCGCTGTACTTTGTCCTGCCGAACCTCAAGCGTCTGTTTGATGTGGCTCATGAAGACATCATGAGCATGGTCAAACAAGGCATGCAGCTGGGCTTGCACACCCCGAAATTTCCGCCAAAGGCTGCGTGATCCGCTGCTTTTAGAAACAAGTGAGCCTGTCAGGAACCGACGCTTTGGTTTAGCGTGGTGTTACTGACGGCCGATTTCCAATCATTCGATTTCAGGTACACATCATGTCCACATTGAACCAAGCCCACTGCGAAGCCTGCCAAGCCGGTGCCCCTCAGGTCAGCGACGAAGAGTTGCCGGTACTGATCAAGCAGATCCCAGACTGGAACATCGAAGTACGCGACGGCGTGATGCAGCTGGAAAAGCTGTTCCTGTTCAAAAACTTCAAACACGCGCTGGCGTTCACCAATGCCGTTGGCGAGATCTCCGAGGCCGAAGGTCACCACCCGGGCCTGCTGACCGAATGGGGCAAAGTCACCGTCACCTGGTGGAGCCACTCCATCAAGGGCCTGCACCGCAACGACTTCATCATGGCTGCGCGCACTGACGAAGTGGCCAAAGACGCCGAGGGCCGCAAATAATGCATTTCGACGCCATAGGTCGAGTCCCCGGCGACCCGATTCTCGGCTTGATGGAGGCTTATGCGCAGGACCCCAACCCGCGCAAATTCGACCTCGGCGTGGGCGTCTATAAAGATGCCCAGGGTCTGACGCCGATTCCGCAGTCGGTGAAGCTTGCCGAGCAGCGTCTGGTGGATCGTCAAACCACCAAGACCTACATTGGCGGTCACGGCGAACCGGCCTTCGGCAAAGCCATCAATGAGCTGGTGTTGGGTGCCGATTCCGCCTTGATCGCCGGGCAACGGGCCGGGGCGACCCAGACCCCGGGCGGCACCGGTGCATTGCGCTTGAGCGCCGACTTCATCGCCCAGTGCCTGCCGGGCCGTGGCGTGTGGCTGAGCAACCCGACCTGGCCGATCCACGAAACGATTTTCGCGGCGGCCGGGGTCAAGGTCAGTCACTACCCGTACGTGGGCAGCGACAACCGCCTCGACGTCGACGCCATGCTCGCGGTACTCAGCGAAGCGCCGAAGGGCGACGTGGTGTTGCTGCACGCCTGCTGCCACAACCCGACCGGTTTCGACTTGTCCCACGACGACTGGCACCGAGTGCTGGACGTGGTGCGCAGTCGAGACCTGTTGCCGTTGATCGACTTCGCTTACCAGGGCTTCGGCGATGGCCTGGAGCAGGATGCCTGGTCGACCCGGTTGTTCGCCGCGGCGTTGCCGGAAGTGCTGATCACCAGTTCCTGCTCGAAGAACTTCGGTTTGTACCGCGACCGCACCGGCGCACTGATTGTCTGTGCAAAAACCGCTGAAAAGCTCGTGGACATCCGCAGCCAGCTGGCCAACATCGCGCGCAACCTGTGGTCGACACCACCGGATCACGGCGCGGCCGTAGTCGCGACCATTCTTGGCGATCCGGAGCTGAAAAGCCTCTGGGCCGACGAAGTGGAAGCCATGCGTTTGCGCATCGCCCAATTGCGCAGCGGCCTGGTCGAAGCGTTGGAGCCACATGGCTTGCGCGAGCGCTTTGCCCACATCGGCGTGCAACGCGGGATGTTTTCCTACACCGGGCTGTCGCCGGAGCAAGTAAAAAACCTGCGGGACCATCACAGCGTGTACATGGTCAACTCGGGCCGGGCGAACGTGGCGGGCATCGATGCTACGCGTCTGGATCTGTTGGCCGAGGCAATCGCCAAGGTTTGCAAATAACCCCCGCCTTACGCTGATCGTTCCCACGCTCTGCGTGGGAATGCAGCCCGGGACGCTCCGCGTCCCTTCCAGAGCCGAACGCGGAGCGTCCGTTGAGGCATTCCCACGCAGAGCGCGGGAACGATCAGCGCAGGCTGCGCCAACTCCTACACAGACCTGTCTAGACAACCCCTTCCGTCGCAACAATTGGATATAAAAGTCCGATTGTCATTTTTACTGCTGTATTCTGCCCAAGCTTTTTAAAAGCGCGGATCTACCAGATCTATCAACAGACTTTGCGAGGAGCGCGAAACATGCACGAGATTCCTAATCTCCCCTTCCCAAGCCTGCACGAAACTGAGCAGACAACCACGCAACAAGCCGGCGCCCAACAGCCCGAGCCAAAAAAAGAAGCCACTGAACGCCGCCAGGCCGACAGCGAAGACTGAAACACCTGCAATGCCAGACCGTGTGGAAAGCGCTAACATGCGCTTTCCACACCGCCTGAACCCTTGAGCTACACACCATGACCGATGAATTCAGCGAGACCCAAGCCAGCGTCCTGATCGGCACCGCCGAGAAGATGATCGATATCTGGAATCGCCTTTCCCCCGAGAAACAAGCCGCGTTGCTCGCCCGTTTCGGCAGCGAAGAAAACGCCTTGGCCGCCCTGGTCACGACGCAACTGGTTGCCCCCGCCAAACCCTGATTCACCCCGCCCGGCAAATAGTTTTACTTTTTCCACGACCCGCAGCCGCTCGCGCCGCTATCATAAGCAGCCTATCTATCCTGCTTTCCCCGTGGACCTTTACCCATGTCTGAAAACCAGCGCCCCCTGGCGGTCACGCTGCAAGTCGTTTCCATCGTTCTGTTTACCTTCATCGGCTACCTGAATATCGGCATCCCCTTGGCCGTATTGCCCGGCTACGTCCACAGCGACCTGGGTTTCGGCGCAGTCATCGCCGGCCTGGTAATCAGCGTGCAATACCTGGCCACCCTGCTCAGCCGCCCTTACGCCGGGAAAATCATCGACAACAAGGGCAGCAAACTGGCGGTGATGTACGGCCTCGCCGGTTGCGGCTTGAGCGGCGTGTTCATGTTGATTTCGGCCTGGACCCAGAGCTTGCCGACCCTGAGCCTGATCAGCCTGCTGATCGGCCGCCTGGTACTCGGCAGCGCGGAAAGCCTGGTCGGTTCAGGCTCGATTGGCTGGGGCATCGGCCGGGTTGGCGCGGCGAACACCGCCAAGGTGATTTCCTGGAACGGCATCGCCAGCTACGGCGCATTGGCCGTCGGCGCGCCGCTGGGTGTGCTGTTGGTCCATCAATTGGGCTTGTGGAGCATGGGCGTGAGCATTGTGCTGCTGGCCATTCTTGGCCTGGTGCTGGCCTGGCCAAAAACCGCTGCGCCAATCGTGGTCGGCGAACGCCTGCCGTTCATGCATGTGCTGGGGCGCGTGTTGCCGCATGGTTGCGGCCTGGCGCTGGGCTCGATTGGCTTCGGCACCATCGCCACCTTCATCACCTTGTATTACGCCACGCAACACTGGGACAACGCGGTGTTGTGCCTGAGTTTGTTTGGCGCCAGCTTCATTGGTGCACGCTTGCTGTTCGGCAACTTGATCAACCGCCTCGGCGGCTTTCGCGTGGCGATTGCCTGCCTGTCCGTGGAAACCCTGGGCTTGTTGCTACTGTGGTTGGCACCGGACGCCCATTGGGCGTTGGCCGGCGCGGCGCTGAGCGGTTTCGGGTTCTCGCTGGTGTTTCCAGCGCTGGGCGTGGAAGCGGTCAACCTGGTGCCGGCCTCCAGCCGTGGCGCGGCCGTCGGTGCTTATTCGTTGTTCATTGATTTGTCGCTGGGGATTACCGGACCGCTGGCGGGGGCCATTGCGGCCGGATTTGGTTTTGCCTCGATCTTCCTGTTCGCCGCCCTCGCCGCGTTGAGCGGTTTGATGCTGAGCATTTACTTGTACCGGCAAGCACCGAAGCAACGCGAAGCGCGTGAGTCGCGTTAAAAATCGACCTTGCCGCGTCCGGCCTTGATACTCCCGCGCTGGCTCTTCGATTCGAGCCGACGCTTTTTTGAACCCAGCGTCGGTTTGGTCGGGCGGCGCTTCTTTTCGACTTTGGTCGCGCTGAGGATCAGTTCGGTCAACCGTTCCAACGCATCGGCGCGATTGGCCTCCTGCGTGCGGTATTGCTGGGCCTTGATGATCAACACGCCTTCGCTGGTGATGCGACTGTCGCGCAGTGCCAGCAACCGCTCCTTGTAGAACTCGGGCAAGGACGAGGCCGGAATGTCGAAACGCAGATGCACGGCGCTGGAAACCTTGTTGACGTTCTGCCCGCCGGCACCCTGAGCGCGAATGGCCGTCAACTCGATCTCGGCATCCGGCAGATGCACGTTGTTGGAAATTACCAGCATGTAAAAGCGTCCGGGTTCAGAGTGCGCAGGATACCGCGAATAGACCGGTGCAACGCGCCCGTGTAGGAGCATGGCTTGCCCGCGATGAACGAAAACGCGGTGTACCTGGTAAACCGCAGTGCCTGAATCGCGGGCAAGCCATGCTCCTACAGGGGTTTTGTGTGAACCCTGAAAACAACAAACCCGGCACATTGGCCGGGTTTATTGTTTTTGCGTACGGCGTTATTTCACTGAAGCCTGGAGCGCATGCTGCGCACTGCGCTTGTTCTTGATGCCGTAGCAAATCCACATGAACACGACCCACACCGGAATCGCGTACACCGAGATCTGGATCCCCGGAATCAGCAGCATCACGCACAGGATAAACACCACGAACGCCAGGCAGATGTAGTTCCCGTACGGGTACCACAGCGCCTTGAACAGCGGCGTTTGTTTGGTCTTGTTCATGTGCTGGCGGAATTTGAAGTGCGAGAAACTGATCATCGCCCAGTTGATGACCAGGGTCGCGACGACCAGTGACATCAACAGTTCCAGCGCATTTTGCGGGATCAGGTAGTTCAGCAACACCGCAATCAGCGTCACCGCGGCCGAAGCGAGGATCGAACGCACAGGCACGCCGCGCTTGTCGATCTTCGACAAGGCTTTCGGCGCATCGCCCTGCTCGGCCATGCCCAGCAGCATGCGGCTGTTGCAATAGGTGCCGCTGTTGTACACCGACAACGCCGCGGTCAATACCACGAAGTTGAGGATGTGCGCGGCGGTGTTGCTGCCGAGCATCGAGAACACTTGTACGAACGGGCTGCCGCTGTAGGAATCACCTGATGCATTCAGGGTGGTCAGCAGGGCGTCCCATGGCGTCAGCGACAACAGAATGACCAACGCGCCGATGTAGAAAATCAGGATCCGGTAGATCACCTGGTTGATGGCTTTCGGGATCACGGTTTTCGGCTTGTCCGCTTCTGCTGCGGTGAAACCGAGCATTTCCAGGCCACCGAAGGAGAACATGATGATCGCCATGGCCATCACCAGACCGCTGACACCGTTCGGGAAGAAACCACCGTGGGACCACAGGTTGCTGACCGACGCTTGCGGGCCGCCGTTACCGCTGACCAGCAAGTAGCTGCCCAGGGCAATCATGCCCACGATGGCCACAACCTTGATGATCGCGAACCAGAATTCGGCCTCGCCAAAGACTTTGACGTTAGCCAGGTTGATCAGGTTGATCAGGACGAAGAACCCGGCTGCCGAAACCCAGGTCGGGATGTCCGGTGCCCAGTAGTGGATGTATTTGCCGACTGCGGTCAGCTCCGACATGCCCACCAGGATGTACAGGATCCAGCAGTTCCAGCCCGACAGGAAGCCGGCGAAACCACCCCAGTATTTGTGCGCGAAGTGGCTGAAGGATCCGGCCACGGGCTCTTCGACGATCATTTCGCCGAGCTGGCGCATGATCATGAAGGCAATGAAGCCGCAGATGGCGTAGCCGAGGATCATCGACGGGCCGGCGGACTTCAGCACCCCGGCCGAGCCGAGGAACAAACCGGTGCCGATCGCGCCACCGAGGGCAATCAATTGAATGTGGCGGTTTTTCAGGCCGCGCTTCAGCTCGCCTGAATTCGAGTTTTGTCCACTCATGAAAAGGCTCTCACGTTCTGCATAGTTACAACGGTCATGCGTCACCTGTTTGTTTTTATCTGTGACGAAATCGAACCCGACACACTCGTGGCGTGGCGGAGTGAACAAGACGGGTAGCCTTGAGGTTTGCGCATTTGCGCAGGAGGTCACAGTTAAAACGCGGCGCATTGTACACCCGTAACCCCCTGCTGCCAGACCCGCTGGATCAGCGTGTTGTAAGCCGGGATTGCCTGTGTCCGCCCCGAGTGTCCCGGGCGGCTGCAAATAGAGAGTCAGACCCTTGCGGGCCATCGACGGGAACGATTGAAAAAACGCCCCACGGGGAGAGATGGAGATGAATCACGGCGTACATTGCGCCTCCTTCTTGTTATGCACCTGCACGACAGGCATGCGGCGCATCTGACCCTGCATGGCGTGCTGAAACAAGCGGGGGAGAGCCTTGGAGCGAGAATGGAGCGGTCACGAAATGGAAGAATTTTCTTACAGTTCCCGGGAGATGGGAGTTTCATGGGGTTAATGGGTGGTTTTCGTAAAGTATTCGTTACAGGGCGTAACGACGGTTTTCCATTCTGGAAATGGCGGAGCCTGAGCTGACGCCTTCGCGGGCAAGCCCGCTCCCACAATTGGCGCGATCGTTCCCATGCTCCGCGTGGGAATGGCTCACCGGAGGCTCCGCGTTCGGCTTTGAAGGGACGGGCTGCATTCCCACGCGGAACGTGGGAACGATCAGTCAGCCAAAAAAAAACGCCATCCCGAGGGATGGCGTTTTTATGCAGCGCTTACCGATTACTCAGGTTTGCGACGACCGAAACCCGGACGCTGGCCCGAACCGGCTGGCGCGCCGCGGCGCTTGCCCGATGGTGCGTCCTTGTCGACCAGGACGATGCCCGGGCGTTTCTTCGGCGCAGGCTTGGCCGGGCGCTTGGTGTCAGCAGGACGGTCTGCCACTGGCGTTCCGCGACCGGCTGGAGCACCGCGATCGCTGCGGCCGCCGCTTGGCGCACCACGGCCTTCGCCACGTTCAGTGCGGCCGTTGGCCGGGCGTGGAGTGCGTGGACCGCGCTCGCCGTCTGCACGAGGTGCAGCAGGTTTGCGGGCCGGGCGCTCGCCTTCGATCTGCGGCTCGCGAGAATCACGCGCCGTGGCCGGGGCACCCGCCGCTGGACGCAACGTACGCACGCGCTCGGTCTTGCCCATCGGACGCGACGATTTACGCTGCATACGATCGAGCTTGTCTTTGCTCTTGGCGTTCAACTGTGGCATCGCGACCGGCGTCAGGCCAACCTCGGCACTCAGAATGTCGACTTCGTACTGGCTCATTTCGCGCCAGCGGCCCATCGGCAGGTCGGAGTTGAGGAACACCGGACCGAAGCGCACGCGCTTCAGACGGCTGACCACCAGGCCCTGGGATTCCCACAGGCGACGTACTTCGCGGTTGCGACCTTCCATCACCACGCAGTGGTACCAGTGGTTGAAACCCTCACCACCTGGCGCTTGCTTGATGTCGGTGAACTTGGCCGGGCCGTCTTCGAGGACAACGCCTGCTTTCAGACGCTCGATCATCTCGTCATCAACTTCGCCACGTACACGTACCGCGTATTCACGATCCATTTCATAGGAAGGGTGCATCAGGCGGTTGGCCAATTCACCGTCGGTGGTGAACATCAGCAAGCCGGTGGTGTTGATGTCCAGGCGACCGATGTTGATCCAGCGACCTTCTTTCGGGCGCGGCATCTTGTCGAATACGGTCGGACGGCCTTCGGGGTCGACACGGGTGCAGATTTCACCGTCGGGCTTGTTGTACATGATCACGCGGCGTACCGACTCGGCGGCTTCTTCGCGCTTGATCACCTTGCCATCAATGGTGATGGCGTCATGCATGTCGACACGCTGACCGAGCGTGGCGTCTTTGCCGTTGACCTTGATGCGGCCGTGGCTGATCCAGGCTTCCACGTCACGGCGCGAGCCGACGCCGATACGGGCGAGGACTTTCTGCAGTTTTTCGCCTGCTGGGCCGATTTCCTGGTCGTCTTTCTGGTCGTTGATACTCATCTGGGCACCTCCCGGTGTGGTCTGTTCAGGCTTTGCCTGAAGCGATGTAAATCTGTGCACTTGGGCGAAGGGATCGCCGAAGGGTCGCGAATCATACGCTCATGCGGGCGATTTCGCATCAGAGACTAGCTGATGATCACAGCGTTACTGGTTTTTCCGCCGACCGGTGGCACCGTACGCGTATTGAGCTTGTGTAGAAGCCGAGCTTGCTCGCGATAGCGGACGTCCATTCACTTTGATGTTGAATGTGCTGACGTCATCGCGAGCAAGCTCGGCTCCTACAGGACTGGGGTCAGTCGTCGAATTCGCGGCGTTCGGCTTCGATGGCTTCGGCGAGTGCCCGGGCTTCGGCTTCTTCGTCGCTCAACTCGGGCTCAGGCTCGGGTTTCGGCTGTTCAAGGGCCGCGACGGCAGCCAGGAGTTTTTCGCGAGCTTCGGCGACGCCTAGCACGTCGTCTTCAAGCTCTGGCTCCGGCTCCGGCTCTTCTTCGACTGTGGCTTCTGGCTCTACCTGAAGCTCATTGTCGATTAGCGGCTCAACCGCGGTCATCTCGCCGTCACGCAACAAATCATCGAAATCAGTCTTGAGCCCCTCCTCCATGGTGTCCAGTTCCAGCAACAACGTGTGGAAACTGGTTTCTTCCTTGGGTTCTTCCGGCTCGGCGCTGGCGTCCGCCAATTCCTGCAGGCTGGCAGGCACGGGTGCGTCGTCGAAATCGAGAACCGGGTCCGGTTCAAGCTCACGCAGTTCGGCCAGCGGCGGCAGATCGTCGAGGTTTTTCAGGTTGAAGTGGTCGAGAAATGCCTTGGTGGTGGCAAACATCGCCGGTTTGCCGGGCACATCGCGGTAGCCAACAATGCGAATCCACTCACGTTCCAGCAGCGTCTTGACGATTTGGCTGTTGACCGCCACGCCCCGCACGTCTTCGATTTCGCCCCGGGTGATCGGCTGGCGATAGGCAATCAGGGCAATGGTTTCGAGCATGGCGCGGGAATAACGCTGCGGGCGCTCCTCCCACAAGCGCCCGACCCACGGCGAAAATTTCTCGCGGATTTGCAGGCGGTAGCCCGACGCCACTTCCTTCAGCTCGAAAGCGCGGCCGTCACAGGACTTGGCCAAAATCGTCAGCGCTTTCTTGAAGACCGGCGGCTCTGGTCGCTCGCCCTCTTCGAAGAGTTCGAACAGACGTTCAAGCGATTGCGGTTTTCCCGAGGCCAACAGAAAGGCTTCAAGCAGTGGCGCCAGCTCGCGGGGTTCAGTCAGGTTCATGATTCAACTCGTTATTCGGCTCGGGCCCGCACATGGATCGCTGCGAACGGCTCATTCTGCACCAGCTCGACCAAGGATTCCTTGACCAGTTCGAGGATTGCCATAAAGGTCACCACTACCCCGAGCCGCCCTTCCTCCGCCGTGAACAGCTCGACAAAGGGCACGAAACCACCGCCCTTGAGCCGGTCCAGCACATCGCTCATGCGCTCGCGGGTAGACAACGCCTCGCGGCTGACCTGGTGGCTTTCGAACATGTCGCCCCGGCGCAGGACCTCGGCCATGGACAACAGCAACTCCGACAGACGCACGTCCGGCAAGAGCTTGCGCGCCCGGGCTTCGGGGGCATCCAGCTTGGGCACGACGACATCGCGACCGACCCGGCTCAGGCCGTCGATGCCTTCGGCGGCCGCCTTGAAGCGCTCGTATTCCTGCAAACGACGGATCAGCTCGGCGCGCGGGTCGTCTTCTTCGTCTTCAATGGTTTCGGCGCGGGGCAAGAGCATCCGCGACTTGATTTCGGCCAGCATCGCGGCCATCACCAGGTATTCGGCGGCCAGTTCCAGGCGCACCGACTGCATCAACTCGACATACCCCATGTACTGACGGGTAATTTCCGCCACCGGGATGTCGAGGATGTTGATGTTCTGTTTACGGATCAGGTACAGCAACAGGTCGAGCGGGCCTTCGAAGGCTTCGAGAAACACTTCGAGCGCATCCGGCGGGATGTACAGGTCCAGCGGCATTTCCAGAACTGCCTGGCCATAGACCATCGCGAAGGGCAGCTCTTGCTGGGCTCCGGCTTGACTGTCGACAACAGGTTCTACTGCAGACATCTACGCCTCGGCCATGAACGGCGAAGGGTCGCCGCAACCGACACGGATCACTTCCGGCTCGCCGTCGGCGAGATTGATCACGGTGGACGCCTTGATCCCGCCGAAACCGCCGTCAATGATCAGGTCGACCTGATGTTCAAGCAGTTGGCGCATTTCATAGGGATCAAACATCGGGTCGGTTTCACCGGGCATGATCAGGCTCACACTCATCAACGGCTCACCGAGCTCCTCCAGCAGCGCCAGGGCAATCGGATGGCTTGGCACACGCAGGCCGATGGTGCGTTTTTTCGGGTGCAACAACAGCCGCGGGACTTCGCGGGTGGCGTTGAGAATAAAGGTGTACGGCCCTGGCAAATGAGCCTTTAGCAGGCGGAACGTGCCGGTATCGATTTTGGCAAACAGGCCCAGTTGCGACAGGTCGCAGCAAATCAGCGCGAAATTGTGCTTTTCATCCAGCCCGCGTAAACGGCGCACGCGCTCTACGGCCACCTTGTCGCCGATCTGGCAACCAATGGCGTAGGAAGAGTCCGTGGGATAAACCACCACCCCGCCCTTGCGGATGATCTCGACCGCCTGTTTGATCAGGCGCACTTGCGGATTTTCCGGATGAATCTGGAAAAATTGACTCACATTCTCTACCTGTTCAGACGGCGGCAATATTTGGGTCATGTTTGAATCGACACCACAGTGGTGGCAGATCCTCCGGCAGAGGTCGGTATTCACCGATCTCGGACCAGCCTCCAGGGCCATGAAAATCACTGCCGGCGCTGACCAGCAGACCGAACTCGCGAGCAAGAATCGCCAGGCTGCCCACTTGCTCGGCGGGCTGATGGCCATTGACCACTTCAATCGCATGGCCCCCGGCTTGAATATAGTCAGAAATCAGCCGACGACGCTTGCTGCGTGTGAAATCGTAATGCCAGGGATGCGCCAGGCTGACCCAGGCCTTTGCCGCGCGCAGGGTTTCGACGGTCTCTTCCAGGGTCGGCCAGTGTTGCTTGACGTCGCCCAGCTTGCCGGCGCCCAACCATTTGCGGAAGGCTTCGGCGCGATCCTTTACATACCCTTCACGCACCATCCAGTCGGCGAAGTGCGGGCGGGCCGGCGCGTTGCCGCTGTCGCCCAGTTCCTGCTGTATAGCCCGGGCACCGTCCAGCGCGCCCGGCATGCCTTTCAATGCGAGTTTTCGGCCAATTTCCTCGGATCGCAGCCATCGGCCATCGTGCAACTTTGCAATCGCCTCGACCAACGCCGGCGCGTTTACATCAAACCCGTAACCCAATACGTGAATGGTCGCGCCGCCCCAGGTGCAGGACAATTCGACGCCGTTGACCAGCTGCATCCCCAGCGCAGTTGCCGCGGTGCGGGCCTCATCAAGGCCCTCGAGGGTATCGTGATCGGTCAAGGCCAGGACTCGCACGCCTTTCTCGAACGCACGCGCAACCAGTACCGCAGGCGCCAGGGCGCCATCGGAGGCCGTGCTATGGCAGTGCAAATCAACATTCACAGGACTTTGTTACCTCAAATCAGCTGGCGCTATCGCGCGCCCATATGTTTGTTATTATGCCGCCACATCCTGCTTCTGGCTGCCACTGTGAAACAATTCATCGATTTCATCCCGCTTCTGCTGTTTTTCATCGTCTTCAAACTCGATCCACGGGTCGTCGACATCGGCGGTCATGAATTGACTGTAGGCGGTATTTACAGCGCCACCGCGATGCTGATCATCAGCTCCCTGGTGGTTTACGGCACGCTGTTCATCAAGCAGCGCAAGCTTGAAAAGAGCCAGTGGCTGACGCTCATCGCCTGCCTGGTCTTCGGTAGCCTGACCCTGGCGTTCCACAGCGAAACCTTCCTGAAGTGGAAAGCGCCGGTGGTGAACTGGTTGTTTGCCCTGGCATTCATTGGCAGCCATTTCATCGGTGACAGCCTGTTGATCAAACGCATCATGGGCCACGCGCTGACCCTGCCGGAACCGGTCTGGACGCGTCTGAACATCGCCTGGATCGCCTTTTTCCTGTTTTGCGGTGCCGCCAACCTGTTCGTCGCGTTTACCTATCAGGACTACTGGGTCGACTTCAAAGTCTTCGGCAGCCTGGGCATGACGCTGCTGTTCCTGGTCGGCCAGGGCATTTACCTGTCCCGCCACCTGCACGACGCCGATACCACAACGCCAAAAACCGAGGACTGACATGCTTTACGCAATCATTGCCACAGACGTCGCCAACTCCCTGGAAGCCCGACTGGCCGCGCGCCCTGCCCACCTTGAGCGCCTGCAAGTGCTCAAGGGCGAAGGCCGCATCGTATTGGCCGGTCCACACCCGGCGGTCGACAGCAATGATCCGGGCGCGGCGGGTTTTACCGGCAGCCTGATCGTTGCCGAATTCGATTCCCTGAGCGCCGCACAGGCCTGGGCCGACGCAGATCCGTACATCGCGGCAGGCGTCTACGCCAACGTTCTGGTCAAGCCGTTCAAGCAAGTCCTGCCGTAACTTTCCCCCACAAATGCCCCCGCGCGGTGAACCTTGTCGGTTCATCGCGCTCTCAATCGCTCATTATTCTCGTTTGCCTGCCGATAACCTGCCCAATTACTCGATTGGAATCAGGAGTCGCGATGCGCAAGGGTCCGTTGTGTCTGTTGTTGGTGACGTTGTCGATCATGGCCCCGGCTCATGGTGAAGAAGGCGTCGAGGGCGGTAATTCGACGCCGCTGTCCCTGAGCGCCGGCAGCCAGATCAGCGAGTTGCAGCAGCGCTTGAAGGCAAGCGAACAACAACGAGAAGAACTGAGCAAACAATTGCAAACTACCGATGGCGAACGCGAAAGCGCTCAACTGAGCCGGTTGCGCCAAGAGAATCAGCGCCTCAAGCTGCAACTCAAGGAAGCGCAGGCCAGCAGTCCGCTGCCACGCTTTCTGTCTGATCAGCAGCAGTGGTTTGTTATCGGCGGTGGAGTAGCGCTATTGGCCCTGCTCTGCGGTATCTTCGCCAGTGGTGCCACCAGAAAACGTCGGCAATGGCTGAATTGAGTGATTCATGAGCGAGCTGTTACTAATTGATGATGACCAGGAACTGTGCGAGCTCCTGGTCAGTTGGTTGAGCCAGGAAGGCTTTCAGGTCCGCGCTTGCCACGATGGCCATAGTGCCCGCCGCGCGCTGGCCGAAACCTCCCCGGCCGCCGTGGTGCTGGACGTCATGCTGCCGGACGGCAGCGGTCTGGAATTGCTCAAGCAATTGCGCAGCGATCACCCGGACTTGCCGGTGCTGATGCTTTCAGCACGCGGTGAGCCACTGGACCGCATTCTCGGCCTGGAACTGGGCGCCGATGATTATCTGGCCAAACCCTGCGACCCACGAGAACTGACAGCCCGTCTGCGCGCCGTGTTGCGCCGCAGCCATCCGGCGGCCGTGTCCAGCCAGATGGAACTGGGAGATCTGTGTTTCAGCCCGGTGCGTGGCGTGGTCAGCATCGATAAACAGGAGTTCACCCTCACCGTCTCCGAAAGCCGCCTGCTTGAAGCCCTGCTCAAGCAACCCGGCGAGCCGCTGGACAAACAGGAGCTGGCGCAGATTGCCCTGGGCCGCAAGCTGACCCTGTACGACCGCAGTCTGGACATGCACGTCAGTAACCTGCGTAAAAAAATCGGCCCACACCCCGACGGCCGTCCTCGCATCGTTGCCCTGCGTAGCCGCGGCTACTACTACAGCCTCTAATCCCGAACGCAATCCCCGTGTAGCAGCGTGTAGCAGCGTGTAGCAGCGTGTAGCAGCGTGTAGCAGCTGCCGAGCCTGCGAGGCTGCGTCCGGCGGCGCAGCCGTCGTAAACCCTGAGAGCGCGGTTTTCCTGAAAAACCGCAGCGGCTGATTTCACGACGGCTGCGCCGCCGAACGCAGCCTCGCAGGCTCGACAGCTGCTACACGGGGCGTGCGTGTGCAAAAGGTGGTGGAGTTGTCAGGTCAGTACAACCCCGTCTTTACCCAAGCTTTACGTTCCGCTGACCGCCGCTGACCTTGATCTGCGTAATCTGTACTCATCCGGAACGTACCGGGAACGAGACAAGGAGATTCACCATGCGCAAGACTCTTATCGCTCTGATGTTTGCTGCCGCCCTGCCGACCGTTGCCATGGCCATGCCTGAAGGCACCGGCCCGATGGATGGCTCGATGGACGGCTCGCGCCACGGCGGTCAGATGCACGGCATGCACGGTAAAGGCCCGTACAGCCAGCTGGACCTGAGCCGCGAACAGCGCGAGCAGATCCGCAAGATCATGGGCGAACAGATGCACGAGCGTAAGCAACTGGTCGACAAATACCTGGAGAAACTCTCCCCGGCTGACCAGAAAGCCTTGAAAGACGAAATGACCGCCAAACATCAGAAAGCCGAAGCCGATGTGCGCGCCGTACTGAAGCCGGATCAACAGAAGAAATTCGACGAGATCCAGAAAAAGCAGGCTGAGCGTCGCGCCGAATGGGCCGAATTCAAGGCCTGGAAAGCGCAACAACCGCAAAAAGCGCAATAATGCGCTAACCCCGGACCCAACGGCTCAACCCCGTTGGGTCTGCTCCATTTAGTCAAATGTGAGAACGGGCTTGCTCGCTCCCACATGGATTTGCGTTTGTTTGAGGATTTTCTGTGCGCTCATTGTTCTGGCGTATCCTGGCCAGTTTCTGGCTGGCCATCGCTCTGGTGGCAGGGCTTTCCATTCTGCTGGGGCATATGCTCAACCAGGACGCGTGGATTCTCAGTCGCCATCCGGGCCTCAATACCTTGGCCGAACAATGGACACAAACCTACGAATCCCAGGGTGAAGAAGCCGCTCAGGACATTCTGGAACAGCGTAAACGTCAATATCACATTGACGTTCAGGTGCTGAACGAGAGCGGTGACCCGGTAGTTCGAGGCACCTTCCCTCGTCGTGCTGCGGCGTTCGAAGCGCGGCAGAACAACGATGACCGGCGCCTGCCATGGCGTCGTTTGACCGCGGAATACACCAGCGAAAAGACCGGCGATACCTACCTGCTGATCTATCGCATCCCGCACCCCGAACTGGATTCATGGCACCGCGAAAGCCTGTTGTGGCCGTTGAGTGCGCTGGGCATAGCGCTGGTGGTGCTGACCTTGTTCAGCTTGTTCGTCACGCTGTCGATCACCCGCCCGCTCAGTCGTCTGCGCGGCGCAGTGCATGACCTGGGGCAAACCACCTATCAGCAGAACAGCCTGGTGAAACTGGCCAATCGCCGCGATGAATTCGGCGTACTGGCCAACGACTTCAATCGCATGGGCTCACGCCTGCAAAGTCTGATCGGTAGCCAACGGCAACTCCTTCGCGATGTATCGCACGAATTGCGCTCTCCGCTCGCCCGGCTGCGCATTGCACTGGCGCTGGCTGAACGGGCCACCCCTGAAGAACGGGAGAAACTCTGGCCGCGCCTGACCCGAGAATGTGACCGGCTGGAAGCGTTGATCAGCGAAATTCTGGTGCTGGCGCGGGTCGACGCCGACAACGCCAGCGCCGAAGAGGTCGACCTCAGCGCGCTACTCAATACGCTACACAAAGATGCGCAACTGGGCTCGCCGGAGCAGAACGTGCGTCTTGAGGCTGAGCCGCAACTGAACCTCAAAGGCTGGCCGACGATGATCGAGCGCGCCCTCGACAATCTGCTACGCAATGCTCAGCGTTTTAACCCGGTTGGGCAGTCGATTGAAATGCAGGCCGTGCGTCAGGGCGAGCGGATTGTGGTCAGCGTGCGTGACCATGGGCCGGGTGTAAGCGCCGAGTATTTGAACCAGTTGGGTGAGCCGTTTTATCGGGCTCCGGGGCAGACAGCCGCCGGGCATGGCCTTGGATTGGCCATTGCGCGCCGCGCGGCAGAACGGCACGGCGGGAGCCTAGTGCTGGCCAATCATCCGCAGGGCGGGTTTATTGCCAGCCTGGAACTGCCGTTGGTGCCGGGTGCTGTCGTCCAGCCATAAATGCAGTGATGATGCAAAAAGCACGCAGCCTCGTTTCACTCGACAGCTGCTACAGGTGTACACATATCTCTGTAGCAGCTGTCGAGTGAAACGAGGCTGCGATTTTTTGAACGTCAGGATTTAGCGGGCCAGGCGCTGACAAATTCGGCCAGATCGACTTTCTCCGCCACTCTCGGTTCTTTCTGCGGCGTGCCCAGGTAGAGGAACGCAATCACCTCCTCCCCTTGCGCCAACCCCAACCCATTGGCCACATGCGCGGAATACGCCAAATCACCGGTGCGCCATACCGCGCCAATCCCCTGCGCATACGCCGCCAGCAAAATCCCGTGTGCCGCGCAGCCCGCTGCCAGCAGTTGTTCGGATTTCGGATATTTGACGTGATCCTGTAACCGCGCGATCACCACCACAACCAGTGGCGCCCGGAGTGGGCCGTTGCGCGCCTTGTCCAGCGCGGCCTCGGACACCTCGGCGTCTTGTAGCCTGGCGGCTTCAGCCAGCAACTCGCCCATCTGCTCACGCGCCGCACCCTCGACCGTCAGGAAGCGCCACGGCTGCAAATGACCATGGTCCGGTGCACGCATGGCGGCGCCAAAAAGAACTTCGCGCTGCGCTGCGGTCGGTGCCGGGTCAAGCAGTCGTGGAACGGAAACACGGTTGAGCAAAGCGTCGAGAGCCTGCATCGGCCACCTCCTGAAAAAATGTTTGGCTATTCTAGCTGCAAGTGCGCAAGCGGCGTCGGTTTACATGCCCTGCCCCGCAGGTAGAATGGCGCCCTCCTCCACAACAGCCCGAGCGGATTTCATGGCGTTGCCGACCTTACGGATTATTGGTTTTATCATCGGCATCTTCCTGATCACGCTGGCGATCTCCATGATCGTGCCCATGGCAACCCTGGTGATCTTCGACCGCACCAACGACCTGCCGTCGTTCCTGTGGTCGAGCATGATTACGTTTGTGGCTGGCCTGGCGCTGGTCATCCCCGGACGTCCCGAGCATGTTCACCTGCGTCCACGGGACATGTATTTGTTGACCGTCAGCAGTTGGCTGGTGGTGTGCATCTTCGCCGCGCTGCCATTTTTGCTGACCCAGCACATCAGCTACACCGACTCCTTCTTCGAAAGCATGTCCGGCATCACCGCCACCGGCTCCACAGTACTCAGTGGCCTGGACACCATGTCACCCGGCATTCTGATGTGGCGCTCGCTGCTGCACTGGCTCGGCGGCATCGGCTTTATCGGCATGGCAGTCGCCATTTTGCCGCTGTTGCGTATCGGTGGCATGCGCCTGTTTCAGACCGAATCGTCGGACCGCTCCGAAAAAATCATGCCTCGCTCGCACATGGTGGCGCGCTTGATCGTGGCCGCCTACGTCGGCATCACCATTGTCGGCAGCCTGGCGCTGTGGTGGGCCGGAATGAGTCTGTTTGATGCGATCAACCATGCGATGTCCGCGATCTCGACCGGAGGGTTTTCCACGTCGGACCAGTCACTGGCCAAGTGGACACAACCGGCGGTGCACTGGGTGGCGATCGTCATCATGATTCTCGGCAGCCTGCCCTTCACCCTGTATGTGGCGACCTTGCGCGGCAACCGCTGGGCGTTATTCAGGGATCAGCAGGTTCAAGGGATGCTCGGCATGCTGCTGGTGACCTGGCTGGTGCTCGGCACCTGGTACTGGTGGACCACCCAACTGCATTGGCTCGAAGCCTTGCGGCACGTGGCGTTTAACGTGACGTCGGTGGTCACCACCACCGGTTTTGCGCTGGGGGATTACAGCCTGTGGGGCAATTTCTCGCTGATGCTGTTCTTCTACCTGGGCTTTGTCGGCGGCTGCTCCGGCTCGACGGCCGGCGGGATCAAGATATTCCGCTTCCAGGTCGCCTATATCCTGCTCAAGGCCAACCTTAACCAGTTGATTCACCCGCGCGCGGTGATCAAGCAGAAGTACAACGGTCACCGTCTCGACGAAGAAATCGTGCGTTCGATCCTGACGTTTTCGTTCTTCTTTGCCATCACCATCTGCGTCATCGCGTTGCTGCTCTCACTGCTCGGCGTGGACTGGATGACCGCCCTGACCGGTGCGGCCAGTACCGTGTCCGGTGTCGGGCCGGGGTTGGGTCCGACCATCGGGCCGTCGGGTAACTTTTCATCGTTGCCGGACGCCGCCAAGTGGATTCTGTCGTTCGGCATGCTGCTCGGCCGACTGGAGATCATTACGGTGTTTGTTCTGTGCATTCCTGCGTTCTGGCGGCACTGACCAGCCCTGCCGCGTCCGTCAGATGCGCCCGGTACTCGCCGGGCGTGGCGTCAAACCAGCGGCGGAAGGCGCGGAAGAAGTTGCTCGGATCGGCGAACCCCAGCAAGTAGGCAATTTCCAGCAGGGTCATGGTGGGCTGGGCAAGGTATTGCTCGGCCAATTCACGTCGCGTGTCATCGAGCAACGCCTGAAAACTGGTGCCCTCCTCCTGCAAGCGCCGCTGCAAGGTGCGCTGTGACAAGTGCAGCGTTTGCGCCACGGTATCGCGCTTGGGTTCGCCCTGCGGCAGCAGACGACACAACACTTGACGCGCATTGTGCGTCACGCGGCTCTCGGAGAACCGTGCCAGGTACTCGCCGGCAAACCGGTCATGCAGCAGCGCCATCGCTTCGTTGGCAGTTGGCAGGGGGGCTTCCATGTCGGCACGTTCAAAGATCAACGCATCGTAAGCCGCGTTGAACACCAACGGCGCATGAAAGGCTTGTTTATACGGTTCGAGGTCGACGGGTTGATCGCCCTGCACCAGCACCTTGCGCGGTTGCAGCGTGCGCCCGGTCAACCAGCCGCACAACGCCAACGCACAGGCCAGCGACGCTTCGGCACTTTGCCGGGTGGGTGGCAAGTGGTCGCCATGCACCGTCAGAATCAGCGCATAACCTTCATCCAGCAGGCGGAAACTCAAGTCGGCACTTTCGGCAATGATCCGCTGATAGCGCACCAGTCGCTGAAAGCCTTCGGCCAGGGTCTGGCTGGACATCAAGGCGTAACCCGCCACATGGAAGGAGGCCGGTCGCACCACTTTGCCCATGTTCAGGCCTATCGCCGGGTTGCCGGACAGCTCGACCGCGCGCTGCCACAGACGCGTCATGGAATCTTGCGTGAAGCGCGCATCCGGATCATCCAGCGATGCGTAGTCGAGCCCTAGCTGCTTGAACAGAGCCCGGCAATCCAGACCGTCCATCTCCAGTGCTTTGACAATCCCCATCGCCCAGCTTGCAGAAGTCGTTCGTTCGCTCATGGCGTTTACTTCACGTTCGGTGAGCCGTCTGACGCGGCTGATTTCCAAAGGATACTAAAGTGGCGCCTATTGTCACTGGCTGATGCCATTGATCACTCTAGACTCAAATAAGCTACCCGCAGAACAACTTGCAATCAGAACAATAACCACAGAGATCGCAGTCGTGGAAAACATCAAACGTTTCAACAGTTTTGCTGAGTTCTACCCGTATTACCTCAGCGAACACAGCGACAGTACTTGCCGACGACTGCACTTTATCGGCACGACGCTGGTCATTTTCATCCTGGCCCTGACCATCGGCAAAGGCGCATGGCTGTTGCTTTGGGCCCTTCCGCTGGCCGGTTACAGCTTCGCCTGGGTCGGGCATTTCTTCTTTGAGAAGAATCGACCTGCAACCTTCCAACATCCTCTTTATAGCCTGCTTGGCGACTTTGTCATGTACCGCGACATGATTCTGGGTCGTGTGCCCTTCTAGGCTCCACTGGCCATAAAAGCGACCTGCGAGGCCAATGTAATATTGGATCCAAGTTCTACACTCAAGACATCCCATTCGATTAGAACAAGAGGATAGCTGATGAATGCCCATGCCCGATTCACGCACATGCAGGATGGCACGCAGGAGGACTGGGCGATCATCGCCGCGGACTTCAGTGCCTACGCCAAACAATTACCGGCACGGATTGTGGCGCACCTGAAGTTGCTGGCGGGTGATTTTGGCGGCTTCCCGGTAGATCGCCTGACCCATTCGCTGCAAACCGCCAGCCGCGCCTGGCGCGATGGCCGTGATGAAGAATACGTGGTCTGTGCGCTGCTGCACGACATCGGCGACACCCTTGGCTCCTACAACCACCCGGACATTGCAGCGGCGATCCTCAAGCCGTTCGTCAGCGCCGACAACTTATGGATGGTGGAGAAACACGGGATTTTCCAGGGTTACTACTTCTTCCATCACCTGGGGATGGATCGGCACCTGCGCGAGCAATTCAGCGGACACCCGCAATATCAGGCGACCATCGAGTTCTGTGCCAAGTACGATGCGGCGGCGTTCGACCCTGAGTATGAGACGCTGCCACTGAGCTTCTTTGAGCCGATGATGGAGCGGGTGTTCGCCCAACCGAAGAACTCGATTTATACAGCGGCGATGGAACAACATTCGCCGGCCTGACAGACCTCAGGGGACCGCTGCGCGGTCCATCGCGGGCAAGCCCGCTCCCACAGGCTTTTCTAGCAGTCACAAATCTAGTGTTCACCTTGCTCAATGTGGGAGCGGGCTTGCCCGCGATGAGGCCTGCCCAGACACCGTATTCCTAGGCCGGTTCGGCGACCTTGATGGCCCTCAATTCAGCTTCCCGCGCCTGAGCATCCGCCAGGCGATACAGCTCGATCGTCCCGTCCCAATGCTCGATCAGCGCCGTGCACGACTCCACCCAGTCCCCGCAATTGAGGTAATCCACCTCGCCGACCTTGCGAATCTCGGCGTGGTGAATGTGCCCGCACACCACGCCATGCAACTCGCGCTTCAGGCATTCGTGAGCGATAGCTTCCTCGAAGTCGCTGATGAAGCTGACCGCGGTTTTCACCTTGTGCTTGAGGTACGCCGACAACGACCAATAACCATAGCCATAACGGGCGCGCCAATGGTTGAGCCAGCGGTTGAGGGTCAGGGTGAATTCGTAGGCCGAGTCGCCGAGAAAGGCCAGCCAGCGGTGATACCGGGTGATGACATCGAACTGATCGCCATGGATAACCAGCAAGTGACGGCCATCGGCGGTCACGTGCACGGCTTCATCCACCAGTTGGATGTTGCCCAGAATCAGCTTGGAATAGCGACGCAGGAATTCGTCGTGATTGCCGGTCACATAGATGACTTCGGTGCCGCGCTTGCTCATGGTCAGCAAGCGCCGGATCACGTTGGTGTGCGCCTGCGGCCAATACATGCCGCCGCGCAGTTTCCAGCCGTCGATGATGTCGCCGACCAGGTAAATCTTGTCCGCGTGGTAGCCCTTGAGAAACTGCGACAGGTGTTCGGCCTGGCAATCCCGAGTGCCCAGGTGCACATCGGAAATCCATAAGGTGCGCACACGTTGCTTACGACTGGGTTTGGCGAGCTCGGCGCTGGTCATGGGCAACCCTCTGCGATGGTTTTTCCAAGGTTGCGCCGATCGGGTTAATTGAGCATGACAGTGGCGAGTCATTCCTGTGACAGCGGCAGGCCGGTGTAGACTGGCCCCATCATGCCAGGAGACCTGTGATGAGACCGATCCTCACACTACGCCAGTACACCGAAGACTTGATCGTCCACAGCCACGACCACGCTCAACTGGTGTTCGGCTTGTCGGGTGCGCTGGACTTCGAAGTCGATGGCCATGGCAGCCAGGTGGTGCAGCAGAGTTTCGTGGTCGTCCCGTCCGGTTTCCATCACGCGTGCGGCAGTCGCAATGGCAGCCGTTGCCTGGTGCTGGATGTGCCGAGCGATCAATGGATTTCACAGTCTCTGGGTGACCACGCCGAAGCCAGTCGCCGCCTGCTCGACAACGCCGGGCGCCTGCCGCTGGATGCCGGGCAAAGCCAATTGGTCAATTGGCTGGCAGGCAGTCAGGTCAACGATCCGTTGATCGCGCAACAAGGCGCAGTGCTGTTGCTGGCCAGCCTTAATAACGCCAAACCTGACAGCGTCGGCGGACGGCGCCTGCCGTATGCGGCGATGAATGCGCACATCGATCAATACGCGGCTTATCCGCTGCAAGTGGCAGATCTGGCCCAGGTGGCCGGGCTGTCCAGCGCTCGCTTGCACGCACGGTTTATCGCCGAATGCGGGCAGACGCCAATGGACTACATCCGCAGCCGGCGGCTTCATCTGGCGGTGGGATTGCTGCGCGATTCACCATTGCCCATCGGCGAGATTGCCAGCCGGGTCGGCTATAGCTCCCAGAGTGCTTTCGCCGCGGCGGTATTGCGTGAGTTTGGCGCTTCCCCCGGCAAACTGCGGCGCGAGGCTGGCGATAAATGACGCGAGTCTGACGACAGACACGCCAAGCCTCACGCGATTTAATGTAGCCGCTGGCGAAGCCTGCGTCAGACTCGGGCTGCGTTCGGACGAAGCGGTCGCAATCGGGACAAATGCGATGTGTCTGATGCACCGCGTTTTCCGGTTTTACGACCGCTTCGCAGTCGGACTCAGGCTTCGCCAGCTGCTACAAGTCCGTGGACTCTGTCGGTTTGGCTTACTACGTTAATCAAGGATTGTAATGACTCCCCGTACCGCCCTTGGCGCTTTGCATATTGGCGCACTGATGTTTGGCCTGACCGGTGTGTTCGGCAAACTCGCTGCCGCCTCCCCCGCTGTCATCGTCTTTGGCCGTGCCGCGTTTGCGGTCCTGGCCCTGGCGGTGTTTGCGCGCTTCGCCAGCAACACCCGCTGGCAAAAGCTTGAAGCCGTGGACTGGCGCCGTCTGCTGCTCAGCGGTTTGTTGCTGGCCGGGCACTGGGTGAGTTTCTTCATTGCGGTGAAAGTGGCGGGTGTGGCGATTGCGACCCTGGGTTTTGCCAGTTTCCCGGCGTTTACCGTCATTCTCGAAGGGCTGGTTTTCCGCGAGCGGATTCGCGCCAACGAAATCCTGCTGGTCGTGCTGGTGAGTGTCGGGTTGGTGCTGGTCACCCCGGACTTCGATCTGGCCAGCGGCGCTACCACCGGCCTGCTTTGGGCCGTCGGTTCCGGGCTGTTGTTTGCCTTGCTGTCACTGACCAACCGGGCCAGCTCCGGGCGAATCCCGCCGGTGCAGGCCGCGCTGTGCCAGAACGTGGTGGTCGCGGTGTGCCTGCTGCCCGTGGCGGCACCGCAATTGAGCGAAGTGCGCGGCATCGACTGGCTGTGGATCGGTCTGCTCGGGGTGTTCTGCACCGGCGTTGCACACAGCCTGTTCGTCGCCAGCCTGGCGGTGATCAAGGCACGCACTGCGGCGGTGGTGTTCGCCCTGGAACCGGTTTACGGGATCACCATGGCCTGGCTGCTGTTCAATGAAAACCCGACGCTGCGCATGCTGGTCGGCGGCGCGTTGATCATCGTCGCGATCGTGGTGTCCAGCAGGCTGTCGGGTGGCTCAAGCAAAAAGACCGTGGTCGCTGAAGCGGCGTCTCACTGAGTCCGGTCGTTGTGGCCCAGGTCGCGGTCCGGGTCAATCTGATCGCGGACCCGCTGCTTGAGCACCTTGGCCTCCGGGAAACCGCCATCAGCCTTGCGCTCCCAAAGCTGCACCTCGTCACAGAAAATATGGAACACCCCGCCGGTGCCGGGCACCAGCGACACTTTGCCCAAGTCATCGCCAAAGGTACTGAGCAGTTCCTGGGCCAGCCAGGCGGCACGCAATAGCCATTGGCATTGCGTGCAGTAGGTGATGACGATTTCCGGTTTGTGCGCGGTCATGACAGGCGAGTCTCTGAATCTGAGGGCGTCGCTATCATAGAGCCTCAGCGGATACCGGCCAACAGACTGCGGGCGGTCTGGCGAAGTGGCTCGTCGCCGTCCTTGAGCAATTCATTCAGCAGCGCGATGGCGTTGTCGAGATCGCCATCGTCAATGCAGGTCTGGGCCTGCTCGAGTTTACCGGCGTTGTTCGGCTCCAGCGGCGCAAGGCTCAGCGGTTCATGTTGCAATGACTGACTGACGTCGCTGAATTCATCGAGAACATCGACAGCCTGCAACGGCAGATCAGGTACCGGGTCCCACTCCAGCTCGGGTTCCGGCAGCAATGACGCGTCGGGCAATGGGTGCACGTCGGGCGTCGAACTGTCGAAGGGACTGACGAGATCCCAACTGGAATCCATCGATAAATCATCCAGGTTCAACTGGAAACCGTCGTTGGGTGAGGCTTGCTCAGGGGCGACGACCGGTGCCGCGACCGCAGGTACCGCACTGTTCAGTTTCGGGTGACGGGTGCGGATGTCCTGAAGTTTTTGTCGGTCAAACCCGGCTTGTCGCAGGCTGTTTTCCTGTGCCTCATAGGCGGGCACATCACCTTGTTTACCGAGCACCTCCAGCAGTTGCACGGCCAGGTCCGAGCGTTGAGGCTCTTTGCTCAGCGCCTCTCGCAACAAGGCTGCGGCTTCGGAAAAACGACCATAGGTCAGGTAGATGCCGACACCTTCCAGCACATCGCCTGCTGACGTTGCTTCACGGTGATCGGTGGCCGGTTTAAGCATGGCGGTGTGTGCCAATGGTTGTGCTGGACGATCGTGTACCGGCTCCTGCCGTGACGGCAAATCGGTGAAAGCCTCGGGCAACACCAGAACTTGCTGGCGTCGATGACGAACGAACCACCCCAGCAGTGCTAACGCCACCAGCGCCAGCAATCCAATGATCAACTGCCAGTGGGTCGCTCCCTGCTCCTCGACAACGACGGGTGTGGGCGCGACAGGCACTGGCGCCACGGGCTCGGCGGCGGCGTGAGTGACTTCAGCCAATCGGGTTTGCAACTCGGTCACCTGTTTTTTCTGACCGGTGATCTGCTCGTCCTGTGCTTGAAGCTTTGAATTCAACTCGTCAACAGTGGTTTGCAGCTGCTGGTTGTGCAGCACGCTGGCGGCCAGTTGTTCGGCAACAACGGGATCATTCACGGGGACGGTGGCAGGTTGCACCGCTACCGGCACTGCGGCGGATTTCTTCACCGGGTTTGATGGCGCGCTGGGTTTGACGACGGGGAAGGCAGAAGACTGAGACGTGGTGACCGGCTCATCCGCGACGGGTTCGACACCCGGAGTACCCGGTGGGTCAATCAGTACCGTGTACTCACGCAGCACGCGCCCGTTGGGCTGATTGAGCTGCACCACAAAATTCAGGAAAGGTTCGCTGACCACTTTGCTGGAGGTGACCCGGATCAGGCTTCGATTGCCCCGCAGGATCGGGGTGAACTTCAGGTTGTTGAGGAAGAACAACCGCTCCACGCCAGCGCGACTGAATTCATCTGCCGTCGCCAGACTGACCGACAACTCCCCCTCCTCCAGCCCGCCGACATCCACCAGGGCGATGTCGGCACTCAATGGCTGATTCAGCGCGGAGTGAAGCGTGATATCCCCCAAGCCCAGCGCGGGCGCCAATGCCGAGTAAGTGATCGCACCACCGACCAGAAACAACCTGGCGCCACACCGTAAAACCAATGGCCAACTCTCAAGCATGAGCATCCCTTAGATAACAGAACCAACCTATGCGTGTTCGCACATCCGTTACGAACACGATATTGCGTAGTAGTTCTTTATAGTCTGCCCAGCGGGGGTATCTCAAAAGTCTGGCGAGGGGTTATGCGTCAAGATTTTTCCAGGTTGGCCAAAATGTGCCCGTGAACTCGCATGCAGACCTTTAGATCGGCCTCGTCGACGCCTGCGAACAGCTCTTGGCGCAGTTGGGTGGCAATGGTTTCAATTTGTTCGATCAGGGGAAGGGCCGGCGCGCAGAGAGCGATTTTTTTCGCCCGGCGGTCTTCCAGCACCGCTTGGCGCTGCACCAGTCCCTGGGTTTCCAGGCTGTCGAGCAATCGGGCCAGGGTCGGCCCTTCAACACCGACGCTTTGCGCCAGTTCACGCTGGGTGGGGGCTTGTTCGAAGCGTGCCAGGTGCAGCAGCACTAGCCAGCGAGCCTGGGACAATCCCAGCCCCGCCAGTCGACGGTCCAATTCGGCACGCCAGCCTCGCGACATCTGGGCCAATTGCATGCCAAAGCGGTGTTGATCGGTTAACGGCATAAAACACTCATGATTAGACTGAAGTAATAAAAACTAATTATTAGCCAGCTAAGCATGCCCCTTGGCTTGAGGCAAGGCTCGGTCTGTAGTGAATCGTTACATCAACCTACAAAACCGCTTAAACCTCAAACTCCGATTGCAGGGCCGCACGCACGCAATACAAAACCCCTTCTGGCACTCGCCCGGCAAACAGCGCGGCAATCTCCGAAACCGCCGGCAACTCACCTTCGCCGTCGAGGAAGGCATCCTGGACTTCGCCCATCAGCTCTTCAGGCAAATCCAGCGCCTGCTCCAGCGACAACTGTTGCTTGCCGATGGCCTCGGCGAGCATGGTGTAGACGTTCTTCTCCGAACACTGCAACTGACCGGCGATTTGCAGCGGCGTCATGCCGGCTCGGGCCAGGGTGATCAGTTCGTGGCGCACGTCGGCCACGACTTTCGGCGCTTCGACCTGACCGCCGAGCACTTCGAGGAACGCTTCGCCGTAACGCTCCAGCTTGCGTGCACCGACGCCGCTGACCGTGGCCATTTCCGAGAGTGAGGTGGGCTGGCTGCGGAGCATTTCCAACAATGTCGAATCGGGGAAAATGACATACGGCGGCACGCCATGTTCTTCGGCGAGTTTGCGGCGCAGAGCGCGCAAGGCTTCCCACTGCTCGCGCTCTTCGCCCCGGACCAGTTGGCTCGCCTGGCTCTTGCTGCTTTTGGCGGTGGTTTGCGGCTTGAGGTCGCGGCGCAGTTCCAGGGTCACTTCGCCCTTGAGCAGCGGCCGGCAGGTGTCGCTCAGGCGCAGGCCACCGTAGCCTTCGAGGTCGATGTCGGCCAGGCCACGGGCAACCAGCTGTCGGAACAGCGACCGCCACTCACTCTCGCCCATTGCCTTGCCAACACCAAACACTGACAGATGCTGATGACCAAAGCTGCGGACCTTTTCGTTGTCCTTGCCCAGCAACACGTCCACCAGGTGCCCGACGCCATAACGCTGGCCGGTGCGATAAATCGCCGACAGCGCCTGACGCGCAGGTTCAGTGGCGTCCCAGGTCTGCACGCCATCGACACAGTTGTCGCAATGGCCGCATGGTTCGGGCATGTCTTCATCGAAGTAGGCCAGCAACGTCTGGCGACGGCAGCGGGTTTCTTCGCACAGCGAGAGCATGGCGTCGAGCTTGTGCTGCTCCAGACGCTTGTGGCGCTCATCGCCTTCGGAGTTTTGCAGCATTTGCTTGAGCATCACCACGTCTTGCAGGCCGTACGCCATCCAGGCATCCGCCGGCAGACCGTCACGACCGCCGCGACCGGTTTCCTGGTAATAGGCCTCAAGGGACTTCGGCAAATCGAGGTGAGCGACAAACCGCACGTTGGGCTTGTCGATGCCCATGCCGAACGCCACGGTGGCGACCATGATCAGGCCTTCCTCGTTGAGGAAGCGTTTCTGGTGATGGGCCCGGGTTTCGTTGGGCAAACCTGCGTGATACGGCAGCGCCGGGAAACCTTGTTCGCTGAGGAACACCGCCACTTCGTCGACCTTTTTGCGCGACAGGCAGTAAACAATGCCGGCATCGCTGCGCCGCTCGGCCAGGAACGCCAGCAACTGCTTGCGCGGCTGCTCCTTGGGCACGATGCGGTAGAAGATGTTTGGACGGTCGAAACTCGACAGAAAACGTTCGGCATTGTGCAAGTGCAGGCGATCAACGATTTCTTCGCGGGTACGTTTATCGGCGGTGGCCGTCAGGGCGATACGCGGGACGTTCGGGAATAATTCCGCCAATTGGCCCAGTTGCAGGTATTCACGGCGGAAGTCGTGACCCCACTGCGATACACAGTGCGCTTCGTCGATGGCGAACAGGGCAATTTCAAGGCTTTGCAGGAACGCCAGCATGCGCGGCTGGACCAGACGCTCGGGCGCCAGGTAGAGCATTTTCACTTCGCCACGCTTGATGCGGGCCGCCAGGTCGCGCTGTTGTTCAGCGCTCAGCGTGGAGTTCAATGCAGCCGCCGCGACACCCAGCTCTTCGAGGGTGGCGACCTGGTCGTCCATCAGTGCGATCAGCGGCGAAACCACCACCGCCAGGCCTTCACGCAGCAGTGCCGGGACCTGGAAACACAGGGATTTGCCGCCACCGGTAGGCATCAGTACCAGGGCGTCGCCGCCACTGGCCACGCGCTCAATGATTGCACCCTGACGGCCACGAAAACTGTCGTAGCCGAAGATGTCCTTGAGGACGCGTTGAGCCTGTTCGAGCATAAAAACTCCAAAAATCACAAAAACATCCCTGCAAGGCTGGTTCAGAACCACGCACGCTGCACCGACAAATCGTAAGGGCGCGTTGCATGACGCTTCACATTTCAGCCGGGACGCCAGCAGGGCATCACAAAACGCGCGAGTATACCCGAGGCCTCCCTCGCACAGGGCACCGCTGATAAGACACATGAAGCAAATCCAATGAAGAACCCTGTGGGAGCGAGCTTGCTCGCGATGGCGGTGGGCCAGTCAACATTGATTTTGAATGTGGCACCGCTTTCGCGAGCAGGCTCACTCCTACAGGGATTGCGGGGTTGCCTGTTCTTACGAGGGTGCAAATATGCCGCGCGGCTGGCCTGAGCGCTCAAGAAGGCCTAGAATTCCCGCATCGAACATTCCCCAAGGTAGCCCTTTAATGTCCTTCGCTGAGCAACTAACCCGTTTGCAAGTCTTCCTCGACGCCGACGAACTGCATGACGAGGCGCTGGACTATGTGGCCGCTCACGGCTACCTCACCGCGCTGTCGATCTGTTCCGAAACCGTTCCTGACCGTGAGTGGATCGACGCCCTCTTCGCCGAAGAACCGCATTACAGCAGCGAAGCGCAGCGCGAAGAGATCGAAGCCACACTGATCGGCCTCAAGGCTCACATTGCCCGCCAACTGGCGTCCGATGAAGAATTCGAACTGCCATGCGACCTGGACCTGGGCGAAGAGCCGGATGATTCCGACCTGCGCGGCTGGTGCATCGGTTTCATGGAAGGTGTGTTCCTGCGCGAAGCAGCCTGGTTCGAAAGTGCCGAAGATGAAGTCAGCGAAATGCTGCTGCCGATCATGGTCGGCTCGGGCCTGTTCGACGAACAGCCAGAGTTCGAAGACATCGCCAAGGATGCCAACCTGATGGACGACATGATCGTTCAGATCCCGGAAGCCCTGACTGCGCTGTACCTGCTGTGCAACGCACCAGACGAAAAACCGGCGATCCTCAAGCCACGTCACCACTAAGGTCTTGCCTATGGACAACCCCATAGGCAACCGCCCCCTGATGTTGCGCTATGTGCTGCTGGCCATCGGCTGGCTGAGCGTAGCGCTGGGGGTGATCGGGATTTTCCTGCCAGTTTTGCCCACCACCCCCTTCCTGTTGCTGGCCGCCGCGTGCTTCGCCCGCAGTTCGCCGCGTTTTTATCAGTGGCTGGTGGAGCATCCACGGCTCGGCCCGTGGATTCGCGACTATCTCGACGGTAACGGCATCCCGCTCAAGGGCAAGGTCTACGCCATCGGGCTGATGTGGGCGAGCATCCTGTTCTCCTGCTATCTGGTGCCCCTGCCGTGGGCGCGCGGGTTCATGCTGACCAGCGCCGTGCTCGTCACGATTTATATCCTGCGACAGAAGACCTTGCACAAGCTATGAGAGGCTTCAGCCCGAGGCAACCGTCACAACTCCGCCGGTGACCGCTCGTCTAAAACCAGCCGCAACCTGTCAGATTTGACAGTAGCCAGAATCCCCCTCCCAGACCATAAATAACTCCGTCGCCCATTCCTTCGACCGGAGTTATCACCATGCTCATCCAACCGCCGAGAGACGTTGCACCCCTGGCGCTGCGCGAACCGGAAATCCCCGGCCGTACCGAGCCGCAACTTCCGTCCGGGGAATGGGGTATTAACCGAGCCGCCGCGCTCGACAACTTTCCCGACAAGGGTTTGAAAGTTCATCTTCCCGACTGGGCGAACATGAGCAAAGGCGACAAGGTTGAACTCTTGCTCAATGGCAACGTAGTGGATCAACACACACTCTCCGAAGACACCGAAGTGGGCCAACGCGTTACGTTGTGGATCGCGCCGGGTCGCCTGCAAACCGGTACTTATTCACTCGCCTACCGCGTGACTCGTCTCAGCCAGGCCCCCGAAACCTCTACGCCCGCCACCAAGCTCTACATCAAACTCGAATTACCTGGCGGTCAGGATCTGAACCCGGAACCGGGAGCCCACTCCGAGCTGTTCATGTACATCGACCCGGCACTGATCGCCGACGGTGTGGACAAGGACGTCGCCAAGGACGGCGTGGACATCACCGTCCAGGCCAAACCCGGTAGCCCCGAAGAATCGCCCTACCCGAATGTCTTCGAGGGCGACGTGATCACGCTCAGTTGGGGCGGCATCATGGTGCTGTCCGACCCGGTCACCCAAGAGCAGGTCGATGACCCGGCCAACAATCCCATTGTGATCCACGTGACCGAAGCGGTGATTCTCGACGCCGCGGATTCAGGGCCCGATGGTCTGGCCGTGACGTTCCTGATCCACGACAAGGTGAACAACGCCGCCGAAGACTGGTGTGAAGAAACCCGCATCATGGTCGACACCGGCAACTCACGGCTGGAGGCGCCGATTCTCAAGCAGGCTAATGGCAGCGTACTCAATCTGGACAGCCTCGGCGACGAGGAGCTCGACCTGCAGGTTTGGGCCGCCCCCCCGGTGATTTCATGCTCGACGATGTCATCATCATGCACGTCAAGGGCACCACCCTTGAGGGTGAGCAGCTCCATGCCAGTGCTCGCCAACCCATCGAGAAGAATCCACCCGTCGTAGTCGATGTTTTCCTGCCCAACAGCGCCGCACGCAAGCTGGCCAAGACCCAGGCGATATTTTCCTATGAGCTGGAGCGTGGCGGCTCGGTCATCCAGCGCTCGAAGGGCCGGTTCATCAACATCATCGGTGAACCCAGACGTCTGGCGGCGCCCAGCGCCGAAGATGCACTGAACGGCAGCATCGACCCCGACCTGCCGAGCACCCGGGTACAGATCCCCTTCGACGAAATCTTCGAAGAAGGCATGGGAATCGAATTGAAATGGCTCGGTACCCGACCCGACCTGAGCACGTATGACCCAGAGTTGCAGTTGTACCTCCCCAGCCACGGCGAAATCGACGCAAGGGAAGATTTCTTCATCACGGTCGAGGGCCGGCACCTCAAGACCCTGGAAGGTGGCACGCTGGACCTTTCGTACAACCTGCTGAGCGACGAGGACGGCGAGATTGTCCGCCGAGCGTCACGGCATGCGGCGTTGCTGAATGTCGGTGAAGCGCAATTGGAACTGGTCAAGCCGATCGTCCTCGGTGAAGCAGACGGCATCCTGGAACCCAACGAGCTTTCTAACGGCATCAGCAAGGTGACCTGCCCCAACCCGGTCTCCAATCCGAGCAAGGCCAAGGACGTGGTGACCTGGCAGTTACGGGACGCCGCAGGCGCCCTGATCGCCGAAGACTCAAAAACGCTCAATGCACTGAGCGCAGGCAAGGACGTGGATTTCCCCCTCAACGCCGCGCTTGTGCAGCAATACTTCGAAGCGCGACGTCATGAAAAACTAAGCGTCAGTTACAACATCCTGCGCTTTGAAACAGGCAGGACCAGTTATTCAAACCCATTGACGTTCTTCATTGGCGCCTTTGAACAGGATCTGACCACTTTTGACCATGAAAACTGGAACGATTGGGAAAGAGGAGAAGCAGCCGCCGATCCAAGGGACTGGACGATCATATTAGAGGATGACAACTGGCTAGCCAGAAACAACACCTTTACCAATAATTCTGCCGGCCCTGTCCTGCAGAAACAATTTTTTAACCTGCAAGCAAAAAACTCCTATTCATTCACGATCAATTACCGGAGAACTCCCCTTGGCCGCGATGTACCATCCCTTTCACTACATGCGGACGGAATAGAAATTGCCGGCCCTGTTGTGGTTACCGAGGTGACATGGGAATCGCTCTCGGGAACTTTCGTTGCCTCGTCCTCCAAAGCAACACTGGCAATAGTTAGTCATATAGCATCAGGATATGGTAACGATTACGAAATTGATGATATCGAGGTAAAACTAATTTAGATCAGTATCTAAAGGCATAACATCCGCCACCTTACCCACCGGTAGATGGCGGATTTCAATCAAGTATGCCTGCGGCAGCGTTGTAAAAAAACGACGCCGTACCGGTCATGAGACGTCCGTCCGACACCACGCCTGGCACGTTTCACCAGGTCCCACCCACGCCAACCGTTCGTCGAAAAGCCAGCCTAACCTGTTACTTCTGACAGTAGCCAGATCCACTTTCAAGGTTCCAAATCCTCCTCATTACCTTCGTAACGAAATAGCCGAACGTATTGGGAAAGGAATTGACCATGACCTCTTACACCCGCTACCTGCCTCTCGTTGTCGCGCCGCGTGCCGGTCTCCTGGCCCTGCATCCTCTGTTCGTCACCGGCATGACCAGGCCGATAGTGGGGGGTGATGGCGGCATCAGCATTGCCGTAGTCAACGACCATGCCCAAGGGGCGCTGTTTGTCATTGACCCATGGGTTTCCATACTGGAAGGCGACACGATTGACGTTTTCCTCGATGCGCAAATCGTGTACCACCACGTAGTGACGGCAACGGAGGTCGATCAGCGCCTGTTCTTCTACGTTGAGGCTGGACGATTCGTACCCGGCTGGATCGAGCAGTGTTATTACCTGTTACTTCGCAAAGGTGAAACAGCGCCCGATGATCCTTCGGTAGCGCTGCGACTGCGGGTCAAGCTTGACCGCCCCGCAGGCCCCGACAGGGAGCCACACAAACCGGGGCATTCGGAGCTCAAGATCGCCCAGTTGCCCGAAGAGGTCATCAGGCAGGGGGTTGATGCCGAGTGGGCGGCCAAGGGTGTGCCGATGACCCTCCAGCCCTACCCCAACATCGCCTTGCGCGACACGGTACAGGTGAAGTGGGGCAGCGTTTTTCTCAAGCCTCTGGTGCTCACACAAGCGCATGTCGACGGCACGCAGCCCATTGTGATCACTGCCGACCAGGGCGAAATCCTGGCGGGTGGTGACAGCGCGGCCCTACTGATTCAGTACGAGGTGTACGACGAAGTCTGGAATTATTCGGAAAAATGGTCGATCCCCACCACGGTCAACGTCGATGCCGGAGCCTGGCGCCTGGAACAACCCATCATCAAGGAATCGGTCAATGGCGTTATCGACCTCAAGGGATTGAACCAGCAAGACGTCACGGTGCAGATCCATGTCCGCACCGAGGATTTCGAACTCGGCGATACGATCACGATGACCTGGATAGGCACGCCACAAATCGGCAAGCCGTTGATCCACACCCAATCGCGCGACATTACCAACGTACCGAGCATCCTCGAACTGAAAGTGCCTTACGAAGAAGTCCGCGCCATTGCCATGGGCTCGGCCGATGCCTCGTATGTGCTGACCAAGAAAAACGGTGGCCCCCCGCTCTCCTCCAAACGTACCTTTGCCGATGTGATCGGAGACGGGTACGCGCATCCCGCACCGACCATTCGCGAAGTGGTGGGTGAGGTCCTTGAGCCGGACGTGATGTATGCCACCGTGGACATTTCGTACCTTGGCATGACCGACGGTGACGTCATCGAACTGATGTGGGACGGTTCCTTGTCCAGCGGAGCGCCGTATTTACATACGGAGCAACATACCGTCAGCAGAAATGAAGCCGCAGACAAGCTCATAACGATCTACATACTCGACGAGCACATCAGTGTGCTTGCCAATGGCCGCCTCACGCTTTGGTATCGCGTGTCCAATGACAATGCTGCGTACGGCGTGAGCGAGTCCGAGCGCTTGCTGGTGAAAGTGCAGGCGATTGCTGCGACATTACCCGCGCCGCAAGTACCGGAAGCGCCGGACGGAGTGCTGGATCCGTCAAAAGTATTCGACAAGGTTACGGTGCGGATCGACTACACAGGAACGGTGAAGGACGACATTCTGACTTACTACTGGACCGCTATCAGTTCGGCCATCAGTACCAGCGACTGGCTTCCCATCACCACCGTCTCGGCGGGTAAACCGGTCAATTTCCGTGTCGATGCAAGCTACGTCACGCCAAGCATCGGCCAATACGTCAAGATCCGCTACACCCTCAAACATGCCAGCACCCAACTGCTGAGTTATTCCGCTACGTTGAACCTGCAAATCGGACAACGGGTGGGAGATCTTCCCCCACCAGAAGTGGTTCAAGCGGCCAATGGCAGTCTTGATCCCATAGTCGCAACCAACGGTGTCGACGTGATCGTCAAGTACGACAACATGGATCCGGCCCTGGACACCATTGCCCTGAAATGGCGTGGAACCCCGGGGCCTGGGACCTCCGTCGACCTGGAACTGCCGGCGCATGCCAGTGGTCGGGTGCAATTCCATCTCCCGGCCACCTTTATCGGTCCCAATATCGGCAAATCTGTTGCGGTGAGCTACGACGTCAAGCGCTACAACTTCTGGAACACATCCGAGCTGCTGACGCTTGATGTGCTGAGGTTTCAGAATCCAGAAACTCAACTGCCACGCCCCGAGGTGCCCCAGGCAATTGCCGGCGTCCTTGATCTGATGGCGTTCTCTGGCAACCCCGATGTCGTTGTACAAAAGTGGCCGTTCATTGCCCTCGGGCAACGCCTCTGGCTGCGATTGGAAGGCAAGACAATCGCCGGAGCGGATCACCGCATCGTGTTACTCGATGGCGTACTTGTCACGGCCGGGCAAGTCAGCAACGGGCTCAAGGAAATCCTGTCACGCACCGAGCTGCTGAAACTGGCGCATGCATCGGCGGCGACTGTCTTGTGCAAAGTGGCATTCGACGGTGCCAACGATGAATCGAGCGCCATCGCGTTTCCGTTGTTGCCGTTAACTGTCCGGACCCGCTATGACTACGTCACCCCAGTCATTACCCAAGTCAGTGATTCACGAGGCGAGGTTGCCGAGGGCGGCTTGACCTTCGATAAGCAGGTGACACTCAAAGGAACGGCAACGCGAGGTGAAAAAGTCGAGCTTTACGATGGTTCCACATCATTAGGATCTGCTGACGTTGGCACCAATGGCACGTGGGAAAGATTACTGACCAATTTGACGGTGAAGAATTATCACATCACCGCCCACGCTCTTTATGATGCCGATCCCGTGTCCAGCCTGCTTCGGGCCTTTACGGTAGAAGCGGCGATCACCCCGACGATTGACTCTGTCAAAGACTCCAAGGGAGCAGACGTCCCACTCAACGGCGCCACCTTCGATACCAGTGTCACCGTCACCGGCAAGGCGAGCCCTGACCAGGCCGTGCAGTTGTATGACGGCAGCACACCGATCGCTCCCGTCACACCGGTTGATAGCAATGGCGACTGGAGCAAGACATTTACCGGCCTGAGCGTCGCGGCGCACACGATCAAGGCAAAAGCGCGGTACGGTACGGAACCCGAATCCACTGCTCGCACCTTCACCGTCTTGCAAACGGTGACGCCAACCATCACGGGGGTCAGCGATTCCAAGGGAGAAGTCCCACTCAACGGCACCACCTTCGACACCAGCGTGACTGTCTCCGGCAACGCGAGCCCTAACCAGGCCGTGCAGTTGTATGACGGCAGCACACCGTTCCCCTCTGTCACACAGGTCAATGGCAATGGCGACTGGAGTCAATTACTCCCCGGCCTGAGCGTCGCACCGCACACGATCAAGGCAAAAGCGCGGTACGGTACGGAACCCGAATCCACTGCTCGCACCTTCACCGTCTTGCAAACGGTGACGCCAACCATCACGGGGGTCAGCGATTCCAAAGGAGAAGTCCCACTCAACGGCACCACCTTCGACACCAGCGTGACTGTCTCCGGCAACGCGAGCCCTAACCAGGCCGTGCAGTTGTATGACGGCAGCACACCGTTCCCCTCTGTCACACAGGTCAATGGCAATGGCGACTGGAGTCAAC
>NZ_QGGS01000009.1:6963-18078 GCF_003148705.1 Pseudomonas sp. OV226 | reverse complement strand
GGCAACGCGAGCCCTAACCAGGCCGTGCAGTTGTATGACGGCAGCACACCGTTCCCCTCTGTCACACAGGTCAATGGCAATGGCGACTGGAGTCAACTGCTCACCGACCTGAGCGTCGCGGCGCACACGATCAAGGCAAAAGCGCGGTACGGCACACTGCCGGAGTCTACTGTTCGGGCGTTCACCGTCGCCGTGGCATCGGCGCCGACAATTGTCTTCGTCAAGGACTCCAAGGGAGCAGAAGTCCTGCACAACGGCACCACCTTCGACACCAGCGTGATCGTCTCCGGCAAGGCGAGCCCTGACCAGGCCCTGCAGCTGCATAACGGCAACACACCGATAGGCCCTGTCACACAGGTCAATGGCAATGGCGACTGGAGTCAAGCACTCCCCAACCTGAGCGTCGCGTCGTACATGATCAAGGCAAAAGCGCTGTACGGCACACAGCCGGAATCGGCGGTTCGGGCGTTCACCGTCGCCGTGGAATCGGCGCCGACGATTGCCTTCGTCAGGGACTCCATGGGGGCAGATGTCCAGCACAACGGCACCACCTTCGACACCAGCGTGATCGTCTCCGGCAAGGCGAGCCCCAACCAGACCCTGCGGCTGTATGACGGCAGCACACCGACCCCCTCTGTCACACAGGTCAATGGCAATGGCGACTGGAGTCAACCAATCAGCGGCTTGAGCGTCGCGTCGCACACGATCAAGGCAAAAGCGCTGTATGGCACACAGCCGGAATCCACAGGTCGCACCTTTACCGTTTACCAAACGGTGACGCCAACCATCACAGGGGCCACCGATTCCAAGGGAGAAGTACCACCCAACGGCAACACCTTCGACACCAGCGTGAGGGTCTCCGGCAGGGCGAGCCCCAACCAGGCCCTGCGGTTGTATGACGGCAGCACACCGACCCCCTCTGTCACACAGGTCAATGGTAATGGCGACTGGAGTCAGCCACTTACCGGCCTGAGTGTCGCGGCGCATACGATCAAGGCAAAAGCGCTGTATGGCACACAGCCGGAATCCACAGGTCGCACCTTTACCGTCTTGCAAACGGCGACGCCAACCATCACGGGTGTCAGCGATTCCAAGGGAATAGTAGTCCTACCCAATGGCACCACCTTCGACACCAGCGTGACCGTCTCCGGCAAGGCTAACGCCAATCTGTCCCTGCAGCTGTATGACAACGGCACACCGAAAGGCCCTGTCACATCGGTCAATGGTAATGGCGACTGGAGTCAGCCACTTACCGGCCTGAGTGTCGCGGCGCATACGATCAAGGCAAAAGCACTGTACGGCGCACAGCCGGAATCGGCGGGGCGCGCCTTTACCGTCGCAGCTCATACCGCCCCAACACTAAACTCGGTGAGAGATGCCAGCAGCGAAGTGCAAAACGGAGGACAGACAACAAGCAGCACGGTCACCCTGCAGGGCACCGTGACGCCCGGCCACCAGGTGCAGATTTTCGACAATGGCGTCGAAAAACACACAGTAACCGCTGTCGGAGCGAACTGGACCACGTCACTTACCGTGGTCCTGGGTAGTCACGCGGTGAAGGCGAAAGCAGTCACCACCGGGCAGGATTCAAATACTCGCAGCTTTACCGTGATTTCACCGACACCACCCTTGAACTTCAACACAAGCCCCGTGACGTTGAGCGGCAAGATTTACCTGTTGCGAGACTATCCCAATGTGCTTCCCGCCTTCGGCCCGGGAACCTCGGTGCATCATCAAGCCACCGGTGGACAACCGGGATACCTCTACACCTCCAGTAATCCTGCGGTGGCTGCCGTTGACACCACCGGACTGGTGACCGTCAGAGGGCGTGGCACCACCAGCATTACGGCCAGAGACGCGGCTAATCAATCCTTGAGTTACACGGTGACCGTTACGGGGGTAATCCACTGCTTGGGATTGGGGAAACCCACCTGGGCGAATGCCAACTCGCAGGCCTCCCAACAAGGCGCGCGGATCCCCAGCTATGGCGAGCTGATCGAAATTCATCAGGCCTACGGTGCGCTCTGGCCAATGGGCAATGACCTTTATTGGTCGACAGACCCCAGCAATGCGTGGTGGCCAATTCCAGCAAGAAAAACCTTTAATCTTGTAACAGGAGCAAACGCTGCCGCGCCACAAATCAACGCCGCCCCGGGGGTCGCAATCCAATAGTCGCAGAGCTACAACCGCACCGCACAACCCTAACCATCCAGCAGGATAGAAACCCGCCCCCCCGTTTAGACGAGAGGGCGGTTTTTTTTCATTTCAGGTTACTGCCTCCCCTCAACGAAGGTTCCAAAACCACCCCGACCTCCCCCACAAAACCCTCGATTCAAAAAGCGCCGCAACCCGACGATCTACCTCACCTTTCAAAAAACACCGCCTAGACTTCAGGCATCTGCACGCGAGCAGCCAGACATGTCCCGTCGTCCGCGAAGTCCAGGATGGTCAACGCTCCGACTTCGGCTCGGCGGGTGGCTACTGCTGGCCAGTTTTCTGCTGGCGGGGCTGGGCACAGTCCTGGCCGACTGGGACTTTACGCAGATCCTGCAAACCGCCGAAAAGCGCTATGGCCCCCTCGGCCCGGCCCAGGGAAGAATCGAGGCCTGGAGTCAAATGCTCAAAAGCGAACAGCAGCAGCCCGAGCGCGAACAACTGAACGCGGTCAATCGGTTCTTCAATCAGCAGCTGAATTTTCAGGACGACACGCGCATCTGGCGTCAGACCGATTACTGGGCCACGCCAGTAGAGTCGCTGATCAAGGGTGCCGGCGACTGTGAAGACTACGCGCTGGCGAAATATTTCAGCCTGCGCTACCTCGGGATTCCCAGCGAAAAACTGCGCATTACTTACGTCAAGGCGCTGGCCCAGAATCAGGCGCACATGGTGTTGACCTTCTACAGCACCCCAACGGCCGAACCGCTGGTGCTGGACAACCTGATCAGCGAAATCCGCCCCGCGTCCCAGCGCAAAGACCTGTTGCCGGTGTACGCCTTCAACGCCGAAGGCCTGTACTTGCCGGGGGCCAATGGCGGTAAACGCAGCGGCGACACTAAAAAACTGTCGCGCTGGCAAGACGTGTTGAAAAAGATGCAAGCCGAAGGATTCGCCGTAGGCGAAGGCTAGCCGTCACAGCAAGGAGCGATTTATGTCACTGCGCAAACAGTTGTTTCTCGCCATTTGCCTGTTCCTGCTGGTGGCCTTCAGTGGCAGTTTTTTTGTCAGCCTGGAAAGCTCCCGCGAACAAACACTCAGCCAGTTGCGCTCCCACGCCCAGGACGCCGCCACCGCGCTGGGTTTGTCGCTGACCGCACAAATCGACGACCCGGCCATGACCGAACTGATGGTCAGTTCGATTTTCGACAGCGGCTATTTCCGCAGCATTCGCGTGGTCAACATCGTCGATGAAAAGGTGTTGGTGGAGCGCAATGCCTCCGCAAAAATCGACGGCGTTCCGCGCTGGTTTGTCCGCCTCGTCAACCTGAGCCCGGAAGGGGGCGACGCGCTGATCATGCGTGGCTGGGAACAGGTAGCGCGGGTCGAAGTGTTGAGCAATCCGCAGTTCGCCCTGGCCAAACTCTGGGACAGTACGCTCGGCAGTCTGATCTGGCTGCTGCTCTGTGGATTGCTCAGTGCGGTGTTCGGTGGCTGGTTGTTACGCCGGCAATTGCGCCCGCTCGACAAAATGGTCAAACAGGCCGAAGCCATCAGCAAACGCGAGTTCCTGAGCCTGCCGAAACTGCCACGCACACCGGAATTGCGGCGCGTGGTGCTGGCGATGAACCAGATGGTCGAGAAACTCAAGGCGCTGTTCGCCGAAGAAGCCACCCGCAGTGAAAAACTGCGGGCCGAGTCCTATCAGGACAGCCTCACGGGCCTGGCCAATCGCCGTTTGCTGGATGAACAATTGGCCGATCAGCTGCTGATCAGCGAACAGAGCAGCGCCGGCCATTTACTGATGTTGCGGGTCAACGACCTGATCGGCCTCAACCAGCGCCTGGGTGGTCAACGCACCGATGCATTGATCAGCGCTGTCGGCGAACTGCTCCAGCGTCTGACGCATTTGCCGGAACGTCGCACCTGGTTGGCGGCACGCAATCGCGGCGGGGAGTTCAGCCTGCTGACGCCGGGCCTGGATGGCGTCGACGCCGAACGCCTGGCCTCGGAAATCAGTGCGACCCTGGAAAACCTGCGCCTGACCGGCGCCAGCGATTGCATGCCGGTGGCGCATTTGGGCATCGTCCCCTACCACCCCGGCGAACCGGCCAGCGACGTGCTGCTGCGCCTCGACCAAGCACTGACGCAAGCCCGGCAACATCCCGAGCGGCCGTGGGTCCATCTGGCCGACACCGCCACCGCGAACAACCACTCCCAGCATGACTGGCGCAGTTGGATCGACGACGCCCTGACCCACGGCAAACTGCAACTGTACTTCCAACCTGTCGTGCAATGCGCCGACACCAGCCAGGTGCTGCACCACAAAGTCCTCGCGCGCCTGCTCGACCCGCAGGGCGAGGCGATTGCGGCCGGGCATTTCCTGCCGTGGATCGAGCGTCTCGGCTGGTCCGCGCGGTTCGACCTGACGATGCTCGAAGCGACCCTCGACTATCTTGTCGTCAACCGCTGGCCCCTGGCGTTGAGCCTGTCCGGTAGCACCCTGCGAGACCCGGCGCAGCTGCGACAAATCATCGACCTGCTTGATTCACTGCCGGAACTGGCACCCCTGCTGACCCTGGAGATCGACGAACGCCAATTACCGCCGCCGGAAGAATTGCAACGCCTGAGCCATAGCCTGCTCGATACCGGCTACCGCATCGGCTTGCAGCACTTTGGTGGCAGCTTCAGCCAGATCGGCAACCTGACGCAGCTCGGGTTGGCGTATTTGAAAATCGATGGCGCGTACCTCCGCAGCATTGATGTGCAGCCTGACAAGCGGCTGTTTATCGATGCGATTTTTCGGGCGACCAACAGCATTGATCTGCCATTGATTGCGGAGATGGTGGAGACGCAGGGGGAGTTGGAGGTGATTCGGGAACTGGGGTTGTTTGGGGTGATGGGGCGGTTGATCGGGCCGCCGGAGCCGATGTGAGTGGTATGACCGCTCGTCTTAAATCTGTGTGTACCTGTCAGATCTGACAGTAGCCGGCTGCTCCGGACCGGGTGTCTGATACCCATCAGCCCATCCTATCCTTCAGGAGTTACCCCATGACCAGCGTTCAAGTCGACGCTTTCGATAACACGGTTTTGGTGCTCTATGCCCCCAGAGTGCCCGAAGCCACCGAGCCGGTCGTGGGCGCAGATGTTGGCGTACCCCTGCGTATTTATGACCTGGCCCCCATGGGCGCTACTGTTTTGGTTGACCCCTACCTGGGTCAAGAACCGGGCGATACCGTCTCCCTCAATCTGAACGGTCAGCCCGGCATCGACAGTCAACTCACTCAGGCCGAGGACGACACCGTCACCCTCTACATTCCGAAAAAGTTGCTATTCGCCGACATCATCAATCGCCTGACCTATACCGTCACGCGCAGCAGCCAGAACATGGGCACTTCCGAGCCACCGCTGGAGCTACTGTACAACGCCATTCGGCCCGGCAATCAGGACACGGATCCCGGCGAGGATGGCCACTCCCGGCTGGAGCTGATTTTGCCGGATGCCATTAAAAATGGTGTCGGCCCGGACTTTCCCGCAACGGGCGCTCAAGTGTGCGTCTCCTACCCGTTTTGCCGGGCCCACGACCTCATCCGCCTGAACTGCAATGGCCACGATGTGTTTCACAAGGTCACGGAACTGCAAGCGCCCAGTCCCGGTTCCGACGAGCCTGTCACCGTGTGTTTCATTGTGAGCCGCGTCGATCTGGAGACTGCCAGGGACCATCCGCAATTCAAGTTTTCCTACACGGTCACCGACCAGCTCGGTAATGGGCCCGATACCGATTCCCCCTGGTCGGCGACGCAGATCGTGGATGTGGACCTGGCCGGCAGCCGCTTGCCGATGCCCATCCTGCGGGAAATCCAGAGCGACGCGGCAGACGACCCCAGCCTCATCGACCTGGAAAAACTGGGCAAGAATCCGCTGCTGCTGATTGTGCTGACCAACGATCCGCGCTTCCTGCCCGGCGATACTCTCAGTGCGACCTACACCGCCAAAGTCACCGGCCAGCCAGACGTGGTGGTGACGGCAAATGGCGTCGTCGACGCGGACGAGTTCGGGCAGAAAAAACCTTGCGTGTTGCAAGTGCCCAACGACAGCGTCATTGCCGGCAGCCTGGTGACGGCAACGTATCAGTTGTTCAGAAACGGCACGCCGATCGGCACCTCCCGAGTGGCCTCGGCCCGGGTCATCGGCGAAGGCTTGCCGGACCTGTTCGCGCCAAGGCTGCAGAAATCCGTCAATGCCGTGCTCGATCCGCTGGACGTCGCCAACCTGCAAGGCGCCAACGGCCAGGTTGAAGTGCTTGGACACCGCGTGGGCGACACAGTCCAGCTCATTGTGGAGGGCGCCCCCGGTGCGGGCTCTCCCACCTTCACCGCCCAGCCTCTGAACGCCAATAGCCGCGCCAACTTCCCGCTGGACAAGGCGTTCGTTGCGGCGAACATGGGTAAACCGGTCAAGCTCAGTTACCTGCTGTTTCGTGACGGCAAGTCCTATGTGTCGCCAGTGTTGAACGCGTCCATTGGCCGGATCCCGGATAGCCATCCCGGTTTACCGACACCGCACGTCGACGGTTCACCGGGTACGACACTGGATGTGAGCAAACTGCAGGCCACGGATCAGCTCCGGGTGGCTGAGTGGCCCCATCAGGTGCCGGGGCAAAATGTCTGGTTGCGGTATGACGGATTCGATATGAATGGCGCCCCGGTTTACTTCGACGACCGCACTGGCGAGCCCCATGGCACGCTTCCCGGGTTGGGTCGGCCAGTGCCGCTTGATTGGTTGAAAACACTGAAGGATGGCAGTGCGCTGACGATCAGTTTCAGGGTGGATTTTGAGGGTGTTGCCGACAATGCAACAGCAGTGTCATTTCCGTCACGCGGGTACATCGTTAAATCCGCTGTCCTGATCATCGACCCATCCGACATGATTCTGGACGGCTTCGCAGTTCATGCCGATGTCACCTGGACATTTTCTGGCTTAGACGCACCGAACAATACCGCTACTCGCATTCCAACGGGGGGACCCCCTCCTTACACCTATACCTCCGACAACCCAACGATTGCATCAGTCATGGATGGCAAGGTGGTTGGGACGGGCAATGGCCGCACAACGATACGGATCACGGACAACAGCGGTATTACCGCCAATTTCCAGGTGCAAGTATCCAATGTGTATCGATTGATCGTTAGTCCCAAAAAAATGAACCATGCCGAAGGCACCGCCTGGGCAGCGAGCCACGGCCAAATTGTCGATTTCCAGGATGTCAGCCTAAGAGAGATCCTGTTAACCGATATCTACAGAAAATGGCCAAAAACATCCGAATACCTGGATAACACTGGGGCTAATACAATCCGAATCGCTCGCATTCCGGTACCGGCACAAGGTAATCAAGATTCGCACCTGTCGATTAGGTACAACACAAACGAACGACCCGTTTGGTACTTTCATTCAACTCCACTCCCCTACACCGTCACCACATGGGTGTTGAAGCAATAACCCCCCTGCATGGCGTTATGGATATTGGGCAAATAAAAACGAAATGTTTAAAAGACATCTCCAGACACTCACTCAGGCTACACATCCTTGCGCCGTTACCTACGACTGCGCCAGAATCCGCCGGCTTGTGCGCTTTGACCCTGATCTTTATCGTTTCCGCATCGCTGCCAATCAGCGATCGGGTTTAGCGACCCGGACTATTCAAAGTGCATCAGTGCTCCAGACCTTGTTGCAGACTTTTGACGTCGGCAATAACGTTATGGTGGCTGTATGCGGGAGACCTTCGGGTCTACCGGGTACCTTTGACCGGTTCGCTAACCTGCATACAGTCGCCACCCTTACGTGTTTAGCGACAGGTTCTGGTGGTCTTGTTTTTCAAAGGAGTTTCACCCTGTTCAAAATCACACCCAACCCGCCCGAAACCGACGACGTCTCCCCCTACGAAACCACCGATTCCAAAAAGCTCAACACCGCCGCCGATCGCGCCCTCGACTACTATCTCAAACCGGTCATTCCCAAAGACACCCCGCGTAAACCCAGCACGATCTACTTCGTCGGCTCCGACACCGATCACGAAACCCTGCTGGTCAACGCCTGTGAGACGTTGGCCTCAGCGAGCGTGATGTTGAGTGATTTCGCGGGACAACTGAACGGTACACAGCGCCACACCCTGCTCGGCATTCAACACTCCGTGATGTTGGGTGAACTGGCGGTGAACCGGATGCTCGACAACGTCGACCCACAGGGCTGACGCGGATCTACAGTCAAACGCGTATCTGTGAGGTGTTTGATCGGGCCGCTTCGCGGGCATGCTCCGGGCGTCGATCCGACGATAGCGATTTCACCGACGAAAAAATCCCGCCACTCCTCACACAGAAGTGGCGGGTTTTGTCGTTTCAAACTCTGTGGCATCGGCCCGTAGAGCGATACGGGATCGTTCATCGAGCCGATTGTTGGAGCAACCGTTCGTCTTAAACCTGCCAAGACCTGTCAGATTTGACAGTAGGCAGAACGCCTGAATCACACCATAAATGACGTTGTCGCTCATTCCTCCGGCAGGAGTTTTCGCAATGCTCATTCAACCGTTGAAAAACCTCGCCCCCCTGGCGCTGCTCACCCCGGAGATTCCCGGCGCTATCGAGCCCCAGGCACCCGCTGATGAATGGGGCATCAACCTCGCGGCGGCGGTGGGCAACTTTCCTGACAAGGGCCTGAAAGTCCAGATTCCCATCTGGTCGAGCAAGAGCCTGGGCGACAAAGTCGAGCTGCTGCTCAACAACAATGTGGTGGACCAACACACCATCAGTGACCCCGTCGAACTCCGCGAGCGCACCACGCTGTTCGTCGCCCCCGGCCGCCTGCAAACGGGCAACTGGGCACTGGCCTACCGCGTAACGCGGTTGTCGCAGCAGCCCGAACTGTTTGCGCCACCGCTCAAACTCTACGTCAAATTCGAACTGCCCGGCGGCCAGGACACAGACCCGGATTTTGGTCATTCCGGGTTATACATGGCCTTTTTCCCGCCGGAGGTCGTTCAGGACGGCGTCGACAAGGACAGCGCAAAAAACGGCGTGGATGTCATCGTCCAGGCCAAACCCGGTAGCGGCACTGACCGGCCCTACGAAAATATCGCGGTGGGCGACGTGATCACGGTGAGCTGGGGCGGCCAACTGGTGCTGTCCACGCCAGTCACCCAGGCGCAAATCGACGCGCCCCTGACCAATCCGGTCAAGGTTCACATTGATGAAGCCACGATCCTGGCCGCCGGGGACTCCGGCACCGAAGGCCTGGCCGTGACCTTTATGGTCCGCGACCGGGTGCACAACCAGGCTGAGGACTGGTGCAAGGAAACACGCATCGTCGTCGACACCGGCAACTCGCTGCTGGACGCGCCCATTCTCGAGCAGGCTGACGGCAACATGCTCGACCTTGACACGCTGGGCGAGGAGAAGCTGCTGCTCCATGTCTGGGCGGCATCAGCCGAGTTCAATCAAAACGACGTCATTATCATGAGCCTCAAGGGCACTACGGTTGACGGTGATCCCATCAACATCACTGTGCGCCAAGCCATCGAGAAGAAACCACCGACCGTGGTCGAAGTGTTGCTCGACAACGCGGGCGCCCGTGCGCTGGCAAAAACCCAAGGGGTGTTTTCCTACGTACTGGAGCGTTCCGGCACGATCGTCAATCGCTCCAAGGGCCGCTTCATCAACATCATCGGTGAAGCCAAACGCCTGGCCGCGCCCATCGCTCTGGACGCAACGAGTGGAGCACTCGATCCCGATCTGGCCGGCACCCGCATTCGCATTCCTCATGACCCGCTGATCACTGCCGAGAATGGGATAGAACTCAAATGGTTCGGCACCCGGCAGGACCTCACCACGTACGACCCCGAACTGGAGTGGTTCTTCCCCAGCACGGATGAAGCCAATGACCCCGATGGTTTCGTCATCGTTGTCGAGGGCAAGCACCTCAAGACCCTCGACGGCGGCACCCTGGATCTTTCTTACAACCTGCTCAGCGATGACAACGGCACCATCGTCCGTCGTGGTTCACAGCATGCGGCGCTGTTGAACGTGGGTGAAGCGCAATTCGAACTGGTCAAACCGATTGTTCTCGGTGAAGTGGATGGCGCGCTAGAGCCCGACGAACTGCCCGGAGGCATCGGAAAACTGACCGCGCCGAGGCCGATCGCGACCCCGACCGTGTCCGGAGACGTCGTGACTTACACCTGGCTCGGCGAGGTGACCGGCAAGAAAGAGGACTCGATCACCCTCAATGCGCTCTCCAAGGACAAGGACGTGAACTTCGCCCTCAACGTTCAGTTCGTGACCGACCACATCGAACCCAATCGTGGGAAGAAGATAACGGCGAGCTACCGGATCTTGCGGAACGTGACAGGAAAATACAGTTATTCGAATCTGTTGGAGTTCATTGTCGGTGAAGCGGTGAGCCTGGATCCTCCGACCATTGACTCGGTGAAAGGCTCGCCCAGCAACGACGAGATCGCCGACGGCAGCAACACCGTCGAGACCAGCGTGGTGCTGACCGGTACGGCCAGTAAAGGTCAGAAAGTCGATGTACTCGACGGCACCGTGTCCAAAGATCAGCCCATCGCCGATCCGACAACGGGCATCTGGACCCTGACCGTCAGCGGCCTGGCGGTGGCGGCGCACCGTTTTACCGCGAAGGCGCTTTACGGCACGGGCCAGGTTTCGGCGGAGCGCACCCTCACGGTGGTCGCGGTTGTAGCCCCGACCATTACCACGGTGAAAGGCTCGCCCAGCAACGACGAGATTCCTCAGGGCGGCAACACCGTCGAGACCAGCGTGGTGCTGACCGGTACGGCCAGTAAAGGTCAGAAAGTCGATGTACTCGACGGCACCGTGTCCAAAGATCAGCCCATCGCCGATCCGACAACGGGCATCTGGACCCTGACCGTCAGCGGCCTGGCGGTGGCGG
>NZ_QGGS01000009.1:0-6864 GCF_003148705.1 Pseudomonas sp. OV226 | reverse complement strand
TCGATGTACTCGACGGCACCGTGTCCAAAGATCAGCCCATCGCCGATCCGACAACGGGCATCTGGACCCTGACCGTCAGCGGCCTGGCGGTGGCGGAGCACCGTTTTACCGCCAAGGCGCTTTACGGCTCGGGCCAGGTTTCGGCGGAGCGCACCCTTACCGTTGTCGCTGTGATAGTCCCGACGCTCACCAACGTGCAAGACGATAGCGGCAAGGAGATTCCAGAGGCGGGAGCCACGACCAGCATCACCTTGAAGCTCAGGGGTCAGGCAAGCAACGGTCAGCAAGTCGAGATTTTTGAGGGCACCTATGCATCTGCGGTGTCCAAGGGAATAGCCACGGCCGATCCAACGACAGGCATCTGGGAGCGCAGCATCACCGTAGAGGTGGGGGAACGCCGTTTGTACGCGCTATCGCTTTATCACAGCGCACCAACCTATTCGAATGTGCGTACCTTGACTGTGGCGTCCGGGCTAATTGTTGATACTTCTCCACTCGCGCTATCCGGGCTGAACTTCTCAATCAAAGACTCAGGCCTGAACTGGGTTCTCACAGGAATAGACCCCGTTGGTACCACTGCAAATCGGGCAGCTTCGGGTGGCGCTCCTCCCTTCACTTACACATCATCTGATGCTCAAATTGCCTCGGTTGATGGCAATGGAGTAGTTCGTAGCCTGGAGAACGGCTCGACTAAAATCACAGTCAGCGATACAACCGGCCAATCCGCTTCATTTGATGTGACGGTTACAAATGTCAAAAGACTGTATCGCAGTGCCTCGGAGATACGGTTCAGTGGAGTCGCAACCTGGTTTCAATCCGTATCAGGTGCTAGTCCCATTGGCATTCAGCATCTCCGGGCGCTGGATAAATTTAAACCCGCTAACGAGCCGGACGGCGATTATGGCGTTTACTGGTGCGCAGCCCCCATTTTTACGCAGAGCGCTATATTGATACAAGAAATTGGTTGGACGATACTTATTGATAATTCTGGATGGTACATTTTTGCAGTCTGTATCCGTTAGACGTTGCGGTGAATCTGGCGTTGGCAACGACAAAGGGGACGTATTTATTTATCCGTCCTGCACCCGCTCCGTGACCTGAGACAACATTAAACACCAGTGTTTAAAAGACACCTCCAGACACTCTCTCAGGCTACACATCCTTGCGCCGCTGCCTACGACTGCGCCAGAATCCGCCGGCTTGTGCGCCTAAGGGCCGGGCTCTATTGTTTCCCGGTCGCTGACGAATCAGCGATCGGGTTTAGCGACCCGAACCTTTGTAGGCGCAACAGCGCTCCAAACACTCTTGCAGACAGTTCATGTTTGCGGTTGTTGTCATGGCGGCTGTGCGCGGGAGATCTTTGGATCTGCCGGGCGCCTACACCCGGTTCGCTAACCTGCGTGCAGCCGCCACCCTCACTTGTTTAGCGACAAGTATTGGTGGCTCCATTTTCTGTAGGAGTTTCACCATGTTCAAAATCACACCCAACCCACCCGAAACCGACGACGTTTCCCCCTACGAATCCACCGATTCCAAAAAGCTCAACAACGCCGTCGACCGCGCCCTCGATTACTACCTCAAACCGGTCATTCCCAAAGACACGCCGCGCAAGCCCAGCACCATTTTCTTCATTGCTCCCGAGACCGATGACGAAACCTTGCTGGTCAACGCCTGTGAGTCATTGGCGTCCGCCAGCGTCATGCTGAGCGATTTCGCCGGGCAACTGAACGGTACACAGCGCCACACCCTGCTCGGCATTCAACACTCCGTGATGTTGGGTGAACTGGCAGTGAACCGGATGCTGGATAACGTCGACCCGCAAGGCTAACGAAGTCTCTGTACCGAACGGACAACAAAAAACCCGCCATTCCTTACCCAGGAATGGCGGGTTTTGTCGTTTCAGACGTCAGGTCACACGGTGTCCACCTTCAACGAATGGTCGTTGAGCATGCCGGTGATGATGGTCGCCGTGTCATGCCCCCCGGCCACCACACCGCCCGCCCCCGGCGTGACACCGTAGTGGCTGGCGAGGTCGACGCCTGCCAGGTCGATGGTCTGGTTCGGTGTGGCGCCGGCCATGGCGCTGACATCAATGCTGGTGATGACCGAGGCGCCGCTGCCGACCACTTTGAAATGCAGGTAGTCATCCAGCGAGGCCGTGGTGCTGTTTTCACCTTGCAACAGTTGCGACAAATCGAGTTTGTCGGTGCCTGGGGTGAAGTCGGTGACGACGTCGTGGCCGCTGTTGCCTTTGAGCCACTGGAAGGTGTCGGCCCCTGCCCCGCCCGTGAGGGTGTTGTTACCCAACCCGCCAATCATGAAGTCGTCACCACCGCCACCCTTGAGGATGTCGTCGCCCAACCCGCCGTTGATGACGTTGCTGTTGTTGTCACCCGTGAGGGCATCATTGAAATTGGAGCCGACCAGGTTTTCGATGCCGGTGAGGGTGTCAGTGCCAGCGCCTCCTGTGTTTTGCGGGGTGAGCAAGCTCAGGTCAACCGTGACCCCGGCAGTGGCGTGGGTGTAATTCACGGTGTCAATACCCGTGCCGCCGTCGAGCAGGTCATTGCCCGTGCCGCTGAACAGCAAGTCATTGCCAGCGCCGCCATGCAGTTCGTTGTTGCCGGTGCCAGCGGTGAGCACGTCGTTGCCATCGCCAGCGTTGATGATGTTGTTGCCGGTGCCCGCCACCATGACGTCGTCGCCCGCGGTGCCGGTGAGGGTGTGGCCGTCCTGGTAGGTGATGGTCACGGCCGCGGTGTCGCTGCCGCCGTGGTTGTCGCTGGCGGTGTAGGTGCCGTGGGCGTCCGGTGTGCTGTCATGGGCGCCGGCGTAGTTGACGGACATGGTCAACTGGTAGTTTTCGTCTCCTTTGGCGTTGCCGCCACTGGTGTTTTCGATGTTGGTGATGTGGATCCGGTAGGTCCCATCCGCCGAGGCGGTGATCGTCTCTCCGTCCCCGATGCCGATGAAGGCGCCGCCATTGAGGGAGTACTCCATGGTGATGTGCCCGGTCGCCAGGTTGTGATCCAGATTGAGGGTTTCACCCGCTTTCAGCTTCACGGTGATGAGGTCTTCATCGTTGGCGTTGTTGCCAGTCACCTGCCCCAGATAACCGCTGACCACCAGCAATGCCGTCATCGCCGCAGTATTGCCCGCAAAGGCATTGCGCACGTCGGCCAGGTTCTGGTTGGCCGCGGTGTCATTGGTGCCTTTGAAATTGATCGCGCCGGTGCCGGTGAAGTCCGCGCCCTTGGCCACCCAACCGGTAGCGAAGTTGGTGGGCGATGCGGTCAGCGGATCCTTGTCGGCATCGGTGTCGTTGGCCAGCAGCAACTCGCCCGGCACCACGATATTGCCCGACATCACGTTGGTGATGATGTGGTCATCGACGGCCACCGGTGCCGCGTTCGGAATGACTTTGACCGTCAGCGTGGAGCTGGCCAGGTCGCCGTCGTTGTCGCTGACGGTGAAGCCGATGTTTTCGGTGATCACCACCGACGTGAATTTTTGCGAGGTGTAGGTGTATTCACCGGTGTCGAGGTTAACCACCAGCGTGCCGCCATTGTTGGTGGCGATACTGATGCTGTTGTTCACCGTGTTGAACGTGCCGTGGTTGACGCCGCCACTGAAGGTCAGCGAACCCTGGTTGGTGTTGCCTTTAGGGTCGAAGGTGTACGTGGTGCCGTCAACCGTAAGGGTTTTGATGAAGCCGCCATCAGCGCCGAATGTGCCGCCCTCCAGCAGCGTACCGGTGACCGGCGCGCCGACCACTGTGCCCGAGAGCACCGAGTTGAGTTGGTTGAGGTCGGTTACCACCACCGCGTTGTTGTCAGTGTGGGTGCTGCCGTCATAGGCGATCGGGTTGAGGTTGGCGTTGCTCACGCCGCTGCCCAGGCCGATCGCATAGTTCTTGATGCCGTTGGCGTCGAGGAAGGCTTTCAACGTTGCCTCGTCCGACGCACCGATGTCCTGGCCGGTGGTCGGTTTGCCATCCGAGAAGAAGTACCCGACGTTCTGCGCACCGGTCAGTTTGCCGGACGTATTGAACGCTGTCTGAAGCATTGCCACGGCAGCATCGTAGTTGGTGCCACCGCCCGCGGACAGCCCGGCAAGCAGTGTCTTGGCGGTTGCCACGTCGACCCACACCGACGTCCTGTCAGAGGCGGTGCTGCTGAAGGTGACAAGCTGCACTTTCACATCGCCCAGGTCATCGTATTTGTCGAGCAAGGCGCTGATGGCCTGCTTGGCCAACTCCAGCCGCGACAGGCCCGGCACGCCGGAGTCGTCGGCCATACTGCCGGAGATGTCGAGCACGATCAGAATGTTGGAGTCGATCTCCACCGCTGCCACAGAGCGATCCGAGGCCACCGCTGTGGGCACGTCATCGACAATGTTGACGATGATGGTGCTGGTGACGCTGTTGCCCGCGGCATCGGTGGCTTTGTAGGTGAAGCTTTCGCTCAGGGTGTTTGGCCCGTCATTGGCGTTCGGCGAGGTTTTGGGCGCCGAGGTGAGCGTATAGGTGTAAGTGCCGTTGGCGTTGAGCAGGATCTGCCCGTACGAGCCAGTAGCGCTGCCGACCAGGCTGTAGGTGAGCCCGCCGATGCCGCCGGTGACCGAACCGACCAGCGTACCGGCGGCGGTTTCCCCGGTGTTGCCCGGGTCGCTGCCGGTGACAGTGCCCGCCGCCAGGTCCTGACCGTCCTGGTTCAGGTCGAGGGCTTTTTCGTAGACCGTCACGTCCTGGTCAATCACCGCTTTGAGGCTCGTGTCGGTGATATTGATGGTGATGGTGGTGGTGCTTTCGTCGCCATCGGAATCGCGAATGGTGTAGGTGAACGTGTCGGTGGCACCTGCTTCACCCACTGAGTTCGGGTTGCTGTGGTACACGGCGTTACCGGCCGCATCCAGGGTCAGGTAGCCGTAGGTGCCATTGATATTGAGGCCCACTCCCCCGCTCGCCGGGGTCCCTGTGTTGCCGCCGGCCCGTACACCCACCACCGCCCCACCCGCTGCGGCACCATCGGCGCCGAGGACATCGTTGCCCAGGACGCTGATGTTGACCGTTGAACCTTCGGCCGCGTTGGCGGTGTTCGGGGCTGCGGTAGGCAAGTCATCGACAATGTTGACGTTGATCTGACCCGACGCAGTGCTGCCGTCGCCGTCCGTGGCCACTACGTTGAAGTTCTCGGTGAGGCTGTTGGCGCCGTTGGCGTTTGGGTGCGCTTCGTTGTCGACCAGGGTGTAGCTGTAGCTGACCACGCCTGTCGTCGGGTTGTAGCCAGTGATGGTCAGCGTGCTGCCCAACGGCGTGACGATCGATTGTGGGAAACCAGCGGCGACGCCACCGACGACCACATGCAGACCGCCAATATCGAGGGTTTGAACGCCGTCGAGGGCGGTGATGGTGAAGGTGCCGTTTTGAGTCAGCGCCGGGGTATTCGGGTTGCTGCCGTCACTGAGGTTTTTCTCGTAGACAGTGAGCTCGCCACCGTTGACGTTGAGGCCGTCAATCGTGACAGGGTCATCGTTGTTGTGGATTTGCAGCACCAGCGTCGCGGTGCTGGTGTCACCGTCCGAGTCGGTGATGGTGTAAGTGAAGTTCTCGGTGCCGTTGCCATTGCCGTGCAGCGCTTTGAAGTCGGCATCGCTGGTATTCAGGGTGTAGGTGTACGTGCCGTTGGCGTTCAACACCAACGTGCCGTAAGTGCCGGTGAAGGTGCCAGCAGTGATCGGGCCGGCGTTGGGGCCGGTCGGCACGCGGTCGGCGCCTTGGACATCGTTGGTCAGCACGTTGCCGTTGAGGGTGAGCAGGGTTTCCGAGGCAGTCCCGGCGTTGCTGTCGTTCACGCCTTTTGGTAAATCGTCGACGATGTTGACGTCGAGGTTGGCATTGGCGGTGGTGCCGTTGTCGTCCACTACGGTGACGGCGAATTGCTCGGACAGCGTGTTGGCGCCGTTAGCGGTTGGGTGCGCTTCGTTATCGACCAGGGTGTAGCTGTAACTCACCACGCCGGTGGTGGCATCGAACCCGGTGATGGTCAGCGTGCTGCCCAACGGGGTGACGATCGATTGTGGGAAGCCGGCCGCGACACCACCGACGACCACATGCAGACCGCCGATATCCAGCGTCTGTACACCGTCGAGCGCGGTGATGGTGAAGGTGCCGTTTTGGGTCAGTGCCGGGGTATTCGGGTTGCTGCCGTCGCTGAGGTTTTTTTCGTAGACGGTGAGCTCGCCGCCGTAAACATCCAGCCCACTGATGGTCACCGGATCGTCGTTGTTGTGGATGTTCAACACCAGATTGGCGGTGCTGGTATCGCCGTCCGAGTCGGTGATGGTGTAAGTGAAATTCTCGGTACCGTTGCCATTGCCGTGCAGCGCTTTGAAGTCGGCATCGCTGGTGTTCAGGGTGTAGGTGTACGTGCCGTTGGCATTCAGCACCAAGGTGCCGTAAGTGCCGGTGAAGGTGCCGGCGGTGATCGGGCCGGCGTTGGGGCCGGTCGGTACGCGGTCGGCGCCCTGTACGTCGTTGGTCAGCACGTTGCCGTTGAGGGTGAGCAGGGTTTCCGAGGCCGTGCCGGCGTTGCTGTCGTTCACGCCTTTTGGTAAATCGTCGACGATATTGACGTCGAGGTTGGCGTTGGCGGTGGTGCCGTTGTCATCGACCACGGTGACGGCGAACTGCTCGGACAGCGTATTGGCGCCGTTAGCGGTTGGGTGCGCTTCGTTATCGACCAGGGTGTAGCTGTAACTGACCACGCCGGTGGTGGCGTCGAACCCGGTGATGGTCAGCGTGCTGCCCAACGGGGTGACGATCGATTGTGGGAAACCGGCGGCCACGCCACCAACCACCACATG
>NZ_QGGS01000008.1:0-219899 GCF_003148705.1 Pseudomonas sp. OV226 | reverse complement strand
CGCCCAAGGCCTTCAAGGCCAAGGACGGTGAAGATTTCAAAAACCCGGTTTCCGGTGGACCGTAAGGCTGCTCCGCTTAAGTGAACAGCATTACGGATCAACCGGGGTTTTTTCTAGTCGTCAGTGGCGCAAGGCCAAAGGCGTCTTAGCCTTTGTAGGCTGCAACCGACTTGGTGATCGCGTCACGAGCGGCGTCTGCGCCAGCCCAGCCTTCGATCTTCACCCACTTGCCTTTTTCGAGATCTTTGTAGTTCGCGAAGAAGTGCTCGATCTGCTGGATCAGCAGCGGCGGCAGATCGGTGTATTCCTTCACGTCGACGTACAGCTGGGACAGCTTGTCGTGTGGGACTGCGATGACTTTGGCATCGCCGCCGCCGTCGTCGGTCATGTTCAGGATGCCAACCGGACGGGCGCGGATTACCGAACCTGGAGCAACCGGGTAAGGGGTCACGACCAGCACGTCGAGGGGATCGCCGTCGTCAGCCAGGGTGTTCGGGATGTAACCGTAGTTGGCCGGGTAGAACATTGGGGTGGCCATGAAACGGTCAACGAACAGGCAATCGCTGTCTTTGTCGATTTCGTATTTGATCGGCGCGTGGTTGGCCGGAATCTCGATCGCGACATAGATGTCGTTCGGCAGGTCTTTGCCAGCCGGAATCTTGCTGTAGCTCATTGGGCGTTGCCCCCGTTAGTTGACCAGAAATACTTGGCCGGATTGACCAAAAAGTGGCGGCGATTATAGGCATATTCCGCCGATGACGCTATGTACCAGAGGTCGTGTAGACCTTAGTCGTGGTCCCGGTAGACCGGATCTTCAGCCAGAAGTTGCCGTAACCGGCTCAGCGGATCCTGCCGGTAGAAAAGCTTCAGTTGTTCATACACCTGTGGATAAGTCTCGTGCAGCAAATCCGGGGCGCTGAAGAAGTATTCACTGGTGACGGCAAAAAACTCGGCGGGGTTTTCTGCCGCGTACGGGTCGATGGCAGTTTCGGCATCCGGGTTGCGCTCCAGTTGCCCGTCGAGGTCATTGTAGGCCTCTTGCATCACCTTGGCCCATTCGCTGACCCGCATGTCGGGGTGCAGCGGCGGCAGGCCGTTGGCGACGCCGTTGAGCATGTCGAGTTTGTGCGCCAGTTCGTGGATCACCAGGTTGTAGCCTTCCCAGCCACCACTGGCCATTACGCCAGGCCAGGCGAGAATGATCGGCCCTTGCTGCCACGCCTCGCCACTGTGTTCGCCGTCCCACTCATGCTCCACGCCGCTGGCATCGCGATGGCGCTGGGGGCTGAGGAAGTCATCGGGGTAGAGGATGATTTCGTGAAAACCTTGATACCAGTTCAAGTCGCCCAGATTCAGCAGCGGCAATTGCGCTTGCGCTGCCAGCAACAGGCGTTGCTCCTGGTGCAGTTCGACGCCGGGCAGGGCGGTCAGGTGTTTGTCTTCGAGGAACAGCACGCAGGCTTCGCGCAACCACTGGTCTTCAGTGGCGCTGATGCCATCGAGGAAGCTCAAGTGCTGGCGCACCCGCTGCCACATGTCGTCGGCAATCGGGTGCTTGGCCAAGGTGCGCTGGCGGCGCCAGGCGCTAAGCGACCACATCGCAGTTCAGCGCGATTGGGCTTTGGACGCGGCGTTGGCGAGGCGGCTGCGGACCATGCCGATGATCATTGGAACCAGCGACAGCAGGATGATGCCCACCACCAGCAGCGACAGGTTTTTCTTGATGAACGGTACGTTGCCGAAGAAGTAACCGAGGGTCACCAGGCCGCCGACCCACAGGATCGTGCCGAAGACGCTGAAGAAAAAGAAACGCGGGTAAGGCATTTTCCCGACACCGGCGACGAACGGTGCAAAGGTGCGGATGATCGGCAGGAAGCGCGCCATCGTTACGGTTTTTCCGCCGTGCTTGTCATAGAACTCGTGGGTTTGTTGCAGGTAATCGCGGCGGAAAATTTTCGAGTTCGGGTTACTGAACAGTTTTTCGCCTGCCGTTCGACCGATGAGGTAGTTGGTGCTGTCACCGAGAATCGCCGCCAGCATCAGCAGGCCGCCGAGCAATACAGGGTCCATGCCGCCACCGGCTGCAACAGCACCCGCGATAAATAGCAGAGAGTCGCCTGGCAAGAACGGCATCACCACCAGGCCGGTTTCACAGAAAATCACCAAAAAGAGAATGGCGTAGATCCAGGCCCCGTAGTTGGTCACCAGCATGTCGAGGTAAACGTCGAGATGCAGCACGATGTCGATCGGGTTGAAATCCATATAAAGCACCTGTGGTGATGGCCCGGCTCTGCAGGCCTGTGCGGATGACTTGGTATTTAGACTACTGGTAGATGTAGTTTTTCTTACAAGCCGGAAAGGTCGCGATTATACGGACTGAAAAGTGAAAAGAGCGTTCAGTTTGTAGCGAGGGATGTCGCGGGGGGATGGATGGTTGATGCGGATTTTTTGTGGGAGCCAGGGAGGGCTCCCACAGTCGATCGGTGCGGTCAGAGTTCGTCGCTGATCGGCAGCACGTAGTTCTTGAACTCGGTGTCTTCCTTGAATCCGATGGATTCATAGGTTTTGCGCGCGACTTCGTTGTGGCTGCTGGTGGAAACACGCATGCGTACGGCATTGGTTTCCTTGGCCATCTTCTTCGCGGTGCGGATCAGGTTATCGGCCACCAACTGGCGGCGGGCATCTTCGGCGACATAGATGTCGTTGAGGATCCACACGCGTTTAAGCGAAAGGGACGAAAAACTCGGATACAGCTGACAGAAACCCATCAGTTTGTTGCTGTCGTCATCGGACAGCGCGAGATAAATCACCGATTCCTTGCGACGCAGGCGCTTTTCGAGAAAGGCACGCGACGAGTCCGGGTAAGGCAGGGATCCATAAAACTCACGATACTTCACGAACAGTGGGGCCAGAAGGTCCAGGTGCTCGAGGGTCGCTTGAATAATCCGCATGGTAGGTCTCGTCTTCAAATGGCTGTCTTACGTTGATGACGGCGATGGGAAACCCGGGCGGCCGTTCGTCGATCCTGCCTGAAACCGGCGCGCAAACGCAATGCGGAAACGGTTCAGGCATCAGGCTGACCCAACAGGAAGTTTCGTTTCAGGTCCGCGCGGGTGTCCGAATCCAAGGTCTGGAGTTGCGCTTCATCCTTTAGATTGACCCCCGACAACTGTCTGCGACAGGCCTCGCGCATCAAATACACCAAGCGGTGAGCGGCCATGCCATAACTCAGCCCTTCGAGCCGGACGTTGGAGATGCAATTGCGAAAAGCATCCGTCAGCCCGACCTTTGGATTGTAGGTGAAATATAAACCCAGGCTGTCTGGCGAGCTGAGTCCAGGGCGTTCGCCGATCAGAATCACCGTCATTTTCGCCCCCATCAGCTCACCGATTTCGTCGGCCACCGCGACGCGGCCCTGTTCCACCAGCATCACCGGCGATACGGACCAGCCTTCGGCCAGCACCTGTTCCTCCAGGCGCTTCAGAAACGGCAGGGTATGGCGATGAACGGCCAGTGCCGACAGCCCATCGGCCACCACGATGATCAGATCGACCCCGCCGGGATTGGCCGCTGCATAATTGCGTAGCGTCTGCGCCGACGGATCACTCAGTTTTCGGCCCAAATCAGGGCGTTGCAAATAGCTGTTGCGGTCTGCGGCGGCGCTGTGCAGCAACACACTGGCGCGTCCGATCTCAGCCAATTGCGTGCTGAGCCCCGCGTGGTCGAACGGCAAATGCACCGCGTCCCGCGCCTGCGCATGGGCGTACTGGAAATCCAGTTGAGCGCTGGTCGGCATGCTCGTGCCAGTGCGGCCCAAGGCAATGCGCGCCGGTGTCAGGCGGCGCAACCCCAGCAGCGGGTTTTGTGGATCAACAGTTGGCTTGTCCATAAAAGCACTCATCCCAGTTGCGCCATCGCTTGGCGGAAGGCCGGTGGCAGGCGGTCGCCGAAGTGAATCTTGCCGTCGGCCTGGGTAAAAATGCCCATTTTTGCCAGCCACTGTTCGAATTCCGGTGCCGGTTTCAGTCCCAGCGTCTGGCGGGCGTAGAGGGCATCGTGGAACGAGGTGGTCTGGTAGTTGAGCATGATGTCGTCGGAGCCGGGGATGCCCATGATGAAGTTGATCCCGGCCACACCCAGCAGGGTCAGCAGGGTGTCCATGTCGTCCTGGTCGGCCTCGGCGTGGTTGGTGTAACAGATATCGCAACCCATCGGCACGCCCAACAGCTTGCCGCAGAAGTGGTCTTCGAGGCCGGCACGAATGATCTGTTTGCCGTTGTAGAGGTATTCCGGGCCGATAAATCCTACAACCGTGTTCACCAGGAATGGCTTGAAATGTCGTGCCACCGCGTAGGCGCGGGTTTCACAGGTTTGCTGGTCGATACCGTGGTGGGCGTTGGCTGACAGCGCGCTGCCCTGCCCGGTTTCGAAATACATCAGGTTCTGGCCCAGTGTGCCGCGATTAAGGCTCAAGCCGGCGTCATAGCCTTCGCGTAAAACGTTCAGATTGATGCCAAAACTGGCGTTCGCCGCTTCGGTGCCGGCGATCGACTGGAACACCAGGTCCAGCGGAACACCGCGATTGATCGCCTCGATCGATGTGGTGACATGGGTCAGCACGCAGGCCTGGGTCGGGATTTCGTAGCGCTGGATGATCGCGTCGAGCATTTCCAGCATGGCGCAGATAGAGGCGATGCTGTCGGTGGCCGGGTTGATGCCGATCATCGCGTCGCCGTTGCCATACAGCAGGCCGTCGAGAATGCTCGCGGCAATACCGGCGGGCTCATCGGTGGGGTGGTTGGGTTGCAAGCGGGTGGATAACCGGCCACGCAAGCCCAGGGTGCCGCGAAACTTCGTGACCACGCGGATCTTCTGTGCCACCAGGACCAGGTCCTGGACGCGCATGATTTTCGACACGGCGGCCACCATTTCCGGCGTCAGGCCGGGGGCGAGTGCACGCAGGCTCAGTTCATCGGCAGCGTCGCTGAGCAGCCAGTCGCGAAAACCGCCGACAGTGAGGTGGCTGACCACGGCGAAGGCGTGTGTGTCGTGAGTGTCGATGATCAGTCGGGTGACTTCATCGGCCTCGTAGGGAATCAGTACTTCCTGCAGGAAATGCGTCAGCGGGATGTCAGCCAGGGCCATCTGCGCGGCCACCCGCTCGCCATCATTGAGCGCAGCGACGCCCGCCAGGAAATCACCGGAGCGCGCCGGACTGGCCTTGGCCATGACGTCCTTGAGGCTCTCGAAGCGATAGGTCAGAGCGCCGATGGAGTGGGCAAATGCGGCCATGGGACAGTGTCCTCCTGATTCTGAAATGATGACCTGTAGGAGCAAGGCTTGCCCGAGAGGGCATCTCCGCGGTGTAGCTGTCCGATCGCAGTGATGCCCTCTCGGGCAAGCCTTGCTCCTACAGGGCAGGGTTGTCGACCCCAAATAGGGCAGGCGCCGGGGGATTGGCCCGGCGCCGGTGCATCTCAAATACCTTCGAGCATCGCGTCGGCTGGCGCATCGGCGCGTTGCCTGGCGGTCAATTGGAAATACAGGTAGCCGGCCGCCATGAAGCCGAGAAACACACACCCGATCAGCGTGTTGAACCAGGCCATCGCTACCAGGCACACCACCGCCAGAAACAGCGCAATCCCCGGCACGATCGGATAGCCCGGCGCGCGGAAGGTGCGTTCCAGGTTCGGTTCGGTTTTACGCAGTTTGAACAGGCTCAGCATACTGATGATGTACATCACAATGGCACCGAATACCGACATGGTGATCATCGCCGCCGTCAGGGTCATGCCTTGCAGGTTGACCAGGCCATCGCTGTAAATCGCCGCAATACCGATCACGCCGCCGGCCAAAATGGCCCGGTGCGGGGTCTGGAAACGCGAGAGTTTGGCCAGGCTGCTTGGCAGATAACCGGCACGCGCCAGGGCGAAGAACTGACGGGAGTAACCGAGGATGATCCCGTGGAAGCTCGCCACCAGGCCGAACAGGCCAATCCAGACCAGCATGTGCATCCACGTGGAGTTGTTGCCGACCACGGCTTTCATCGCCTGCGGCAGCGGGTCGTTGATGTTCGACAGTTGGCGCCAGTCGCCGACGCCGCCGGCCATGACCATCACGCCGATGGCCAGGAACACCAGGGTCAGAATGCCGCTGACGTAAGCCTTGGGAATCGTGCGTTTCGGGTCCTTGGCCTCTTCGGCTGCCATTGCCGCGCCTTCAATTGCGAGGAAAAACCAGATCGCGAAGGGAATGGCGGCGAAGATGCCGGGAATGGACGCGATCGTGAACTCGTTGGAACCCGACCAGCCATTGAGCACAAAGTTGCTGAAGCTGAAACCGGGCGCCACCACGCCCATGAACACCAGCAACTCGGCGACCGCCAGCACGGTGACCACCAGTTCGAAGGTCGCAGCGATGCTGACCCCGAGGATGTTCAGGCCCATGAACACGAAATACGCACCAACCGCCGCGATTTTCGGATCAAGTTCCGGGTATTGCACGTTGAGGTAGGCGCCGATGGCCATGGCAATGGCCGGTGGCGCAAAGACGAATTCAATCAGGGTGGCGATGCCGGCGATCAATCCGCCTTTCTCACCAAACGCCCGCCGGCTGTAGGCAAAGGGCCCGCCAGCGTGGGGAATTGCGGTCGTCAGTTCAGTGAAACTGAAGATAAAGCAGGTGTACATCGTCGCCACCATCAGGGCGGTGACGAGAAACCCCAGTGTTCCTGCGGTGCCCCAGCCGTAACTCCAGCCGAAGTACTCGCCGGAAATCACCAGGCCGACGGCTATGCCCCATAGATGCAGGGTGCCGAGTGTGGGTTTGAGCTGTGTAGAAGAAGTCATAAGTCCTCGCTGTCTTTTTTATTGTTTGATCTTTTGGACTTGCGGTACGACGTTTCAGGTGAGAAGCGGGCACGCAAAGCCCGTGCCAGAGCGGCCAGGGCAATGTTCGGTGTGTTATTGAGGACGCCATCGCTGGCAAGCCATGCTCCTGTAGGAGCCGAGCTTGCTCGCGATGGCCGTTACGCGATATCGCGCCGGGTTAGAAGAAGCCCAGCGGATTGATGTCGTAGCTCACCAGCAGGTTTTTGGTCTGCTGATAGTGATCAAGCATCATTTTGTGGGTTTCACGGCCGACGCCGGACTTTTTGTAGCCACCGAACGCGGCATGCGCCGGGTACAGGTGGTAGCAGTTGGTCCACACACGACCGGCCTTGATGGCACGGCCCATGCGGTAGGCGCGGTTGATGTCGCGGGTCCAGAGGCCGGCCCCCAGGCCGAACTCGGTGTCGTTGGCGATGGCCAAGGCTTCGGCTTCGTCCTTGAAGGTGGTGATGCTCACCACCGGGCCAAAGATTTCTTCCTGGAACACGCGCATTTTGTTGGTGCCCTTGAGCAGGGTCGGCTGGATGTAATACCCGGTCGCCAGGCTGCCCTCGAGTTTTTCTATCTTGCCGCCGGTCAGCAGCTCGGCGCCTTCGCCCTTGGCGATTTCCAGGTACGAAAGAATTTTGTCGAATTGCTGCTCGGATGCCTGGGCGCCGACCATGGTGTCGGTGTCCAGCGGGTCGCCACGTTTGATCGACAGGACTTTTTTCATCACGACTTTCATGAAGTCGTCGTAGATAGACTCTTGCACCAGCGCGCGGGACGGGCAGGTACAGACTTCGCCTTGGTTGAAGAAGGCGAGCACCAGGCCCTCAGCGGCTTTTTCGATGAAGGACGGTTCGGCCTTCATGATGTCTTCGAAGAAGATGTTCGGCGATTTGCCGCCCAGTTCCACGGTGGACGGAATGATGTTTTCGGCAGCGCATTTCATGATGTGCGAGCCGACCGGGGTCGAGCCGGTGAACGCGATCTTGGCGATGCGCTTGCTGGTGGCCAGCGCTTCGCCGGCCTCTTTGCCGAAGCCTTGCACGATGTTCAATACGCCGGGTGGCAGCAGGTCGCCGATCAGCTCGACCAGCACGGTAATGCCCAGCGGAGTCTGCTCGGCAGGCTTGAGCACTACGCAGTTACCGGCGGCCAGGGCCGGGGCGAGTTTCCAGGCGGCCATCAGGATCGGGAAGTTCCACGGGATGATCTGCCCGACTACGCCCAGCGGTTCATGGATGTGATAGGCCACGGTGTTGCCGTCGATCTCGGCGGCGCTGCCTTCTTGGGCGCGGATGCAACCGGCGAAGTAGCGGAAGTGGTCGGCAGCCAGTGGGATGTCGGCGTTGAGGGTTTCGCGAACGGCTTTGCCGTTGTCCCAGGATTCGGTGATTGCCAGCAGTTCCAGGTTTTGCTCGATGCGGTCGGCGATTTTCAGCAGCACCAGCGAGCGCGCCTGGGCGGACGTGGCGCCCCAGGCATCGGCGGCGGCATGAGCAGCGTCCAGGGCCTTGTCGATGTCTTCGGCGGTGGAACGTGGGAATTCGGCAATCGGTTGGCCATTCACTGGCGAGGTGTTGGTGAAGTACTGACCTTTGACAGGCGCGACGAACTCGCCGCCGATGTAGTTACCGTATTTGGCCTTGAACGAAACGATAGCGCCTTCAGTACCGGGGTGAGCGTAACGCATGATGTTGTCTCCTTGGCTTTTGTATTTATAAGAAGAGGCGCATGTGCGCTTGCTTTAAGCGTAGAGCAAGGGTCGGGCCAGCGCCTTGCATGTCAGGCAAATCAAGGCCTTGCGCGGTTTTTGTCGGACAGGCGGGCGGCGCCTGTGACGGTTTCGGTACAGCGTGCGTGACACTTTGTACCGCTAGTGGCACAGCCTGTGACTGACGGGTCTTGCCAGCATTGCAATGCAGGCTAGGCTGGAGGATGCTCGGACTCGCGCACTCTGTAGCAGCTGCCGAAGGCTGCGTCAGAGTGCGAAGCGCTCTCTTGGATTTGGCACTGAAATACGGGATACCGGTTTACGACCGCTTCGCGGCCGGACGCAGCCTTCGGCAGCTGCTACACGGGGCGAGCCAGACCCTGCGGGGAGAATAATAAGAAATGCACGACAATCATTTGAGTCGCCATGCCCAGCAAGTCTTGACCGTTACCCAGGGCAAATCGCACCTGCGCGGTCCCGGCAGCGATCCGTCCATTGCCCGTTCCTGGCTGCGTTGTCTTGAGGACTATCACCTCGACCCGGCCTTGACCATGGCGCCGACGGTGCTGGAACACGGTCGAGTGCTGGAAAGCCGTGAACGCTTGCAGCAAGTGCTGCACATCGCCGGCAATGAAATGACCAGCCTCCACCAACAGCTTTCCGGCGCTGGCCATGCCGTGTTGCTGACCGACGCCCGTGGCGTGATCCTCAATTGCGTCACCGCGCCCGCCGAGCGCAAGATTTTCGAGCGCGCCGGCCTGTGGCTCGGCGCCGACTGGAGTGAAGCCTGCGAAGGCACCAACGGCATCGGCACCTGCCTGGTGGAGCGGCAGTCGCTGACCATCCATCAGGACGAACATTTTCGCGGACGCCATACCGGCCTGACCTGTTCGGCGAGCCCGGTGTTCGATCCCCATGGCGAACTGCTGGCGGTGCTCGACGTGTCTTCGGCGCGCCACGATGTCTCCCGGCAAAGCCAGTTTCACACCATGGCCCTGGTCAATCTGTCGGCGAAGATGATCGAGAGCTGCTATTTCCTGCGCTACTTCGACAATCAATGGTTGTTGCGCTTTCATTTGCAGGCCGAATCCGTCGGGCTGTTCAGCGAAGGGCTGCTGGCGTTCGACGGAGAAGGGCGGATCAGTGCAGTCAACCAGAGCGCGCTGAACTTGCTGGGGCATATTCGCGGCGGCTTGCTGGGTAAGCCGGTAGAGGCGTTTTTCGACTGTTCGCTGGATGAGCTGCTCGGCCGCGCGAGTGTCAACGCCAGTGCCAGTTGGCCGTTGCGCACCCGAGACGGGCGAAGTCTGTTTGCCGTTTTGCGCGGGCAGCCACGCAGCATTCCGGTGCCTGTTGTGCAAAGCCCGGTACTTGCCGAACGTGCGCCGCTGTCAGACATCTGTCTCGGTGATACGGCGTTGCAAGAGGATTTTCGCAAGTCACTGAGGGTGTTCGAGCGCGACGTGCCGCTGCTGATCAACGGCGAAACCGGTTCCGGCAAAGAGGCATTCGCCAAAGCCGTGCACCAGGCCAGTCAGCGCTCAGAAAAAGCCTTCGTCGCCCTTAACTGCGCGGCCATTCCTGAAAGCCTGATCGAGAGTGAGTTGTTTGGCTATCGCGGTGGCAGTTTCACCGGTGCGCGCAAGGAAGGCATGCGTGGCAAGTTGCAGCAGGCCGATGGCGGAACACTGTTCCTCGACGAAATCGGCGACATGCCCCTGGCCCTGCAGACCCGGCTATTGAGGGTGTTGGAGGATCGACAGGTGGTGCCGATTGGCGGGGAGCCGGAGGCGGTCAACGTACGAATCATCAGTGCTACGCACCGTAATCTGTTGGAACGGGTGCAGGACGGCGGCTTTCGTGAGGATTTGTATTACCGGCTCAATGGGCTGGAAGTTGCGTTACCGGCGCTAAGGGATCGCAGTGATAAATCCCAATTGCTCGACTTCTTGCTGGAACAAGAGACGGGCGGTGAAGCGGTGCAGATCGATGCGGCAGCGCGTCAGGCGTTGCTGGGCTTCAACTGGCCGGGGAATGTGCGGCAATTGCGTAACGTGTTGCGCACACTGGCCGCGCTGTGTGAGAACGGGAAGATCGGGTGGGAGGATTTGCCAGCGATGATTCGACAGGCGCGGCCGGCGCCGGTGATGACTGTTGAAGCATCGTCGGATCATCCGCTGGACGATGCCGAACGGGTGGCGTTGTTGAATGCGCTGGAACACACGCGTTGGCACATGACGCATACCGCCGAGCAGTTGGGGGTCAGCCGAAATACGCTTTATAGAAAGCTGCGTAAACACGGCATCGCCCGCTAAATCGCGTCGCCCCCCATCGCGGGCAAGCCCGCTTCCACAGGATTTTCGGTGACCTGTGGGGGTGGGCTTGCCCGCGATGGCGTCTGTGAGACCGAAACACAAGGTGCGATTTTTCCCTCCCTACGCTAACCTGCGGCCATGTTTTACGAGGTCGACTATGCACATTCATATTCTGGGTATCTGCGGCACCTTCATGGGTTCGATGGCGGTTCTGGCCAAGGAGCTGGGCCATCACGTCACCGGTTCCGATGCCAACGTCTATCCGCCGATGAGCACACAGCTTGAAGCTCAAGGCATTGAGTTGACCCAAGGCTACGATCCTTCCCAGCTCGATCCGGCTCCGGATCTGGTGGTGATCGGCAACGCCATGTCACGCGGCAACCCGGCCGTCGAGTACGTACTGAACAAAGGCCTTCCTTACGTTTCCGGCCCGCAGTGGCTGGCCGATCACGTGCTGCAAGGTCGTTGGGTGCTGGCCGTTGCCGGTACTCACGGCAAAACCACCACTAGCAGCATGCTCGCCTGGGTGCTGGAGCACGCGGGCATGAGCCCCGGCTTCCTGATCGGCGGTGTGCCGCAGAATTTTTCGGTGTCGGCGCGTTTGGGCGGTACGCCGTTCTTTGTGATCGAAGCCGACGAATATGACAGTGCATTCTTCGACAAGCGTTCCAAGTTTGTTCACTACCGCCCGCGCACGGCGATCCTGAACAACCTTGAGTTCGATCATGCAGATATCTTCCCCGACCTGCCGGCTATCGAGCGACAGTTCCACCATCTGGTGCGGACCATTCCAAGCGAAGGCCTGGTGATCCATCCGACCACCGAACCGGCGTTGCAACGTGTCATCGACATGGGCTGCTGGACCCCGGTGCAAACCACCGGCGCGGGCGGCCAATGGCAGGTCAAGCTGCTCAGCGAAGACGGTTCGAAGTTTGAAGTGATGTTCGAAGGCGTCGCCCAAGGTGTGGTCGAGTGGGACATGACCGGCCAGCACAACGTCGCTAACGCATTGGCTACGTTGGCGGCGGCGCGTCACGTCGGCGTGGTGCCATCGATGGGCATTGCTGCATTGAGCGCGTTCAAAAGCGTCAAGCGCCGCATGGAAAAAGTCGCCGAAGTGCGCGGGATCACCATCTACGACGATTTCGCCCACCATCCGACCGCTATCGCCACCACCCTTGATGGCCTGCGCAAACGCATCGGCGACGCGCCGTTGATCGCGATCATCGAGCCGCGCTCCAACTCGATGAAGCTGGGCGCGCACCGAGACGGTTTGCCGGAAAGCGTGGTCGACGCCGATCAAGTGATCTGGTACGCACCCGCCAACCTCGGTTGGGACCTGGCCGGCACCGCCGCGCTGTGCACCGTGCCATCGATTGTCAGCGACTCGCTGGAAGGCATCATTGAGCGCGTGAAAAGCCAGGCGCAGCCCGGTACTCACGTCGTGATCATGAGCAACGGCGGCTTCGGCGGCCTGCACGGCAAACTCGCCGAGGCCCTGCGATGAGCAGTGGTCCGGATCGCGTCACGCTGGCCATGACCGGCGCTTCCGGCGCTCAGTACGGTTTGCGTTTGCTCGATTGTCTGATTCGTGAAGACCGCGAAGTGCACTTCCTGATTTCCAAGGCGGCGCAACTGGTGATGGCCACGGAAACCGACGTTACGCTGCCGGCCAAACCGCAGATGATGCAAGCCTTCCTCACTGAGTACACCGGTGCAGCGGCCGGGCAAATCAAGGTCTATGGCAAGGAAGACTGGATGTCGCCGGTGGCTTCGGGCTCCGGCGCGCCTGCGGCAATGGTGGTGGTGCCGTGCTCCACGGGGACGCTGTCGGCCATTGCGACCGGTGCCTGCAACAACCTGATCGAGCGTGCCGCCGACGTGACCCTGAAAGAGCGTCGTCAGTTGATTTTGGTTCCGCGTGAGGCGCCGTATTCGAGCATCCATCTGGAGCACATGCTCAAGCTGTCGAACATGGGCGTGACGATATTGCCGGCCTCGCCAGGCTTCTATCACCAGCCGCAGACGATTGATGACCTGATCGATTTTGTCGTGGCGCGGATTCTCAATCTGTTGAACATCCCGCAAGACATGCTGCCACGCTGGGGCGAACACCATTTGAGCAGCGATGAATAAGCTGCTGATTACTCTGCTGGCATTGCAACTGACGGGCTGCGCCACCGCGCGCACCCTTGATGCGGCCAAACCCGGAGCACCCCTGGTGTATGCGGGGACGCGTCTGGATTTGTACGCCATGAACGGCGGATGCTGCGCCAAGGACCGCTTTGGTGCAGACGCGCCGAGCTATCCCGGCGTTGATCTGCCGGCCAGCGCGTTGCTCGACACGCTGCTGTTGCCGTTGTCGGTGCTGACGGTAATCGGGGTGAGTTTTCAGGCGACGGGCGGGTTGTAGCAAGAGGCTATTGTGGCGAGGGAGCAAGCTCCCTCGACACAGATTTGCGGATTATTTACCGAGCTTGCGCAACTCATCCGACTCCACAATCCGCACTCCATCTTGCTCTTCCAGCGCCAACCGCCACATCGCGCGCGCCAGTTGGCAGGCTTCGATGCCGTGGTATTTGCCGGGGATCAGGCGTGACAGTGGACCGGCGATTTTCTCGCCCAGGCGTGGCGCGACACGATCACCCAGCAGCAGAGAAGGGCGGCAAATGGTCAGTTGCGGCCAGTCCTGCGCACGCAATGCGTGTTCCATCTCGCCTTTGACCCGGTTGTAGAAAACCGAGGATCTGCGATCGGCGCCCAAGGCGCTGATCACGATCAGGTGGCGTGCGCCCATTTCCCGCGCACGCTTGGCAAACGCCACGACCATGTCCAGGTCAACCGCACGAAACGCGGGTTCCGAGCCAGCCTGCTTGATGGTAGTGCCGAGGCAGCAGTAGGCAATGTCGACGCGACCTTGCAGCTGTGGAAGAAACACCTCCGGATCGCCGACAGGGTTTTCCAGGTGCGGGTGTTTGGCGAGTGGACGGCGTGAAGGGGCCAAAACCCTTGAGATCGTTGGCTCATTGAGCAGGCGATCCAGCAGATGTTCACCGGTCAGCCCGGTAGCTCCGGCAATCAAGACATGCTGAGGCGTCAAGTACATAGTGTTTCTCCCTTGATACTGTTCAGCTTAGTTGCTCTTTGTATCCTTGCTGTCGATAGAGACACTTTGTAGTGCTTTTCGTGCCTGCTGCTTGCGTAACAACTGCCAGTGAGAGAGGACGGTTTTCGGCGCCCAGATCTGCGGCTCGGAGGCTTCGAAGCTGTCGGCCAGTTCGCGCTCGGCGACGGTGGCCTTGGCCAGTTTGAAGGCTTGCTCCAGGTCATCGGTCTGGTTCAATGCCTGGGCGAACAATGCGTCGCCGAAGTAGGTGAAATTGGCTTCTTCGGCGCAGCCGAAGGACACACGGTCTGCCCGCGACGCGGTCATGATCAGGGTGCGCTCGTCCTTGAGAGCGGGAATGAAACCGCCGGAATAGCAGGACGAAATCACAATGATCTTGTCGCGATTTTTCAAGGGAGCAAGCACTGCGGCGAGTTCGTCGGCCGGCAGGTCGGCCAGCTCCATGCGCGGTTGATCGAGCACCAGTTGATGTTCGCTGGTGCCGTGGCTGGTCAGGTAAATGAAAATCAAGTCTTCCGGGCCGCTGCGCTCAGCCAGGGTAGCGGCAGCGCGGCGCAGGTTTTCCCGGGTAGCCATCGGGCGGTCCATTAGGTGGTCGCGGTGATTTACCAGGCGGATTTGCCCGAACGCGCCGAAGCGGCTGCTGAGCATGTTGCTGACGTAATCGGATTCGCGCAGGAACACGCTTTGCTTGCCGTCGCCGCCCAGGGTCAGGGTGTACAACTCGACGGCTGGAGTCGAGGCCGGCACGTTGAGCAGGGCGTCCTCGAGCAAGCGGCCTTGAGCCAGCAAGCCGAGCTCCAGGCTGTCAGGCAGCAGCTTGCCGTCGGCGTCACGTACGCGCTGGCCATTGAGCCATGTGCCGCTTTGCACGGTGCCGTCGGTGAGCACCAGCGTGCCGCGTCCCGAGTAACTGTCACTGTCAAATTGACCGGTGTAGAAGCTGCCGTCCGGCAGGTTCAATCGACCTTGGCCGGTGAAGCGCCAATCACTGAACTGGCCGGTGTAATGGCTGCTGTCGGAGCCGATCAACTCGCCCTTGCCGTTCAGGGATCCTTCCTTGAATTGACCGAGCCAGACATCGCCGTCGGCATTTTCGTAGCGGCCCTTGCCGTGCAGTTGATTGTTCTTGAAACCGCCGACATAGATGTCGCCGTCGGCGCTGTTGAAAGTCCCGTTGCCTTCCAGCTGACCGTTGACAAAGTGCCCGGTGAATTGATTGCCGCTGGCGTCGCCGCGCTGGCCTTCCCCGTTGGGTTTGCCGTGGGCGAACTGACCCTGGTACGAGCTGCCGTCATCGAGTTCGAGACGACCGAGCCCTGAATATTGATCGGCCTTGAATTCGCCGCGATAGCTCATGCCGTTTTCTTTGAGCGTGCCTTCACCCTCGCGCCGGCCGAGTTTGAAACCGCCGGTGTAGCTGCTGGCCGGTGTGGTCAGCGAGCCCTGGCCGTCGAACAGGCCCTGATTGAACAGCCCGCGATAGACCTCGCCATTGCTGCCATGCCATTCGCCCTGGCCGTGCCATTGCCCCTTGTCGAACTCGCCGGCGTACCAGCTGCCATTCGGATAGTCGATGCGGCCCTGGCCTTGCAGCAAACCATTGACCAGATCACCGCGATAGCGCCCGCCATCCGGCAGGCGGGCATCCGGGGGCAACAGCGATTCGCCATCGCCGCAAGCAGTGAGCAAAAGGGTCAGGGCAAGGAGTGCAAGTGAGCGCATAGCGGGATCCGGGCAATTAGGCGAGCGAGTATGCCGCAGCTATGTGTCGTATATATAGAGAGGGGTGCGAAACAGCGTGAGCTGCTTCGCATCCGCGAGGGTTACACGAAACAGAGGGACAGGGGTTCTGCGATATAGGCCGGTTTGTCCGAGCCTTCTATCTCAAGGGTGGTAGTTGCTTTGAGCAGCCATTGACCGGGTTTTTTCTCGATGACGTCGGTCAAATCAACTTTGAGGCGCACTTTCGAATTGACCTTGACCGGTTGAATAAAACGCACGCTGTCGAGGCCGTAGTTGACCACCATCTTCACGCCTTCGGGCATGACGAGGATGTCTTCCATCAACTTCGGGATCAGTGACAGCGACAGGAATCCATGTGCGATGGTGCTGCCAAATGGCGTTTGCGCGGCTTTGACCGGGTCGACATGAATAAACTGATAGTCACCTGTGGCTTCTGCGAACAGGTTGATCCGCTCCTGATCGATGGTGAGCCATTCGGAACGTCCGAGTTCCTTGCCGACATAATCTTTGAGCTCTGCAACGGGAACCTGGGGCATTGAGACTCTCCTTGTGTTTCATCGGATTTATAGTTTTTCGGGTGGGGGGATTTGACCTCCCTGCGAACCACTGTAGATCAACATGGCCGATTGCTCCGGTCAACTGACCATGCTTTTGGCGAATGCCGATCCATAGCGTTGACGTGCTTATAATACGCGGCCCCTTTTTGGGTGGGGCGAGCGCGGGAGATGCCGGATGTTGTTACGTGGCCTGACCTGGCTGGTGCTGTTCCAATTGCTGGGCACAGCCATCAACCACTTGTTTTTACCGGTGCTGCCGGGGCCGATTGTCGGCTTACTGCTGTTGCTGGTGTATCTGATTTCACGCGGGCAAGTCGGCGAACCGCTGAGCCTGGCGGCCAGCAGCCTGCTGCGGTACTTGCCGTTGCTGCTGGTGCCGCCGGCCGTGGGCGTGATGGTGTACGCCAAGGATATTGCCGCCGATTTCTGGGCCATCGTCGGTGCGTTGGTGTTGTCGCTGCTGCTGTCCATGGCGTTTGCCGGGGTGCTGATGCAACGCATGGTCAAGCGCCATGCCCATCGCGGAGATGACCAATGACCCTTGATTGGCACGGCGCACTCGACTCGGTGATCCATCATCCGCTGTTCGGCATCGGTATTACATTGGGTGCTTATCAACTGGTGCTGGCGGCTTTTGAGAAAACCCGCTGGATCTTTTTGCAGCCGGTGCTGGTCTCCATGTTGGTGGTGATCGGTGTCCTGCTGACCTGCGGCCTGACCTACGCGGAGTACCGCAAGAGCACCGAGATCCTCAGCATCCTGCTCGGACCCGCAACGGTTGCACTGGCCGTGCCGCTGTACCTCAATCTGCGAAGGATTCGGCAGTTGTTCTGGCCGATATTTACTACGCTGGTGATAGGTGGCGTGGTGGCCACGGGCATGGGCGTGTTGCTGGGGTGGTGGTTCGGTGCCGAGCACATGATCCTGATGACCATGGCGCCGAAGTCGGTAACGTCGCCGATTGCCATGCTGGTGGCCGAGCAGATCGGTGGTGTCGCGGCGCTGGCGGCGGTGTTCGTGTTGATCACTGGCGTGATCGGTGCGATCTTCGGCCCTGGTCTGTTGACGCGGCTCGGTGTGCGCAGCCCGGAAGCGCGCGGCATGGCATTGGGAATGACGGCCCATGCGGTCGGCACTTCGGTAGCCCTGCAGGAAAGTGAAGAGTGCGGCGCCTTTGCGGCGCTGGCGATGAGTCTGATGGGTGTGGCCACAGCGGTGTTCCTGCCGTTGGCGGTGTCGATGGTGGTGTAAGGAAATGTCTATGAACTTACCGCTTTTCCCGCTGAACACGGTGCTGTTTCCTGGCTGCATCCTCGACTTGCAGATCTTCGAAGCGCGCTACCTGGACATGATCGGCCGCTGCATGAAACAGGGCGGCGGCTTCGGTGTGGTGTGCATCCTCGACGGCGAAGAAGTCGGCATCGCGCCGGCAGGGTATGCCTTGGTGGGGTGCGAAGCGCGGATCACCGATTTCAAACAGCAGGACAACGGCTTGCTGGGTATTCGGGTGCAGGGCGGGCGCCGTTTCCAGGTTTTGCGCACCGAGGTTCAGCGTGATCAGTTGACCGTCGCTGAAGTCGAATGGCTGGAAGACGAACCCGAGCAACCCTTGCAGGACGAGGACGCCGACCTGGTTGCGTTGCTCAAGGCCTTGGCCGAACACCCGATGGTCGAGGCCCTGAACATGGGGACCGAGGCAACCGGGCAGCAGTCGCTGGCCAATCAACTGGCGTACCTGCTGCCATTTGCCGAGGTCGACAAGATAGACCTGCTGCAACTCGACGATCCGCAGCAACGGCTGGATGCGATTCAGGCGTTGCTGGATGAGTTGCAGGGTGAGTTGTTTGCCTGATCAGTAGGCATACCGCAACAACGTATGTGGCAAATGCCGCAACACAAAGAACCCGAACAACGCCACCAGTACTGGCAGCACCAGCCACCAGACCTTGGGTGGCATGGCATTGAGTGGCGCCTTGCGCTGAGTCAGCCACAAGCTCGCCGCACACACGGCCGCCGCCAGCATCGCACCCGCCAGTACATCCGTCGGCCAATGCGCGCCCAGATACACCCGCGACAGGGAAATTGCCAGCGCGGGCAAGCAGCCCAGCATCAACCAGGTCAGGCGCATCCGTGGCGGTTGCCCTCGGCCCGCCAGTACGGCGAGGGTCAGGAACAGCGCGAAAGAGCCGGAGGCGTGACCGCTGGGCATGCTGTAACTGGTCAACGGATCACTCAACACTTCCGGGCGCAGGCGGGCGAAAAAGTGTTTGGTTGCGGTGTTGGCCAGCGCGGTGCAGAGCAGGGTGCTGCCGGCGAAAATCGCCTGGCGCCATTGCCGCGCAATCAGCAAAAGGCCGGTCAGCAGCGCGCTGAATACCAGCATGTTGCGAAATTCGCCAATCAGTGTGAAGACGACGGCGACTTCGTCGAGCATCGGGCCGCGGTGTTCCTGCACCAGGGTCATTACGCCTTGATCGAGTGCGGTCAGGTGCGGGTAGCCGATGAACAGTCCCACCAGAATCAGAAAACTCATGCCGGCAATCAGCGTCGTCGCCTGGCGATGGCGGCGCAGACTGCTGGTGACGCTCAAGCCCACCAAGACGGCAATACTGCCTGCGACGATCCCGGCTTCAGGCCAGAAACCTTCCGGCAGTGGCAGGCGAATCGCCGCCCCTGTGGCCCAACCGGGTAGCAAATAGGCAACACTCCAGCCAGCGGCGGCCAACACGCTGACTGCGGCAAAGCGCGGAAACGGCATGTCGAACATCCCGGCGACCATCGGCAGCATCGGTCGCAACGGCCCGATGAAGCGCCCGACCAGCAGGCTGGCGATGCCATAGCGTTGGAAATAGGACTCGGCGCCGGCGATCCACTCGGGGTGATGACGCAACCCCGGCAAACGACGGATATTCTGGTGGAAGTGCCGGCCGACGAAGTACGAAACAATGTCACCCAGCACACCGGCAACGAACCCCAGCAACAGCGTTTCACTCAGTGACAACGCACCGCTCCCGGCCAATACCGCCACAGCAAACAGCAACACTGTGCCGGGTACGATCAGTCCGGCAATTGCCAGGCATTCCACAAAAGCCACGATGAACACTGCTGCAGCCAGCCATTGCGGATTAGCCGCCAACCAGCCGGTCACGCTATCGAGCCATGGGCCCATAAAAAACAACTCCATCGAACGTTCAATTGGCCACAGGTGGGCAAATACAATTTAAGCAACACCACAGAATCCCTGTGGGAACTGCTTTGCATCAAGATTTCGCTACTGTCATGGCAGCAAAAAATAATCGCGACCTTCGACCTGTCCCCGGCGCAGAGGGTTGCGTGTGCAATACGGCGCGTAGGCCGCATCGACAAAGCGGTACATCAAGTGTTCATCGCGTCCGTGAGGGATGCCCAGGCGCGTGGTCTGGATGATGTGGGTGGGCGCCGGGCCGATGTCTTCGACCAGCAGCACGTCGTGGTCGAAGCGCTTGGCATCCCAGACCGGCACCTTCAAACCCAGCGACTTGCAGAGCAATGTTTGCCCGGCACACAGCTTTTGCGAGGGACGAGGGCGGCCCTGTGCATCGGGGTTGTTCAGCAGCATTTGCGCCAGACTCGCCGGCCCGCTCAATTCATCGACCCATGGATAGGCCGATTTGATCAGCACCGCGTTGCCGGGGCCTTGGGCGCTGAAGTTCAGGGAGTCGCCGCCGCGGGCGTAATACATATAGATGTGGCCGCCATCCAGAAACAAAGCCTTACGCTTTTCTGTGTAGCCGAGGGAGGCGTGACTGCCTTTTTCTTCGAAGTAATAGGCTTCGGTCTCGATAATCCGGGCGCTGAGCCACAGGTCGCCGACTCGATGGCGGATGACTTTACCGAGTAGATCCCGGGCCAGCGTTTGCGCGTCGCGGTCGAAAAACGCATCCGGGAGCCCGGTGGGCCGGCTCGCAGCGGACGCTCGAACAGTCAGGTTGGACATGATGAACGGCGTTTATCAGGGCTGATAGAGCGGTGATGATAACAATTTGCAGCTTAATCACGGCTGAACGTCGGCAAATTGCTCTTGATTTCGACCATCCGCCCGTCACCGCTGTTAGTCGGGGGACGCGACAGCTATAATCTGCCGCTTTACTCTTTACCAAGACCTTAGCAAAGACCACTCCAGACCATGACTGAGTCCGTTCTTGACTACATGACCCGCCTGGGCCGCGCTGCTCGCGAAGCCGCTCGCGTCATCGGCTGTGCCAGCACCGCGCAGAAAAACCGCGCCTTGCAAGCCGCCGCTGATGCGCTGGACGCTGCACGCGCCGAGTTGACGGCGGCCAATGAACTGGATTTGGCCGCTGGTCGGGCCAATGGTCTTGAACCGGCCCTGCTGGAGCGTCTGGCGCTGACCCCGGAACGCATCGACGGCATGATCGTCGGTTTGCGCCAGGTAGCTGCATTGCCGGACCCGGTAGGCGCGATCCGCGACATGAGTTTCCGTCCGTCGGGCATCCAGGTTGGAAAAATGCGCGTGCCGCTGGGCGTGATCGGGATCATCTACGAATCCCGTCCCAACGTGACCATCGATGCCGCCAGCCTGTGCCTCAAATCCGGCAATGCAACCATCCTGCGTGGCGGTTCCGAGGCGATCCACTCCAATCGCGCCATCGCCGCCTGCATCCAGCGCGGCCTGGCTGAAGCCGAACTGCCTGGCGCTGTGGTGCAAGTGGTCGAAACCACCGATCGTGCCGCCGTTGGCGCGCTGATTACCATGCCGGAATACGTCGATGTCATCGTGCCCCGTGGTGGCCGTGGCCTGATCGAGCGCGTCAGTCGTGACGCCCGCGTGCCTGTCATCAAGCACCTGGATGGTATTTGCCACGTCTACGTCAGCCCTCACGCCGATCTGGCGAAAGCCCAGCGCATTGCGTTCAACGCCAAGACCTACCGTTATGGCATTTGCGGCGCGATGGAAACGCTATTGGTCGATCAAAGCGTTGCCAAAGATTTCCTGCCATCGATGGCTGCCCAGTTCCGCGAAAAAGGCGTCGAGCTGCGCGGTTGCGAGCGCACGCGGGCGATTATCGATGCTGCGGCGGCGACCGAAGACGACTGGACCACCGAATACCTGGCACCGATTCTGTCGATCCGCGTGGTCGACGGCCTCGATCAGGCCATCGACCACATCAATCGGTACGGCTCCCATCACACCGACTCGATCGTCAGCGAAAACCTCGCTGATACCCGGCGTTTTGTGGCGCAAGTCGATTCATCGTCGGTCATGATCAACACGCCGACATGCTTCGCCGATGGCTTTGAATACGGATTGGGTGCCGAGATTGGCATTTCTACTGATAAGCTGCACGCCCGCGGCCCGGTGGGCCTCGAAGGTTTGACGTGCGAGAAGTACATCGTGGTCGGTGATGGCCAGTTGCGCGGCCAGGCGTCGGTCTGACTTGAGCGACCTCGCCCCGACAACCCCAGCCACCGCCGACACGCCTCAACCTCGGCGCATTGGCATGCTGGGCGGCACGTTCGACCCGGTGCACATCGGCCATTTGCGCAGTGCGCTGGAAGTCGCCGAGTCGCTGGCGCTCGATGAGTTGCGTCTGACACCCAGTGCCAGGCCTCCGCATCGTGATACGCCGCAAGTGTCGGCAAAAGACCGTCTGGCGATGGTCGAGTGCGCGGTGGCCGGTGTGGCGCCGTTGGTGGTGGACGCCCGCGAATTGCAGCGGGACAAACCGTCCTACACTATCGATACCCTGGAATTGATGCGTGCCGAACTGGCCGCGCAGGACCAGGTATTTCTACTTCTGGGCTGGGACGCATTTTGCGGCCTGCCCACTTGGCACCGCTGGGAAGAGTTGCTCCAGCATTGCCACATCCTGGTGCTGCAACGCCCGGATGCCGACAGCGAACCGCCGGATGCCTTGCGCAACCTGCTGGCAGCGCGCTCGGTGAGCGACCCGCTGGCCCTCAATGGGCCGAGCGGACAGATTGCATTCGTCTGGCAGACACCGCTCGCGGTATCCGCCACCCAGATCCGTCAACTGCTGGCCAGCGGTAAGTCGGTACGTTTCCTGGTGCCCGACGCGGTCCTGGCCTACATCGATGCGCACGGACTTTACCGTGCGTCGAACTGAAAAGAGGCGCGCTTCAAGGCACGTGACCACGTGTATCGAAGCCCCCGAACATACGAGCAAAACGAGTTTTATATGACTGACAAAGACGTAGCTAAAGTAAAGCGCAAAGGCACATTCAAGAGCGCCCCGCTGCCAGAAGTAGTTCCAACCGGCGCACCACTCGCTGGCGAAGAGCTGGTCAAGGTTGCCGTAGCGGCCCTGGAAGACGTCAAGGCCCAGGACATTCAGGTGATCGACGTTCGTGAAAAGCAGAGCATCACTGACTTCATGATCATCGCTACCGGTACCTCCAACCGCCAGATCGGCGCGATGCTGGACAAGGTCCGCGAAGCGGTCAAGGCTCAGGGTGTCAAGCCGCTGGGTGAAGAAGGCAAGGGCGACAGCGACTGGGTCCTGCTGGACATGGACGATGTCATCGTTCACATGATGACCGCCTCGGCTCGCCAGTTCTACGACCTGGAGCGTCTGTGGTCCGGCGCAGAGCAGAGCCGTGCTCTGAACGCGGCCCACCACAGCCCGGAAAACACCCACGAGCATTTCATCAAGCTCAACAAAGACCAGCAATAAGGGCCCGCTGTGCGACTGCGACTGATCGCCGTCGGTTCACGGATGCCCAAGTGGGTGGAAGAAGGCTGGCATGAATATGCCAAGCGTCTTCCGTCCGAGCTGGCGCTGGAACTGGTGGAAATACCGCTCAATACCCGTGGCAAGAACGCCGACGTGGCGCGCTTCATCCGTCAGGAAGGCGAAGCCATGCTGGCCAAAGTCGGGCCGAACGAGCGTATTGTCACTCTCGAAGTCCACGGCAAACCCTGGAGCACTGAGCAGCTGGCGGTCGAACTCGATCGCTGGCGCCTGGACTCGCGCACGGTCAACTTCATGGTCGGCGGCCCCGAAGGGCTGGCGCCGGAAGTCTGTGCCCGAGCCGATCAGCGCTGGTCATTGTCGCCGTTGACGTTGCCGCACCCATTGGTGCGAATTCTGATCGGCGAACAGCTGTACCGTGCCTGGACAGTCCTGTCCGGCCACCCATACCACAAGTAGTTCTGCCCTCATGTCTCAGCCGATTCGCATCAAGGACCACGAAAAAGACGCCCGTCTGGTGCGTGGTCGCGTCGTGTTCGGGGCAATTGCGGTCGTAACGCTGATCTGCGTACTGATTGCGCGGCTGTATTTCCTTCAGGTGATCCAGTACGAGTACCACTCGACCCTCTCGGAAAACAACCGCGTCCATGTGCAGCCGATTCCGCCCACGCGCGGGTTGATCTTCGACCGCAATGGCGTGGTAATCGCCGACAACCGACCCAGCTTCAGCCTGAGCATGACCCGCGAACGCTCTGGTGAATGGCAACAAGTGCTCGACGTGATCGTCCAGGTGCTGGAGTTGACTCCAGAGGATCGGGTGATTTTCGAGAAGCGCATGCGGCAGGGGCGCCGGCCGTTCGAGCCAGTACCGATCCTGTTCGAGCTGACCGAAGAACAGATCGCCCGTATCGCGGTGAATCAGTTCCGTCTGCCGGGCGTGGAAGTGGTCGCGCAGCTGGTTCGTCACTATCCGCAGGGTGCGCATTTTGCGCACTCGGTAGGTTATATGGGGCGGATCAACGAGAAAGAGCTCAAGTCTCTGGATCCGGTGAGTTACAGCGGCACCCATCAAATTGGCAAAACCGGCATCGAACGCTTCTACGAACCCGAGCTGCACGGTCAGGTCGGTTACGAGGAAGTCGAAACCAACGCTCGGGGCCGCGTATTGCGCGTGCTCAAGCGTACCGATCCGATTCCTGGCAAGGACATCGTCCTGAGCCTGGACATCAAATTGCAGGAAGCCGCCGAGACCGCACTTGGCGGACGTCGTGGTGCCGTCGTGGCACTGGACCCAAAAACCGGTGAAGTGCTGGCGATGGTCAGTCAGCCGAGTTTCGATCCGAACCTGTTCGTCACCGGCATCAGCTCCAAGGCCTATTCCGAGCTGCGCGACTCCATCGACCGGCCGCTGTTCAACCGCGTGTTGCGCGGCCTGTACCCGCCGGGTTCGACCATCAAGCCGGCGGTGGCGATTGCCGGTCTGGATTCGGGGGTGGTCACCGCTTCGACCCGAGTCTTCGACCCCGGTTACTACATGCTGCCCAACTACGATCACAAATACCGTAACTGGAACCGTACGGGTGATGGTTACGTGGATCTGGACACGGCAATCATGCGGTCCAACGACACCTACTTCTATGATCTGGCCCACAAGCTGGGGATCGACCGGTTGTCGTCGTACCTGGGCAAATTCGGCATTGGCCAAAAGGTCTCGCTGGACATGTTCGAAGAGTCGCCGGGCCTGATGCCGTCCCGTGAATGGAAACGTGCGACGCGGCGCCAAGCGTGGTTCCCGGGTGAAACCCTGATTCTGGGGATCGGGCAGGGCTACATGCAATCCACGCCATTGCAGCTGGCCCAGGCCACTGCGCTGGTGGCCAACAAAGGCGTGTGGAACCGGCCGCACCTGGCCAAGACGGTTGAGGGCGTGAAGCCCAAGGATGAAAACCCGATGCCGGACATCGTCCTGCGCGATCCGTCCGACTGGACCAAGGTCAACCACGGCATGCAGCAAGTGATGCACGGCGCTCGCGGTACGGCGCGCAAGGCCTCGATCGGCGCGCAATACCGGATCGCCGGTAAAAGTGGTACGGCCCAGGTGGTCGCGATCAAGCAGGGCGAGAAGTACGACCGTTCCAAAGTGCAGGAACGCCACCGTGACCACGCCTTGTTTGTCGGCTTTGCGCCGGCCGACAACCCGCAAATCGTGGTGTCGGTCATGGTCGAGAACGGCGAGTCCGGTTCCGGGGTCGCCGCGCCTGTAGTGCGTCAAGTCATGGATGCCTGGCTCCTGGACCAGGACGGCCATCTCAAAGCCGAGTACGCCAGCCCTATCAGTGCGGAGGCTACGGCCCGTGAAGAATAATTTCGACCGCATGCTCTCCAGCGAGGATGTGATGCGTCGCCGTGCGACGCTGTTGCAGCGCCTGCACATCGATGGCCCGTTGTTGATTCTGCTGCTGACCCTCGCCGCCGGCAGTCTGTTCGTGCTGTATTCGGCCAGCGGAAAGAGCTGGGACCTGCTGGCCAAGCAAGCCACTTCGTTCGGCATCGGCCTGGTGTCGATGATCGTCATCGCGCAGTTCGAACCTCGTTTCATGGCGCGTTGGGTGCCGGTCGGTTATGTGCTGGGTGTGCTCTTGCTGGTGGTGGTGGACGTCATGGGCCATAACGCCATGGGGGCCACGCGCTGGATCAACATCCCCGGCGTGATTCGCTTCCAGCCGTCGGAATTCATGAAAATCCTGATGCCGGCCACCATCGCCTGGTATTTGTCCAAGCGCACCTTGCCGCCGCAGCTAAAGCACGTAGCGGTCAGTCTGTTTCTGATTGGTTTGCCGTTCATCCTGATCGTGCGTCAGCCGGACCTTGGTACCTCGCTGCTGATCCTGGCAGGCGGTGCGTTCGTTCTGTTTATGGGTGGTTTGAAATGGCGCTGGATCATCAGCGTGCTGGCGGCGGCCGTACCGGTGGCCGTGGCGATGTGGTTTTTCATCATGCACGACTACCAGAAGCAGCGAATCCTGACCTTCCTTGACCCTGAGAGCGATCCGCTGGGCACTGGCTGGAACATCATTCAGTCCAAAGCTGCCATCGGTTCGGGTGGCGTGTTTGGCAAGGGCTGGCTGCTGGGCACCCAGTCGCACCTGGACTTCTTGCCGGAAAGCCACACCGACTTCATCATTGCGGTCATGGGTGAAGAGTTCGGGCTGGTCGGCATTTGTGCGCTGCTGCTGATTTACCTGCTGCTGATCGGTCGCGGGTTGGTGATCACCGCCCAGGCCCAGACATTGTTCGGCAAATTGCTTGCGGGCAGTTTGACCATGACGTTTTTTGTTTATGTTTTCGTCAACATCGGTATGGTCAGTGGCCTGTTGCCGGTGGTAGGGGTGCCGTTGCCGTTCATTAGCTACGGAGGAACTTCGCTGGTGACGCTGCTGTCAGCGTTTGGGGTTTTGATGTCGATCCATACCCATCGTAAGTGGATCGCACAGGTTTGAATAAGGTGAAGATTTCAATGCAAGTAATGCGTGGCTGGGCGACTCGATACGCGCCATGGGTCGGCCTGGTAAGCATCCTTGGCATAACGCAGGACGCGTTGGCCGGCGATTACGAAGGTTCACCCCAGGTGGCCGAATTCGTCGGTGAAATGACCCGCGACTACGGTTTCGCTGGCGAACAGCTGATGGGCGTGTTCCGCGAAGCCGAACGCAAGCAGTCGATCCTGGATGCGATCTCCAAGCCCGCCGAACGGGTCAAGCAATGGAACGAATACCGTCCAATGTTCATCACCGACGCGCGCATTGCCCGTGGTGTGGACTTCTGGCGTCAGCACGAAGCAGTGCTGGCGCGTGCCGAGCAGGAATATGGTGTGCCGGCCCAGGTGATTGTCTCGATCATCGGAGTTGAAACCTTTTTCGGCCGTAATACCGGTAATTACCGGGTGATCGACGCGTTATCGACATTGGGTTTCGACTATCCTCCCCGTGCCGAATTCTTCCGCAAGGAATTGCGTGAGTTCTTGCTGCTGGCCCGTGAAGAACAGGTCGATCCGTTGACCCTCAAAGGTTCCTACGCAGGCGCCATGGGCTTGCCGCAGTTCATGCCGAGCAGTTTTCGCGCGTATGCGGTGGATTTCGATGGTGATGGTCACATTAATATCTGGACCAATCCGGACGATGCCATTGGTAGCGTCGCCAGTTACTTCAAGCTTCACGGCTGGGTTGCCGGCGAACCGGTGGTCAGCCGCGCCGATGTACGAGGCGAGCAGGTGGACGAAGGGTTGACCACGGGCATCGAGCCGACTAAAACCGCAGGGGAGTTGCGGGCTCTAGGGTGGTCAAGTCATGATGCGCTGCGCGATGATATGCCGGTCACGGCTTTCCGCCTTGAAGGTGACAATGGCCCCGAGTACTGGATGGGCCTGAAGAATTTTTACGCAATCACGCGTTATAACCGCAGCGTGATGTACGCCATGGCCGTACATCAACTGTCTGAGCAGCTGGTCCAAGCACGGGGCGTCAAGTAATGCGGGCATCGCCTATGGATAAACCCCTCAAGCTCATGGCTTTCGCCGCATTGGCGGTGCTGCTTGCCAGTTGCTCGACCAGTCGCGCGCCGGCTCAGAAATCCTCGTCCACTGCCGTGCGCGCTACGCCGGGGCTGGACATCAACCGCGCCCACAAAGATGGCGCGCCGTGGTGGGATGTCGACGTATCGCGCATCCCGGATGCCACGCCGACCCTGCACAGCGGTCCTTACAAGGCCAACCCGTACACGGTGCTGGGCAAGACCTATTTCCCGCTGCAAGAATCCAAGACCTACGTCGCCTCGGGCACGGCGTCCTGGTATGGCACCAAGTTTCACGGTCAGAACACCGCCAATGGCGAGGTGTATGACCTGTACGGCATGAGTGCCGCACACAAGACATTGCCACTGCCAAGTTACGTTCGGGTGACCAACCTGGACAACAACAAGAGCGTGATCCTGCGGGTCAACGACCGTGGGCCGTTCTATTCGGACCGCATCATCGACTTGTCCTATGCCGCTGCCAAAAAACTCGGTTACGCCGAAATCGGCACCGCGCGGGTCAAGGTCGAGGGTATCGACCCGCAACAGTGGTGGGCACAAAAAGGCCGTCCGGCGCCTTTGATGCTCAACGAGCCGCAAGTCGCGCAAAATAGCGCCCCGGTGATTACGGCCTCGGCCGGCACCGTCGAGCAATGGACGCCGCCACCGCAGCAACACGCCGCGGCCGTCGTGCCCGTTCAGCTTGATGCAAAAAAAAACGCTTCTGTACCAGCCTCTGGCCAGTATCTGCAGGTGGGCGCGTTCGCCAACCCGGACGCTGCAGAACTCCTGAGATCGAAGCTCAGCGGGATGGTGAGCGCTCCGGTGTTCATCAGCTCGATAGTGCGCAACCAACAGACACTGCATCGGGTGCGCCTGGGGCCGATCGGTTCTCCGGGTGAAATCCAGCAAGTGCAGAACAGTGTGCGCATGGCCAACCTCGGTTCGCCAAGTGTGGTAACAGAGTAAACGTAGGACTTGATTGACGGTTCATCTGCGGTTTTGGGGGGTGAACCAGGTTGTTGGCTCGATACAGAACAAAAGCCCGGCAAGGGTTACAGAGTGAGCAACTGAACACGCGATAACCCGTTAGAAGGTTATTTGATTAGTTTTGCCCCTGGGCAAGTTTCCATTAGCGATTTCGAGAGACGGATGAACATCACCACCTTTGCCAAACGCCTGTTCCTGCTAGTCCCGCTGCTTCTCTCACCTGCCGCTTTCGCGGTCGAGGTGATGCCGTCGCCACCACAACTGGCCGCCAAGGCCTATGTGCTCATGGATGCCAGCAGCGGCAACGTGCTGGTCGAGAACAACGGTGACCAGCGTCTGCCACCGGCCAGCCTGACCAAGCTGATGACCGCGTACATCGCGACCCTGGAAATCCGTCGTGGCCAGATCGGCGAAAACGACCCGGTGACCGTCAGCGAAAACGCCTGGCGTACCGGCGGTTCGCGGATGTTCATCAAGGTGGGTTCGCAGGTTACTGTCAGCGACCTGCTGCACGGCATCATCATTCAGTCGGGTAACGACGCCAGTGTTGCGCTCTCCGAGCACATCGCCGGCAGCGAAGATGCATTCGCTGACGTGATGAACAAAACCGTGGCCGACCTGGGCATGACCAACACCCACTTCATGAACCCGACTGGTCTGCCGAACCCGGAGCACTACTCGTCGGCTCATGACATGGCGGTGCTGGCTCGCGCGATCATTCACGAAGACCCGGCTCACTACGCGATCTACTCGCAGAAAGAGTTCTTCTGGAACGGCATCAAGCAACCTAACCGCAACCTGCTGCTGTGGCGCGACAAGACCGTCGACGGTCTGAAAACCGGCCACACCGATGAAGCCGGCTACTGCATGGTGTCTTCGGCCGTACGTGATGGCATGCGCCTGATCGCGGTGGTGTTCGGCACCAACAGCGAAGTGGCTCGTGCCGCCGAAACCCAGAAGCTGCTGACTTACGGTTTCCGCTTCTTCGAAACCCAGACCTTCTATCAGAAAGGCGCCGAGCTGGCTCAGGCCCCTGTCTGGAAAGGCGCGACCAATCAAGTCAAGGCCGGCCTGGCTGAAGACCTGACCATGACCCTGCCAAAAGGCCAGCTGAAAAAGCTTGCTGCCAGCATGACCATGAACCCGCAACTGGTTGCGCCAATCGCCAAGGGCGACGTGATCGGTAAAGTCGAAGTGAAACTGGACGACAAGGTGGTGCACAGCGCCGATCTGATCGCTCTGGACGCGGTCGAGGAGGGTGGTATCTTCCGCCGCATGTGGGATAGCATCCGTCTATTCTTCTACAGCATGTTCAACTGATAGTGTGCTCCTGCAAGGCCCCGTGCTGATCCGGCGCGGGGTTTTGCTGTCGCCACGGCTTACGCTTACGAGGCCGTTACGCCATGACCGATACCGAAGTAAAGGCACCAAAGATCGAATTTCCCCAAGTTGATTATCCGGTTAAGGTGATCTGCGATACGGGCGTCGGCAACAAAGACAAGATCATCGAAATCGTCAAGAAATACGCGACCATCAACGATGAGCGTGTCGATGAGCGTCAAAGCAGCAACGGCAAATACACCACCATTCAGTTGCACATCGTCGCGACCGACCAGGACCAGCTGTACAACATCAACAGCTATCTGCGGGCGACCGGCTTCGTGCACATGGTGCTGTGATGTCTGGCACGCTGGGCTTTCGTGAGCTCGGCCAGATGGCTTACGAGCCGGTCTGGCATGCCATGCAACGCTTCACCAACGAACGCGGCACCGATGCCGCCGACGAGATCTGGCTGGTCGAGCACCCGCCGGTGTTCACCCAGGGGCAGGCTGGCAAGGCCGAGCATCTGCTGCTTCCCGGGGATATTCCGGTGGTGCAGGTTGATCGGGGCGGTCAGGTGACCTATCACGGCCCTGGCCAACTGGTGGCCTATCTGCTACTGGACGTACGCAAGCTGGGGTTTGGCGTGCGTGACCTGGTCAGCCGCATGGAGCAATGCCTGATCGAGTTACTGGCCAGCTACGGCGTTACTGCCGCCGCCAAGCCGGACGCACCGGGTGTCTACGTCAACGGGGCGAAAATCGCATCTCTGGGTCTGCGGATCCGCCACGGTTGTTCCTTTCATGGCCTGGCCCTGAACGTGGACATGAACCTGGAACCGTTTCGACGGATTAATCCCTGCGGCTACGCCGGGCTGGCGATGACCCAGCTGAGCGATCACGCAGGATCGATTGAATTTGCCGAGGTAAGTGCCCGGCTGCGCGCGCAGCTCGTCAAACACCTCGACTATGCTGAGCAGACGACCCTAACGGGCGGAATCGACTGATATGACTACTGATGCAGTGCAAACCATGATCCCGACGCTTGATGTCACCGAGCGTCCGGCCCCGCGTGCCAAGGTTGAAGCCGGCGTCAAGCTGCGCGGCGCCGAGAAGGTTGCACGTATCCCGGTGAAGATCATTCCGACCACCGAACTGCCAAAGAAACCCGACTGGATTCGCGTACGCATCCCGGTTTCCCCGGAAGTCGACCGCATCAAGGCCCTGTTGCGTAAACACAAGCTGCACAGCGTGTGCGAAGAAGCGTCCTGCCCGAACCTGGGCGAGTGCTTCTCCGGCGGTACCGCGACGTTCATGATCATGGGCGACATCTGCACCCGTCGCTGCCCGTTCTGCGACGTCGGCCACGGCCGTCCGAAACCACTGGACGTGAACGAGCCGGAAAGCCTGGCCATCGCCATCGCCGACCTGAAATTGAAGTACGTGGTGATCACCTCGGTTGACCGCGACGACCTGCGTGACGGCGGTGCCCAGCACTTTGCCGACTGCATCCGCGAGATCCGCAAACTGTCGCCGAACGTGCAGCTCGAAACCCTGGTCCCGGATTACCGTGGCCGTATGGACGTGGCGCTGGAAATCACCGCGGCCGAGCCACCGGATGTGTTCAACCACAACCTGGAAACCGTGCCGCGTTTGTACAAAGCAGCGCGTCCGGGTTCGGATTACCAGTGGTCGCTGACCCTGCTGCAGCGTTTCAAGCAAATGATGCCGCACATTCCAACCAAGTCCGGCTTGATGCTGGGCCTGGGCGAAACCGACGAAGAAGTCATCGAAGTCATGAAGCGCATGCGCGAGCACGACATCGACATGCTGACGCTGGGCCAATACCTGCAACCGTCTCGCAGCCACTTGCCGGTGCAGCGTTTCGTGCACCCGGACACTTTCGCCTGGTTCGCCGAGGAAGGTTACAAGATGGGCTTCAAGAACGTCGCTTCCGGCCCGCTGGTACGTTCGTCGTACCACGCCGACGAGCAGGCGAAGCTGGTTAAAGCCGAGCTGATGTCGTCCCTGTAATTTGGCGATGACATAAAAGACGCCCGCATGGCTTTCCAGGCTTTGCGGGCGTTTTTTTGCCTGGCCTACGCCAGCCAGCGTTTTTTCCTGCAACCTGCGGGCGACTGACCCTCTTCTGTTTGTCCCCGTACCTGACTACTGTGTGCTGAAGTGTTCACGCAGGGAGATTCATGGATGACCGTTCGACCGACCCATACGCTGTATCCACATAAACCTGTTCCGGCGTTGCCGTCGCAAGGGCTGATCGGCGTCATTGCACCAGCAGGTCCCGCCGGGCTGGACACTGACAAAGCCATTGCCTGGATGCACGCTCGCGGTTATGCGTTGCGGGTGTATCCCGGGGTGTATGAAAAGGACGGTTACCTGGCCGGCAGTGACGAAGTGCGGCTCAATGATTTGCACGCGGCATTCGCCGACACCGAGGTCGACGCGATCATCTGCCTGCGGGGTGGTTACGGCACACCGCGTTTGCTCGACCGCATAGATTTCGAACTGCTGCAAAACAACGCCAAGCCGTTCATCGGCTACAGCGACATCACGGCGCTGCACGTGGCGATCAGCCGTTATGCCGGTTTCGTGACCTTTCATGGCCCGCTGCTCAATGCCGACTTGTTGGGCGACAAGCAAAAACCGACCGAGTCTTCGTTTTTCAACATGCTCCGTGGGCAGGTGAAGGCCGGCAGCGTGTTGGCTCATCCGGCGGCTTACCCGTTGACCACTATCGAACCCGGCGTCGCGCATGGGCGCTTGCTGGGGGGCAACCTGTCGATGATCGCCGCGACCATGGGCACGCCTTACGAGCTGGAGGCCGAGGGCGTCATCCTGTTGATCGAGGACATCAACGAGCCGTTGTATCGCATCGACCGGCTACTGACCCATCTGCGTCTGGCCGGAACGCTGGGCAAGCTGCGCGGGGTGCTGGTGGGAGATATCGCGGGGGTCGAGCCGGCGGCGCTGGAGCGGTTGCTCAAGCAGACGTTCGAGCCGTTGCGGATACCCGTGCTGGCCGGATGGCGCAGTGGGCATTGCGACCCGAACCTGACGCTGCCGATGGGGGCGTTGGTCAAGCTGGATGCGGGGAACAGGGTGTTGGTGTTGGAGCAGGATGTGGTGGTCAGGCGCTAGAGTTTCGTCGCCTGATGGTCAGTCATCGCGAGCAAGCTCCCACAGGTTTTGTGTCGTTCACAAATCCAATGTGCGAGCTTGCTCGCGAAGGCGGCAGTCGCCATACGGCTGACTAGCGGTTACGCAACCCTTCCAGCAACTTGTGCGTCGGATACCCGTCCGCCGGCCAGCCAAACGACTGCTGGGCGCTGCGGATTGCCTTGCGGGTGTTGGCGCCGATAATCCCGTCAGGGGTGCCCGCATCGTAGTTCTGGGCACTCAGCAGGCTTTGCAGTTCCATGCGCTCGGTACGGCTCAATGGCAAATCATCTTTCGGCCAAGTGCCGCTGATCAGCCCCGCACCATTGAAGCGTTCGGACAACAGACTCACCGCCAACGCATAGGACGACGAGTTGTTGTACTTGAGAATCGCGCGGAAGTTGTCGAGCACCAGAAATGCCGGGCCACGGTAACCGGCCGGCAGCAGCAGGGCCGCAGAAAGGTGTTCAGAGCCTGGCGGGACCCGAGCGCCAGCGGGCAGCGAAACCCCCAGTTGCATCCACTCGGCGACACTTTTGCGAATCGTGCCATCGGCCAGAACGTAGTTGAAACTGCCTGGCAGTTGCACTTCGAAGCCCCATGGCTGGCCTTTCTGCCAGCCGGAGCTTTGCAGGTAATGCGCGGTCGAAGCGAGGGCGTCGGCGGGGCTGTTCCAGATGTCACGGCGCCCGTCACCATCGAAGTCGACCGCGTGGGTGTTGTAAGTCGTCGGGATGAACTGGGTCTGACCCATGGCGCCGGCCCAGGAACCGAGCATTTTCTCGGGGGTTATATCGCCCTGTTGCAGGATTTGCAGGGCGGCGATCAGTTGATCGTGGGCAAAGCCCGGGCGTCGGCCTTCATACGCCAGCGTCGCCAGGGAGTTGATGACCGACTTGCTGCCCTGGAACTGACCGAAGTTACTCTCCATGCCCCACACCGACACCAGTGCCTGGCGGTCGACGCCATAGCGCTGTTCGATGCTTTGCAGGATGGCCGCGTTTTCGCTGATCAGCGCTTGGCCTTTACGTACTCGCAGCGGAGAAAGGGCGCCGTCGAGGTATTCCCATACCGGGCGGGAAAACTCCGGTTGGCTGCGGTCGGCCCGGATCACGCTCGGGTCGAAGCTGACATCGGCAAAGGCGCGGTCGAACAGATCGGCGCGGATACCGGCGGCCAGCGCGTCTTTACGGAATCCCGCCTGCCATTCGGCGAACGTCTGGGTGGGCTGGATATCGAGATTTTCACCGGTCGGCACCACGGGCGGAATGACCGCTGGGGCTGTCGCGACAGGCTGGGATTGCAGCGGTTGGGCGTCGGCGGCGGTTGGTTTTTCCGCGCAGGCGACAAGCAAAATGAGGCTGGAGGCAGCGATCAATTGGCGAACGGGCCAACGACGGGAAAGACAAAGGGGCATGCACAGGTCCAGGGCAATCGATTCAGGTGCAGACCTTAACATGTAGAAGGGGTGTTCTGCTTTAAGCAGCCAGAAAGTAAGAAGCCTCCCAGCTATTAGACTGGAAGGCTTCGCGGCGGTAGCTGCCTTTGCCCTTGCCGGCTCGTTCCTGACGGCTGCGGAACAGTGGCTGGGCGATGATGGATTTGGCCTTGTTGGGGCCATGCTTTGATGGCTTTTTGCTCATGATGATTTCTCGCTAGTGAGTGGGTTTTGCGGGGCAAATCATCGGCCGAAGTTGGGGTTCTGTCTAGTCCCCGGGACGTGTAGGACCTTTCGCTGATCACAGAACCTGTAGCAGCTGGCGAAGCCTGCGTCCGGCCGCGCAGCAGTCGCCAAATCAAGCAATGAGTTTCTTCAGGAATAGTGGATTCAGAGTTTACGACTGCTGCGCAGCCGGACGCAGGCTTCGCCAGCTGCTACAAGGGCGTGTTTATTCGGCGGGTAAGGTCAGGCGTTGGCCGGCCATCAACAAAGACAGTCGACTGAGGCTCATCCATGGCGAACCCGCTGCTTGGCCTTTGATTTGCGCATCGATGCGCTGGGCCTCCAGCAGCAGCTGCGCCCAGCGTTGCGCCGAATAGCGTTGCAGGGCCTTGCTCATCAGCGGTTTGCGTTTGTCCCAGACGGGCGGTCGAGCCTGGCTGAAGGCTTTGTCCAGTGGCACACCCTGGCTGTATTGCAGTGACAGGTTGGCCAGCAGGCGCAGTTCCCGGGCCAGCGCCCAGAGAATCACCGGAGGTTCGACACCCTCACCGCGCAGCCCTTCGAGCATGCGCAAGGCGTGGGCCGCTTCGCCATTGAGGATCGCGTCGGTCAGGCCGAATACGTCGAACCGCGCACTGTCGGCCACGGCGGCCTGTACGGTTTCGACGGTGATCTGCCCACCTTCGGCCATCAATTTCAGCTTTTCGATTTCCTGCGCGGCGGCAAGCAGGTTGCCCTCGACGCGGGCGGCAATCAATTCGACCGCGTCCTGGTTGGCCGACAACCCGGCCTGAGACAGGCGCTGGCGGATCCAGCTTGGCAACTGATTGGCATCCACCGGCCAGATTTGCACGAACTGCGTGTGCTGGCCTTCGACCAGCGCCTTGCCCCACTTGGTCTTCTGCGCACTGCCATCGAGCTTGGGCAAGCTGATCAGCAATATCGTGTCTTCGGCCGGGCGAGAGCAGTACTCGATGAACGCGGCGGCGCCTTTGTCACCGGGTTTACCGGAGGGCAGGCGCAGTTCCAGCAAGCGCTTTTCGGCGAACAACGACATGCTTGCACCGGCTTGCAACAACGTACCCCAGTCGAAACTGGCGTCGGCGGCAAAGACCTGACGTTCGTCAAAGCCTTGCTGGCGGGCGGCTGCACGAATGGCATCGGCCGCTTCCTGACACAGCAACGGGTCATCGCCGCTGATGATGTAGACGGGCGCGAGGGCACCTTGCAGGTGTTTACCGAGTTGGGCGGGGGCAAGTTTCATAAGAGAGGGCCAACGGGACGCCGGAGCGCCCCGAAAGTCTTACTGTTGCGGGATCTGGACAGGCGACTGGCGCGGAGTATTCGCTTCAGCCTTCTGAGCGGCTTCCAGCGCCTGTGCTTCGGCCTTGGCCTTGGCTTCGGCAGTCTGTTGCAACTGATCCAGCTGGGTTGGCGTGATCTGCTGCAGGCGCAGCATCATGCGTTGAATCAGTTCGCGACGGGTTTCTACACGGGCTGAGGAGGCTTCCTGATCGGAACCCACCAGGTTGTTGCCGTCGTGCAAAAAGATCTTTTGTACCTGGATTTTATCGCTCAACAGTGGCATGTCATGTGCGCCACGAATGTCGTAGTTCAGGACGGTGGTTATTTCATACTCGCCAGTACGGCCGGCACCTGCGTAGCTGAGAATGCGCTGGCTTTCCTGCTCGTCGGTCAGCACCAATTTGTAAGGCGCGCCGATGTAGACCTTGACGCCGCTGCTTTCCAGCAGCTGACGCAGTTGCACCACGGTTTGGCCGTAGGCATTGCGGGCGCTCACGTCGAGCTCCTTGATCGCCAGTTCAGTGGTGCCGGTGCCGCGCAGCTGGAAACCGCAGGCGCTCAACAGGACCGCAAGGCCCATCACCAGCAGATTGCGTTTGATCATTTTGTTGCTCCCCTTGAAACCATGTGGGCCGATCTTGCGGCCCGAAAGGTTTTACTCGGCGCCGGGCATGGCCCGGCGCCTGATCCAATTAGCTGGCGACGATGTTGACCAGTTTCCCGGGCACGACGATCACTTTGCGAATAGTCAGGCCGTCGACAAAACGCAGCACGTTTTCATTGGCTCGTGCAGCGGCTTCGACTTCTTCGCGGGTGGCACTGGCCGGCATTTCGATGTGGCCACGCAGCTTGCCGTTGACCTGAATCACCAGCTGCAAGCTGTCTTGTACCAACGCGCTGTCATCCACCGCCGGCCAGCCGGCGTCGATCACAGGGGCAGCGTGGCCCAGTTGATTCCACAGCTCGTGGCTGATGTGCGGCGTGATTGGAGCCAGCAGCAGCGTCACGGTTTCCAGACCTTCGTGAATCAGAGCGCGATCCTGTTCGGTGGCTTGTGCAGCCTTTTCCAGCACGTTCATCAGCGTCATCACCTGGGCGATGGCGGTGTTGAATTTGTGATTCTGGCCGACGTCCTGGCTCGCTTGCTTGATAGCCAGGTGGATCGAGCGGCGAACGGCTTTCTGCTCGTCGTTCAGGGCGGCGATGTCCAGCTTGCCCGGCAGGCCCTGGGTGACGTGTGCTTGAGCCAGACGCCAGACGCGCTTGAGGAAACGGTGCGAACCTTCGACGCCGGAGTCAGACCATTCCGCACTCATGTCGGGTGGCGAGGCGAACATCATGAACAGGCGGCAGGTGTCTGCGCCGAACTGGTCGATCATCGACTGTGGGTCGACGCCGTTGTTCTTCGACTTGGCCATCTTCTCGGTGCCGCCGATTTCCACCGGCAAGCCGTCAGCTTTCAACTTGGCGCTGATAACCTTGGCCTTGCTGTCACGCTCAAGTTCGACGTCCGCCGGGTTGAACCAGGTGTAAGCGCCGTTGGCTTCGCGACGATAGTAAGTCTCGGCGATCACCATGCCCTGGGTCAGCAGGTTCTTGAACGGCTCGTTGGAGCTCACCAGGCCTTCGTCGCGCATCAGCTTGTGGAAGAAGCGTGCGTAGAGCAGGTGAAGAATCGCGTGCTCGATACCGCCGATGTACTGATCCACCGGCAGCCAGTGGTCAGCCGCGGTTTTTTCTACCAGGCCACCTTCATAGTGCGGCGAGGCGTAACGGGCGTAGTACCACGAGGACTCGACGAAGGTGTCCATGGTGTCGGTTTCACGCTTGGCAGGCTGGCCGCATTTCGGGCAGCTGCACTCGTAGAACTCGGGCATGCGCGCCAGTGGCGAACCCGCGCCGTCCGGCACGACGTCTTCCGGCAGTACCACAGGCAACTGGTCTTCCCGCACCGGCACATCACCGCAAGTGTTGCAGTGGATGATCGGGATCGGGCAGCCCCAGTAGCGCTGGCGGCTGATGCCCCAGTCGCGCAGGCGGAACTGGGTGCGTGAGGCGCCGAGGGTTTTCTTGATCAGCGCCACTTCAATGGCGTCGAACGCGCCTGCGAAGTCCAGACCGTCGAACTCACCGGAGTTGATCAGCGTGCCGTGCTCGCCATAGGCGTCTTGCCATGGGGCAGGGTGGGTGTCGCCAGAGCTTGTGCGCACCACGGACTTGATCGGCAGGTTGTACTTGGTAGCGAACTCGAAATCACGTTCGTCGTGGGCCGGCACAGCCATGACCGCGCCATCGCCGTAGTGCATCAGCACATAGTTGGCGACCCACACCGGCAGTTTTTCACCGGTCAGCGGGTGCTCGACGAAAAGCGAGGTCGGCAGGCCTTTTTTCTCTTGAGTGGCGACGTCGGCTTCAGCCACGCTGCCGCCCTTGCATTCAGCGATGAACGCTTGCAGCTCAGGGTTGTTCTGTGCGGCCAGGGTCGCCAGGTGGTGTTCGGCAGCCACGGCAACGTAAGTCGCGCCCATCAGGGTGTCCGGACGGGTGGTGAAGACTTTCAGCGCGCCGGTTTCGCCGATGGAATCGACGTTGTACGGGAACTGCACTTCCATGCCGCGCGATTTGCCGATCCAGTTGCGCTGCATGGTCTTGACCTGTTCAGGCCAGCCCGGAAGGTCGTCGAGGCTTTCCAGCAGCTCATCCGCGTAAGCGGTGATCTTGAAGTAATACATCGGGATCTCGCGCTTTTCGATCAGCGCGCCGGAACGCCAGCCGCGACCGTCGATCACCTGCTCGTTAGCCAGAACGGTCTGGTCGACCGGGTCCCAGTTCACGGTGCCGCTTTTCTTGTAAATCACGCCTTTTTCGAACAGGCGAGTGAACAGCCATTGTTCCCAGCGGTAGTAATCGGGCTTGCAGGTGGTCACTTCGCGCGACCAGTCCACCGCCAGGCCCAGGCTGCGCAGCTGGCTTTTCATGTAGGCGATGTTTTCGTAGGTCCACTTGGCGGGCGCTACGTTGTTCTTCATCGCGGCGTTTTCCGCCGGCATGCCGAAGGCGTCCCAACCCATGGGTTGCAGAACGTTTTTGCCTTGCATGCGCTGGTAGCGGGAGATCACGTCGCCGATGGTGTAGTTGCGCACGTGCCCCATGTGTAGTTTGCCGCTGGGGTAAGGGAACATCGACAGGCAGTAGAAAGTCTCCTTGCCTGGCTGTTCACTGACTTCAAAGGACTTTTGCTCGTCCCAGAATGACTGGGCGGCGACTTCGATTTCACGGGGCTGATATTGTTCGTGCATGGCTACTTTTGAACTGAATAGGGGTGGCCTAATCCTCTTCAATGCAACGCTGGACGGTGAACACGCCAAATCGGCGTTTCGGTGCCCAGACGAGCTGGAAGTGGAGTTACAGGAAGCGCCGTAGCATACATGACCGCGCTCTACCGAGGGAAACCCTGATTACTGCCGTGCGTCCTTCAAAAACAGCTGCGAGGGCCGTTGGTCGCGGCGTTCAGCCGGTTTGTCCATGGAAGCTAAGCTCTAAATGGGGAGTAGGTCTTATCTTCCAATGAGGTGAGGGATGGTTGAGTCACAGCAAAAAGTCACAAAACCGGAGTTGTACGAACGACTGATCGATCGTCTGGGAATGGCCCTGGATGCTGCAAAAACTGCAGGCCGGCTGCGCGATGAGCGTCCCTTGGAGCTGGAGTTGCGCGGCCTTAGCCCCGCAGAGTTTGAATTGGTCAAAGCCTATCTGGATCGCAGTGAACGTGAAACACACGGATGCTTGTCAGCAGCAGTGAAGCAACTCGACGCACCACGTTCGGCCAAAATCATCTGGCTCAAGGATAAAGTCCCGGGCAAGGACGCGGTAAAGGCCCGGTCCCTGCAATTCAAGTAACGGCTCCACGCCATGAAACGTGGTTTTTTAAAGCATAGTCTTCGCGCATTTCTTGTCGCATTGCGTCAACCCACTTAGGCTTCGGGCATCTCAGGAGATGCTCGATGCCTTTTCGTTATTTTGTGAAACAACTTTTGTTGCCTCCCGGCATTCTTTTGCTGTTGCTTGTTCTTGCGTGGTGGTTGCGCCGCTCAAGGCCAAGGCTTGCGGCTGCCTGCTTCGTATTGGGGGCCGGCGGCTTCTGGCTGATGAGCTTGCCGGTGATGGTGGAGTGGAGTGCCAGGGCGCTGGAGCGAAACCCACCGTTGGCGTTCGACGAATGGGCGACCCTGGCGCAGCGCGCGGACGCGATTGTGGTGTTGGGCTCTGGACGTGAACGTGGCGATATTGCCTGGGGGACTGACCAGCCAACTGGCAATGGCCTCGAGCGTGAGCGTTATGCCGCGCGGCTGGCCAAGGCGTCCGGTTTGCCGATTCTGACCAGTGGTGGCCTGCACTACGGCACGCCGCCGACTGAAGCGAAGATGATGGCGGACTCGCTGCTGGATGATTTCGGCGTGTCGGTGCGCTGGCAGGAAGGACGCAGCCGCACGACGTGGGAGAACGCGCAGTTCAGTGCCGAGGTGTTATTGCCCCAAGGGATCAAGCGGGTGGTGGTCGTGACCCATGCCTGGCACATGCCGCGATCTGTCTGGAGTTTCCAGAAGGCAGGATTTGAAGTGGTGCCCGCGCCGGTGGGCTTTTTAGGCGTGGACAATGCGCGACCGCTGGGTGGCTGGATGCCGGAATTCAAGTCGATCTGGCAATCCGGTCAATTGCTGAACGAGGCGGTGGGGCAGGTCGGGTATTCGATGTTTTACCGCTGAAGATCAAAAGATCGCAGCCTCGTTTCACTCGACAGCTCTTACAGGGGATTGCGTTCTCTGTAGGAGCTGTCGAGTGCAACGAGGCTGCGAATTTTTCAGGCGCCGCAATACTTAAACGGTTTTCGCCATCCGGCTGGCAACCAACGCCCAGCCAAACAACAGCACGCAAACAATGATCAGCGGCCACGAGCGCCATTGCAGGTACGGCGTCAGGTTGTGCATCGGTACGACTTCGCCGTACAGGATGCCGCGTTCGAACTGTGGGATCTGCGCAGTAATCTGGCCAAACGGGTTGATCAGGCCGGACACGCCATTGTTGGTGGCGCGGATCATCCAGCGGCCCGCCTCAAGCGCGCGCATCTGCGCCATCTGCAAATGTTGCAGCGGGCCGATGGAGGTGCCGAACCAGGTGTCATTGCTGATGGTCAGCAACAAATCGCTGCGAGCCGCGAGGCTGGCGGCGAATTCCGGGTAGACCACTTCGTAGCAGATGAACGGCGCAATCTGATAACCCTTGGCCTGCAGCATCGGCTGATCGGAGGGGCCTCGGGCGAAATCGGACATAGGCAGGTCGAAGAACGCGATCAGTCCGCGCAGCACATCCTGCAACGGCACGTATTCGCCGAACGGCACCAGTTTCTGCTTGAGGTAGGTGCCATCACCTTCGCCAACCACGGTGATGCCGTTGAAGAAGCGCTTCTCATGGCGTACTTCCATGCGCACCGGCACACCGGTAATCAGCGCGGATTTACGATCGGCGGCGAAATCGCCCATCATGTTCAGGTAGCCTTCGGCGGACGACTTGAGCACCGGAACGGCGGTTTCCGGCCAGATCAGCAGGTCGACGCGTTTGGAGGTAAAGCTCATGTCGCGGTACAGCTCCAGTTGCGCGTTAAGCTGCGCCGGGTCCCACTTCATGCTTTGTTCGATATTGCCTTGAATCGCCGCAACGCTCAGCGCTGGACCGGATGGGCTGGTCCAGGCGTGACCTTTGAGCGCAATGCCGACAGCCCAAGGGCCGATCAACAGCAACACACCGGCTGCGATGAAGCCTTTGCGACCTGTCTTGATCAGGCGCGAGGCGTTGTAAATCAGTGCCGCCGTCAACGCAAGGGTGAACGACACCAGCCACATCCCGCCCAGTGGCGCGAGCCCGGCCAGCGGGCCATTAAGCTGGCTGTAACCGGAGTAAAGCCACGGGAAACCGGTGAGGAACCAGCCGCGAAACGCTTCCTGATCGACCCACAACGCCGCAAAGGCCAAGGCATCGGCCAGCGGCGCTTCGTTGCGACGCAGCCAGCGCGCCCAGATCCAGGCAGGCAGGGCAAAGAACCAGGCAATCGCCGCGGTGAACGCCAGCATCAGCAAGCCGGCCAGCAATACCGAAGCGCCGCCGAAGTTGTGAATGCTGTAGTAGATCCAGCTGGTACCGGCGCCAAACAGGCCGAAACCAAAACACCAGCCACGGCCCAGCGCCTGGCGAGGGTTCAGTTCACGCAAGCCGGCATAAAAGAAACCGACCGCCAGCAATGCCAGTGGCCAGATGTCGAACGGCGCCAGCGCCAGGGTGGTGAGTGCACCGGCCGCCACGGCCAGCAGGTTACCGGGCCAGCCGGGGCGGGTTACGCGGAGCATGTCAGTCCTTAACGGGCAATTGGAGTCAGGCGCAGCAGGTGAATTCGACGGCTGTCGGCATTCAGGATGCGGAAACGATAAGGGCCGATTTCAGTGATTTCGTTGCGCTTTGGCAAGTGCCCGAACGCGCTCATCACCAAACCACCGACGGTATCAAACTCATCGTCGGAGAATTCGCTGTCGAAGAACTCGTTGAAGTTTTCAATCGGCGTCAGGGCCTTGATCAGGAAGTCACCGCTGGGCAGCGGCTTGATGTAGCTGTCTTCTTCGACGTCGTGCTCGTCCTCGATGTCGCCGACAATTTGCTCCAGCACGTCTTCGATGGTCACCAGGCCAGCCACACCGCCGTATTCGTCGATGACGATGGCCATGTGGTTGTGGTTGGCACGAAACTCACGCAGCAGCACGTTAAGGCGCTTGGACTCGGGCACGAAGGTGGCCGGGCGCAGCAGGTCCTTGATGTTGAAGCTGTCGCCGTTCTCCCTGAGGATCAACGGCAGCAAGTCCTTGGCCAGCAGCACGCCCATCACGTCATCGTGGCTTTCGCCGATCACCGGGTAGCGGGAGTGGGCCGAGTCAACCACGGCAGGCAGGAACTCGCGAGGTGTCTGGGTCGCCTTGATGCTGACCATTTGCGAGCGCGGGACCATGATGTCCCGTACTTGCAGGTCCGCAACCTGGATGGCGCCTTCGACGATGGCCAGCGCTTCGCTGTCCAGCAACTTGTTCTGGTGTGCATCGCGCAGGAGCTCCAGCAGCTCCTGACGGTTTTTCGGCTCGTGGGCAAAAGCCTGGGTGAGCTTACCCAGCCAAGACTTCTGCCCGTTGCTCGATCGATCTTCGCTCATAGCGATTACTCTGAATCCTTTGTTGTAACGATAGGGGATGTTTCGGTTTCGTCGTCCGCATAAGGGTCGGGATAGCCCAACTCTGCAAGCAACGTTCGTTCCAGTGCTTCCATTTCTTCGGCTTCGTCGTCATCTATATGGTCGTAACCCAGCAGATGCAAGCAGCCGTGAATGACCAGATGTGCCCAATGGGCCTTGAGTGCCTTGCCTTGCTCGGCGGCTTCGCGCTCGACCACGGCCACGCAGATCACCAGATCGCCCAGCAACGGGATGTCCAGAAACTCGTCGGGCACATCGGCGGGGAACGACAGCACGTTGGTGGCGTAATCCTTTTGCCGCCAGGTGTGATTCAGTTCTCGGCCTTCTTCTTCATCGACCAGTCGAATGGTCATTTCTGAATCGGCAGTGCGCTGGCGCAGGGCCAGTTCGCACCATTGGCGGAACTCGGCTTCGCTGGGGGCGGACGCTTGTGTCGCTAGTTGCAGATCAAGCTCAAGCATCGCGGCGGTTGTCCTTCGGGGCTTCTTCGGTCACGCGATTTTCGAAGCGCTCGTAGGCTTCGACGATGCGCTGCACCAGTGGATGGCGCACAACGTCCTTGGGCATGAAATGGGTGAAGCTGATGCCCGGCACGTCTTTGAGCACCTCGATCACATGGTGCAGCCCGGACTTGGTGCCTTTCGGCAAGTCGACCTGGGTGATGTCGCCGGTGATGACCGCGGTGGACCCAAAGCCGATACGGGTCAGGAACATCTTCATCTGCTCGACGGTGGTGTTCTGGCTTTCGTCGAGGATGATGAAACTGTTGTTCAGCGTGCGACCGCGCATGTAAGCCAGCGGCGCAACTTCGATGACCTGGCGCTCGATCAGCTTGGCGACGTGTTCGAAGCCGAGCATTTCGTAGAGCGCGTCATAGAGCGGGCGCAGGTACGGGTCGATCTTCTGCGACAAGTCGCCGGGCAGGAAGCCAAGCTTTTCGCCCGCCTCAACCGCCGGGCGCACCAGCAGGATGCGGCGAATCTGTTCACGCTCCAGCGCGTCTACCGCGCAGGCAACGGCCAGGTAGGTCTTGCCGGTACCGGCAGGGCCAATGCCGAAATTGATGTCGTTACCGAGAATTTCCTTCACATAGCGCACTTGATTCAAGCCACGAGGGCGAATCATGCCTTTTTTGGTGCGCAGTGCGACGGAGGGTTCGGCAGGGGAGTGGTTATCCAGCTCTTCGACGGCCGATTCCTGCAGGAACAGGTGAACCATGTCCGGCGACAGCTCGGTACCTTTGGTTTCCCGGTACAGGCGGCGCAGGAGGTTTTCCGCGGAGGTGGTGTGTTTGGGCTCGCCGATCAATTCGAACTGGTTTCCGCGATTGCGGATCTCGATGGTCAGGCGCTGTTCGATCAAGCGCAAATGCTCGTCGAATTGCCCGCACAGATTGGCGAAGCGGCGAGCCTCAAAGGGCTCGAGGATGAAACGATGCGGTTCTATGGGTGCGTTCAAGGTCGTATTTAGCCGCCCTGGGGCAATTAAGATGAAATCAAGGATAACGCCAGTGGCTTGGGTGCGAAAGCTCTTAAATATCCCATTTTCAAACACCGCCCCGTAGGAGCAAAGCTTGCTCGCGATGGCTGTCTGGCATTCAACCTTTAAGTTGTCTGACTTGGCGCCATCGCGAGCAAGCTCGGCTTCTACAGTGATGCGCAGTGTTACTGGATCAGCGAGCCCCGCAGCGAGTGCGGTTGTGCGGCGTCAATGTGCACGTCGGCGAACTGTCCGATCAGCGTTGGATTGTCGCAGCGGAAGTTGACGATACGGTTATTCTCGGTCCGGCCTTGCAGCTCGCCGGGGTCTTTTTTCGAATAGTCGGTGACCAGAATCCGCTGGACCGAACCGACCATTTGTCGGCTGATCTCGAAACCTTGCTGGTTCAGGCGATGTTGCAGGGCATTCAGTCGCTCTTTTTTCAGCTCTTCCGGCGTCTCGTCGGCCAGGTCGGCCGCTGGGGTGCCCGGGCGCTGGCTGTAGACGAACGAGTAGGAAAAGTCGAAGCCGACGTCTTCGATCAGCTTCATCGTTTGTTCGAAGTCTTTCTCGGTTTCGCCCGGGAAGCCGACGATGAAGTCCGAACTGATGCAAATGCCCGGCACGGCGGCCCGCAGCTTGCGCAGTTTGGATTTGTATTCCAGCGCGGTGTGGTTCCGTTTCATTGCCGCGAGAATCCGGTCCGAACCCGACTGCACCGGCAAGTGCAGGTGTTTGACCAGTTCCGGCACATCGGCGTGGGCCTGGATCAGGCTGTCGGAGAACTCCAGCGGGTGCGACGTGGTGTAGCGAATCCGGTCGATGCCATCGACAGCGGCCACGACACGAATCAGCTCGGCCAGATCGGCCAGGCGACCGTCATGGGTGGTGCCGCGATAACCGTTGACGTTCTGACCCAGCAGCGTCACTTCACGTACGCCGTTTTCGGCCAGGTGGATGATCTCGGCAATCACGTCGTCGAACGGGCGGCTGACTTCTTCACCGCGGGTGTACGGCACCACGCAGAACGTGCAGTACTTGCTGCAGCCTTCCATCACCGAGACATAGGCGCTCGGGCCGTCGATGCGCGGTTCTGGCAAATGGTCGAATTTTTCGATTTCCGGGAACGAGACGTCGACTTGCGGCAGTTTGGTGGCGCGAGCAGCGTCGATCATTTCCGGCAGGCGGTGCAGGGTTTGCGGGCCGAACACCACGTCGACGTACGGGGCACGATCGCGGATGGCGGCGCCTTCCTGACTGGCCACGCAACCACCGACGGCGATCACCATTTCAGGGTTGGCGAGTTTCAGTTCACGCCAGCGGCCGAGCTGGGAGTACACCCGGTCCTGGGCGCGTTCGCGAATGGAGCAGGTGTTGAGCAGGATCACGTCGGCATCTTCAGCGCGAGCAGTGACTTCCAGGGCCTGGTGTTCACCCAGCAAGTCGACCATGCGCGAGCTGTCGTACTCGTTCATCTGGCAACCGTGGGTTTCGATGTAAAGCTTCTTGGCCATGGATACAGTCATCACGTGATTCAAAGAACCGCGCATTATAGGGAACATGTCCCAAGGTTCCTACCGTTGTGCGTCCGGTGGCTATGCTATAGTTCGCGCCCTCATTTTTATCCCCGATGTGTTGCCCGCCCGCCATGACCAAACGTGAAGCCCCAATCTACAAGGTGATTTTCCTCAACCAGGGCCAGGTGTACGAAATGTATGCCAAGCAGATCTACCAAAGTGATCTGTGGGGGTTTCTGGAAGTGGAAGAGTTCGTCTTTGGCGAGCGCACGCAAGTGGTCGTCGATCCGAGCGAAGAGAAGCTCAAGGCTCAGTTTGAAGGCGTTGTGCGCAGCTTTGTGCCGATGCATTCGATTGTGCGCATCGATGAGGTAGAGCGTCTGGGTACGCCGAAAATCAGCGAAGCCCGTGGCGCGGTCGGCAATGTCATGCCGTTTCCGATGCCGATGCCTGAAAAGTAGGCATTGAAACCGAGGTGACACAATCGCGGGCAAGCCTTGCTCCTACAGGTTCACCACTGCTCTTGTAGGAGCAAGGCTTGCCCGCGATTGCGTCAGAGAGGTCGGTAAAGAAATCAGGGAAGAGGCGAAAACGGCGTACGCCCATCGGCGCTCTGCAATTCCATCAGGTATTTACGGAAAATTTGCCCCAGTACCTGGGTGGCGACTTCCAGCTCTTCGCGCGGCATTTTCTCGGTGACTTCGTCGGCGGTGTCCAGCGCCTCTTCAGCGCCGTTGACCGCCGCCATTTTCAGCAGAATGTAAGCCTGGACGTTATTGGCCGGCACACCTTCGCCATGGAAGAACATGGTGCCGAGTTTGAATTGCGCCTGGGCATGGCCTTGCAGCGAGGCTTTTTCGAAATAGCTGAGGGCTTTATTGAGGTCGCGTGGCGCGTTTTTGCCTTCGTAGTAGAACTCACCCAACTCGTATTGCGCTTGCGCATCCCCTTCATCCGACGCTTTTTGGCAGGCGGCGAGCGCTTGCGTCAGGTCTTGCGGCTGAGTATTGAGGGTGCAGCGACCCATCGCTGGGATTAACAACGAGTTGCCGCCTGCTTGTGCGAGCGCGAGCAGGGGCTGAAGGAGCAACAGGCAGCCCATTGCAAGGGCGCGGCCGGTGCGGTTCATGAGAATCGACTTACCTCTGAAGGGCGCGCGGACCCATCGAGGGGATCCAATAAGCGCGCATTATGAAATAAGCAGGGCCAACCTTACAAAGTCTTTACTCGTTTTTCTGCTGCGTGGGGAATATATCGCCCAATTTGCGGGGGATTATTAGCGCAAGCGTCGGAATAACAGTGCGGATGTAGGTGAAAGCTGACGTCGGCAGTCGCCAACGTCAGCAGCAAAACGTTATTTCAATGCGGCGAATGCACGCTCGGCAGCGTCCAGTGTCAGTTTCAACTCGGTTTCGCCATGAGCGATCGAGGTGAAGCCGGCTTCGAACGCGCTCGGCGCCAGGTAAACCCCGCCTTCGAGCATCAAGTGGAAGAAGCGGCCGAACAGGGCGGCATCGCTCGCCATCACGTCATCGAACGTCACGATATCGTCGGCGCCACTGAAATACAGGCCGAACATGCCACCGGCTTGCGTGGTCACGAACGGAATGCCCGCGGCATCGGCGCGTTGTTGCAGGCCGTCGAGCAGACGCGTGGTGTAGTCGGTCAGTTCGGCGTGGAAACCCGGACGGCTGATCAAGCGCAAAGTGGTCAGGCCGGCGGCCATGGCCAGCGGGTTGCCCGACAACGTGCCGGCCTGGTACACCGGGCCCAGCGGCGCAATGTGCTGCATGATTTCGCGTTTGCCGCCGAAGCAGCCAACGGGCATGCCGCCACCGATGATTTTGCCGAAGGTGCTCAGGTCCGGCGTTACGCCGTAGTAAGCCTGGGCTCCGCCGAGGGCAACGCGGAAACCAGTCATCACTTCGTCGAAAATCAGCACTACGCCGTGCTTGTCGCACAGTGTCCGCAGGCCTTCGAGGAAGCCTGGCGCTGGCGGTACGCAGTTCATGTTGCCGGCCACTGGCTCAACGATGATGCACGCCACGTCCTGGCCGACTTCGGCGAGCATGGTTTCTACCGCGTTGATGTCGTTGAACGGCAGGGTCAAGGTGTGTTTGGCAAAGGCTGCCGGCACGCCGGCCGAGCTCGGTACGCCTTGGGTCAGCGCGCCAGAGCCGGCCTTGACCAGCAGGCTGTCGGAGTGGCCGTGGTAGCAGCCTTCAAACTTGATGATGCTGTCGCGGCCGGTGAAGCCACGGGCCAGACGGATCGCGCTCATGGTCGCTTCGGTGCCGGAGCTGACCATACGCACCATTTCCATCGACGGCACGATCGAGCAGACCAGGTCTGCCATCTCGGTTTCCATCGCGGTCGGGGCGCCATAGGACAAACCGTGTGCCAGTTGTTTGCGCACCGCGTCCAGCACGTCCGGATGGCTATGGCCGAGAATCATCGGCCCCCAGGAGCCGACGTAATCCACATAGCGCTTGTCGTCTTCGTCGGTAACGTAGGCGCCTTCAGCGTGTTTGAAGAACAGCGGGGTGCCGCCGACGCTTTTGAACGCGCGCACAGGCGAGTTCACGCCACCGGGAATGTGTTTCTGGGCATTGGCAAACAGGGTTTCGGAACGAGACATGGTCGGGCTCTCAAATCAGATTTTAAGTAGTTCGTTAAAGGCGCGGGCGCGGCGTGTCACTTCAGCCGTACTCTCGGCGCCAAAAAGACCGTGGACGACCGCCAGCAGATCAACCCCGTGGGCCACCAACGGGGCGGCGTTTTCCAGGGTGATGCCGCCAATCGCGCAGATTGGCAGGTGCAATGTGCGGCGAGCCTGGTCGAGCAAGTCAAGGCTGCAAGTGGGTGCGCCGGGTTTGGTGTTCGAATTGAAGAAGCGGCCGAAGGCGACGTAGCTCGCACCTTCTTTGGCGGCTTGTTCGGCCAGTTCGAGTTGCGCATGGCAGGTCGAACCGATGATTGCCTTGGAGCCGAGCAAGGCGCGGGTCGGAGACAGCGGACCATCGGTCTGTCCCAGATGCACACCCACGTTCAGGCGGGCAGCGAGTTCGGCGTCGTCGTTGATGATCAACTGGGTCTTGTAGCGATCGCACAGATCGCGCAGTGCTTCGGCTTCACGCAATCGGCGGGCCTCGTCACTGCTTTTGTCGCGGTACTGCAGCAAGGTGACGCCGCCTTCCAGCGCCGCCTCCACGTACGAAAGAAATTTACCGGCCAGCAACTGGCTATCGGTAATGGCGTACAGGCCACGTAGTTTCATCGGACAAGCCTCGGCGCTTTACGCATCAAAAGTTACGAACAGAAATCCAGAGGCAGGCGGCGCGGCACGAACTGGCCTTTGCCCAGTTGCTCCGCATCACGCAGGGTTCGCCATGTGTAGTTAAGCGCGGTCTGCACGGCGCTGGCGAGGTTTTCACCCAGGGCCAGACGACCGGCCAACGCGCTGGCCAGCGTGCAACCGGAACCGTGATAACTGCCGGGCAAGCGCTGGCAGGTAAAGGTTTCGCGGTGGCCGTCGCGGCTGTAGAGGCGATTGTGGATTTCGTGTTCGTCGCCATGACCGCCCGTGATCAGCAGGTGTTTGACAAACGGCAGCAGTTTTTCTGCGCATTCGTCGGCCGTGCCTTCTGGCAGTTCGGCGAGGATGCGCGCTTCGGGAAGGTTAGGGGTGGCGATGATGGACAGGGGCAGCAGGCGTTCGCGCATGGCGTAGCCGACTTCGTCCTTGCCCAGTCGTCCGCCACCGCCGGCGCGCAGCACCGGGTCGCAGACGACCGGCAGGTGCGGGTGCGCCTGAAGCAGTTCGACCACGGTGTCGACCATCTCCAGGGAACCGAGCATGCCCAGTTTGACGGCGGCGACTTCGGAGTCGTTGAGCACGGCATTGGCCTGGGCCAACACCCACTCACGGTCGAGGACGCGGAAGTCAGTGACGTTGACCGTGTCTTGCACGGTCAGGGCGGTGACGGCCGGGGCCGCATGGCAACCCTGCGCGAGCAAGGCTTCGATATCTGCCTGCAAGCCGGCGCCACCACTTGGATCGTGGCCGGAGAGACAGAGGACAACGGGGCGAGAGCTGTAGATATTCATGGTGCGCGAGCTTACCACCAGTCGACCAGCGAGTCATGAGACGGACTTGTAGCAGCTGGCGCAGCCTGCGTCCGGCTGCGCAGCAGTCGTAAACCCAGACAACGCGGTCAATCAGACAGACCGCGAATTCAGGTTTAACGACTGCTGCGCAGCCGGACGCAGGCTTCGCCAGCTGCTACAGGAATGTGTAAAACGGCCGATGCATTGATACAACCTGACCAATCAAGCTGGTTTTGCGCAAAATTTGTCGCTGGAACGCCCGTGCTAGAGCCTCTGCGAAAAAAATTCAATGGTGTTCAATGGCCATCAACGGCTATGCTAGAGTGGATCCAAACCAATAACAGGTAATGCCGGTTTTACGTCTACTCAAAGGGAATGAGGGGCTTCCTGAGATAACCGGACAGGCCACGCTGGGGCTTAAATGCGCTATTTGCTGATGTTGCTGCTTTGCTTGCCCCTCATGGCGAGCGCCATCGAGTTCGATGAATCTACCCAGAGCCTTCCCCTGGGCCGAGTCATGCAGGTGTACGAAGACGCGGACGGTCAGGCGACCATCGCCGATGTTCTTGCGCAAGCGGCGGCTGGAAACTTCAAACCCCACGATAAAGCCACCCTCAATGCCGGGTACTCGCGCTCGGTGTTCTGGCTGAAAATCGACCTGCATTACCGTCCGACCAACCCGTCAGTACAACGCACCTGGCTTCTTGAACTGGCCTATCCGCCGCTCGATCACCTTGATCTGTACTTGCCCGATGCCGGCGGTGACTATCGCCTGGCCCGGCAGACGGGCGATGCCTTGCCGTTTGCCACGCGTGAGATCCGCCAGAACAACTACCTGTTCGATTTGAACTTCACACCTGACCAGGCACAAACGGTGTACCTGCGCCTGCAAAGCGAAGGCTCCATCCAGGCGCCGGTGACCTTGTGGTCGAGCACCGCTTTTCTCGAAGAGCAGCCCGTGCGGCTTTATGTGCTGGGGCTGATCTACGGCGTGTTGTTGGGGATGCTGGTTTACAACCTGTTCATCTACCTGAGCGTGCGTGACACCAGCTATCTCTATTACATCTTCTACATCGCCTCGTTCGGTCTGTATCAACTGTCGGTCAATGGCGCGGCCGTGGAGTATTTCTGGCCGGACAATCCTTGGTGGGCCAACGCGGCAACACCGTTCTTCATCGGCTGCGCCGGACTGTTCGGCAGTCAGTTTGCTCGAAGCTTCTTGCAGACCGGGTCCTATGGTCGCTGGCTCGATCGCTTGTTGCTGGCCTTGATTGCATTCAGCGCGACGGTGATCGGGTTGTCGTTGATGGCCAGCTATGCCCTGGCCTTGCGTCTGGCCACCGCCCTGGCCTTGTCCTTCACCGTGGTGATTTTTGCCGCCGGGCTGTGTGCCTGGTTGCGCGGCCTGCGTGTGGCGCGGTATTTCATCATTGCCTGGTCGGCGTTTTTGCTCGGTGGCATCGTCAACACGATGATGGTGCTGGGTTATCTGCCCAACGTGTTCCTGACCATGTATTCAAGCCAGATCGGCTCGGCGATTGAAGTCGCACTGCTGTCGCTGGCCTTGGCCGATCGCATCAACGCCATGCGCGAGCAGCAAGCACAAACGCTGTTTGATGCGGGGCAAAAGCTCGAAGTGTTGAACCAGCAATTGGCTCACAGTAACAAGCTCAAGGATGAATTCCTTGCCACCTTGACCCACGAATTGCGCACCCCCATGAACGGCGTGATCGGTTCGCTGGAGTTGATGCAGACCGTCGAGATGGACCCTGAGCTGGAGCAATACCAGCAAACCGCTGCCGGTTCGGCGCGGGACATGATGCGCATGGTCAACGGCATCCTGACGCTGACCGAATTGCAGGCCGGCAAACTCAAGGCCACCCCGGCGGCGTTCAGCTTGCGGGGTGTGGTCGATGGCTTGCGGGCGCAGTTCGAGGGCAACGCATCGAGCAAGTCGCTGGATTTCAAAGTCGACGTCACGCCGGGACTGCCGGATCGCCTGCACGGCGACAGCGCAAAGCTGGCGCAATGCCTGGAATGCCTGCTGGACAACGCAATCAAGTTCACCCGGGTCGGCGGGCTGGCGCTGCGGGTGACGGGCAAACCGGTGGAAAACGGTCGGCTGTCGTTGTCATTTGCAGTGATCGACACGGGCATCGGTTTTACCGACCTGGGGGAGGCGACCATGTACCAGCGTTTCTTCCAGCTCGACGGTTCGATGACCCGCGAATATGGCGGTTTGGGCGTGGGGTTGGCGATTTGTCGGCAACTGGTCGAATTGCTCGGTGGGCGCCTGACTCACCGCTCCGAACCCGGCAGTGGCAGTCGTTTCCAGCTGGATGTCGACGTAGAAGTGACTGTCGTGGAACGCCCGGCCTTACCGTCGATGAATCGCGAGGTCCCGGGGTTGCGCTTGCCAAAGGATTGCAACGTGTTGCTGGTGGATGACAACAGCGTCAATCAGTTGGTGATGCGCGGCATGTTGCTCAAGCTCGGGTTCCGGGTGCGTTCGGCCGACAACGGTCTGGCCGCCCTCGACCAGTTGCAGCTTGAAACCTTTGATGCGGTGCTGGTCGATTGTCAGTTGCCACCGCTGGACGGTATCTCCCTGTGCTGCCAGATCCGCGCCTTGCCGGGCTGTGCTCATTTGCCGGTGTTCGTGGTGGCGCTGAGTGTTGATCGTGAACGCTGCCCGACCGGTGACATGATCGACTACCTGAATAAACCGGTGAAATTCGAGGACTTGCAGGCCGCGCTCTATCGTCGGGTGCTGTGTCCAAGGCAGGGCGAAAGCGCCGACAGTTAGGCGGATATGCCACTTTGTTCAGCCTCGGTGCAGTGCTTAACTGAACCCCTTGGCTGACCCAAAGGAGCCCCCGTCATGAACCTGCATCAGTTCGCTGAAACCCACGAAGTCACCAACCAGCCACCGTCGCTGGACGGTACCAACCTCTATCGCATCGACCTTCCGCTGCAGGAATGGTCGCGGCGTTTCGGGGCCGGTTGGGCCGAATCGCGGATCGACGCCTATGGCGCCTTGGCGGGCGGGCCACTGATGGACGCCGGGTTCCTGGCCAATCAGAACAAACCGGTGTTCGTCAGTCATGACCGTTATGGTCATCGCATCGACCTGGTGGAATTCCACCCGGCCTATCACCAATTGATGCGCACCGCCGTCGAACACGGGCTGACCTCGTTGCCCTGGGCGCATCCGCAGACAGGGGCGCATGTGGCCCGTGCGTCCATGAGTTATCTGCACAGCCAGGCCGAAGCCGGCAGTGGCTGCCCTTTGACCATGACCTTCGCCAGCGTTCCGGCGATGCGCCTGCAACCGGATCTGGCCGATCAATGGCTGCCGAAAATCCTCGCCACCGAATATGACCCGCGCAACGTTGGCATGGCGCACAAGGCCGGTGTGACCATCGGCATGGCCATGACCGAAAAGCAGGGCGGCACCGACGTGCGCGCCAACACCACCAAGGCCTATCCGGTGGACGCCAGTGGTCCGGGGCAGGCTTACGAGTTGGTGGGGCACAAGTGGTTCTGCTCGGCACCGATGTGCGATGCCTTCCTGACCCTGGCGCAAACGGACAAGGGCCTGACCTGTTTCCTGCTGCCGCGCCACCGGCCGGACGATACGCGCAATCAGTTCTACATCCAGCGCTTGAAGAACAAATTGGGCAACTGCTCCAACGCCTCCAGCGAAGTGGAATTTCGCGGGGCGCTGGCCTGGATGGTCGGCGAAGAAGGGCGGGGTGTTCCGACCATCATTGAAATGGTGGCCATGACCCGCTTCGATTGCATGGTCGGTTCCAGCGCACTGATGCGCCAGGCCCTGACCCAGGCCAGTCACCACTGCGCCCACCGTACAGTCGGTGGCAAGGTGCTCAGTGAACAACCCTTGATGCAAAACGTGCTGGCCGATCTGGCGCTGGAAAGTGAAGCCGCCCTGGCTTTGAGCCTGCGCATGGGCAAGGCACTGGACCATCTGGACGATAGCCACGAAGCCAAATTCGCCCGGCTGGTTACCGCGGTGGGCAAGTACTGGATCTGCAAACGCGCGCCCGCCATGATCAACGAAGCGGCCGAATGCATGGGCGGCGCTGGCTATGTCGAAGAAAGCATCCTGCCGCGTCTGTACCGAGAGGCGCCGGTCAATTCGACGTGGGAAGGTTCCGGCAACGTGCAGTGCCTGGATGTGCTGCGAGCCTTGTCCAAAGAACCGGGTGTGCTTGATGTGCTGTTCAGTGAACTGGGCGACGGTCATGGCGATAAACGCTTGGCCGCGCACATCCAGCAATTGCAGGCGCAGTTCAAAGACACCAGCGACATTCAATACCGCGCCCGCCAGTTCACCGAAGACATTGCCTTGGGGCTTCAGGCCAAGCTGTTGCTGGAGGCGGGCAATGCGGCGGTCAGTGATGCGTTTATCGTCAGCCGGCTCGGTTCGGCCGGTCGGGTGTATGGCGCGTTGCCACGTGGGCTGGATGTGGAAGCAATCGTCGCCCGGTCGACCCCGCAGGGTTTTTGACCGTTGCAAAACCCTGTGGGAGCGGGCTTGCCCGCGAATGCGGTCTGACATTCAACATTAATGGTGTCTGACACACCGCTATCGCGGGCAAGCCCGCTCCCACAGGTTCTGCCTGTGCCTGACTATTGATGTATTGCCCAAACACGACTGTTCCCGTGAAGCGACGATGCAGGCAAGATGAAGGTCTGCAAGTCAGAACACAGGATGCTGATCGTGACCGAAGCTTTTATTATCGTTCAAACCGCCGAGCAAGCCGTGGACCGGCTTGCGCTCTTGCACAATCGTGCAACCACCGCGTTGAATCAGGCGCTCAAGCGATACCTCAAGGATCGTGTCGAGCCGGACGCCGAGCAGCGGGCGATGTTCCGTTATCCCGAACTGCGTCTGACCTATCACTGCCAGGGCGAAGTCCCGCAGACCACGCGCGCCTACGCCAAGGTTCAACTGCCCGGCACCTACAGCGTCACCGTCACCCATCCGGCCGCCTTCCGCAAATACCTGCTGGAACAGCTGGTGCCGTTGATGCACGACTTCACCGTGACCGTGGAAGTCGGTATCAGCCAGCAAAACATTCCTTACCCGTACGTGGTCGAGCAGGGCGATGAGCTGGCCGGTTCCGGCGTGACCGCTGCCGTGCTGGCGCGGGTGTTCCCGAGTACCGACTTGTCTGCGGCCACCGACGGCATTGCCGATGGCTTGTACGATTGGGAAAACACCGACCCGCTGCCGCTGGCGCTGTTCGACGCCGCGCGGGTGGACTTCTCCCTGCGCCGCCTGGTGCATTACACCGGCAGTGACTGGCGTCATGTGCAGCCCTGGATCCTGCTGACCAACTACCACCGCTACGTTGATCAGTTCATCGTCCATGGTCTGGAGCAATTGCGCAGCGACCCGCGTTTTGTGCGCATGATCTTGCCGGGCAACGTGATCATCGAAAAGAGCATGGACCACGGCGAAGCATCGGCGATTGCCGCCGGTGTGGTGTGGCACCGTTACCAGATGCCGGCCTATCACCTGATCGCCAGCGATGGCCATGGCGTGACGCTGGTGAATATCGGCGTCGGCCCGTCCAACGCCAAGAACATCACCGACCACTTGGCGGTGCTGCGTCCGCATTGCTGGCTGATGATCGGTCACTGCGGTGGCTTGCGTCAGTCGCAGACCATTGGTGACTACGTGCTGGCTCACGCGTACATGCGCCGCGACGGGATTCTGGACCGGGTCGTGCCACCGAACATTCCGATTCCGGCGCTGGCTGAAGTGCAGATGGCATTGCAACAAGCGGCGGCCAACATCACTGGCGAGAAAGGCGATGAACTGAAAAAACGCCTGCGCACCGGCACCGTACTGACTTATGACGACCGTAACTGGGAACTGCGCTGGGCTCAGGAGCGCCCGTTGATCAACCTGTCCCGCGCCGTGGCGGTGGACATGGAAAGTGGCACTATCGCTGCCCAGGGTTATCGCTTGCGGGTGCCGTATGGCACGTTGCTCTGCGTCTCGGACAAGCCGCTGCACAGCGAAATCAAGTTGCCGGGCTCGGCCAACGCCTTCTATGAACGTGCGGTCAGCCAGCACTTGAAGATCGGCATCGAAGCGGTGGATCTGCTGCGTACCGAGCTCAACTCGCTGCACTCGCGCAAGCTGCGCAGCTTCGACGAGCCGCCGTTCCGCTAACGGTTGTCATGGTCATTTGGCGGTCAGGGCACTAGCATTAGCAGCCCTGACCGTTAGATGTTCCTTTCCCCATGCCTCGTCCACCACGTCCCGCACCTCGCCGTCCTGGCGCGAATACTCCTTCCTCAGCCCCGCGTCGTGTCGCCAAGGCGCCGCCGGCCGAGCCGAAGCTGATCCTGTTCAACAAACCGTTTGATGTGCTGACGCAATTCAGCGACGGCGAAGGGCGGGCGACGCTCAAGGATTACATCGAGATCCCGGGGATTTACCCGGCCGGACGCCTGGACCGCGACAGCGAAGGCTTGTTGCTGCTGACCAACGACGGTCAGTTGCAAGCCCGTATTGCCGATCCGAAACACAAACTGGCCAAGACGTATTGGGTGCAGGTAGAAGGCGAGCCGAGTGCCGAGCAGTTGCAGCGTTTGCGTGACGGCGTCGAACTTAACGACGGGATGACTTTGCCGGCCGAGGCGCGGCAACTGGAAGAACCGGAGCTGTGGCCACGCAACCCGCCGGTGCGCTTTCGCAAGAGTGTGCCGACAAGCTGGCTGGAGCTGGTGATTCGTGAAGGGCGCAATCGTCAGGTGCGGCGCATGACGGCAGCGGTCGGCTTGCCGACATTGCGTCTGGTGCGGGTCAGGATAGGTGACTGGACGATCGAAGGGCTCGATCAGGGCCAGTGGAAGGAAGTGCCGGCGCGTTTATAACGTGCCGGATTCAATCAGGCCGATCACCACGCTTTTGATCACGAACGCGGCCACGCCCAGACCCAGAACAAAGAACAGAATGAACGAGCCAAAGCGCCCGGCCTTGGACTTCTTCGCCAGATCCCAGACGATGAAACCCATGAAAATGATCAGAATGCTGACAAGGCCAGTCATCATCCACTCTTCAAATACTGCAGGATCCATCGAACATCTCCAGCGCGGGCGAGGCTAAAAGGGCGCGGGGAGTATACGCCTCGCTGGCTGCGTACAGTATTGGCCTGCGGCGGTGTGTCGCAGCTATTCGTCGCCTGTGCCGGCCCCATCGCGGGCAAGCCATGCTCCTGCGGGTTTGCATCTGCCACGAATCCGCACCAAATCTGTAGGAGCAAAGCTTGCTCGCGATAGCGTCTTCAGTTGCGCAGATGCGTCAGGGGCAATTCAGTGCTGTTGAGTACCTGGTTCAGCACAAAGCTCGAACGAACGCTGGTGACCCCTTCAATCCGGGTCAGGTGCCCCAGCAGTAACTTCTGATAGTGATCCATGTCCGGCACCACCACCTTGAGCTGATAATCGGCATCCATCCCGGTCACCAGGCTGCATTCCAGCACTTGCGGCAATGTACGAATCGCCGCTTCGAAGTTCTCGAAGCGTTCCGGGGTGTGCCGGTCCATGCCGATCAGCACGTAAGCCGTCAGGCTCAAGCCGAGCATTTTACGGTCCAGCAGGGCGACCTGGCGGGTGATGTAGCCGTCGTCCTCCAGTTGCTTGACCCGGCGCGAGCAAGGCGAGGGGGACAAGCCGATGCGTTCGGCCAGCTCCTGGTTGGAGATGCGCGCATCACGCTGCAATTCCGCCAAAATGCTCAAGTCGTATCGGTCGAGTTTGCTCATCAATGAGGCCTTTGTCGTAACTATTGCGGCAGATTATCTATCCAAGGTTAAAAATTGCGCAAGTGATGTTTATTTGAGCAATCTTCGCAATCCTCTGCCGGCGCCCCAGGCCTATTCTTATCACCAGAATCACTGCTCGGACAAACAGTCCACAGCGGCTCGCCCAATCAGGCCAGCCGCGGCCGCCACCCCCACCGGGGATGTGCCGGCCCCCGAGCTGCACACTGTCCAAAAGACGGGGTGAGGTGAGCCGACGTCATAAGCGTCGAGCACGGACGAAGTTCTCAAAGGGAGGCCGACGGGTCTCCCTTTTCTTTTGCCTGCGATTTCTGCACGGCCCTCAATAAATAAGTTTCGCGACTGATAACCTGTTTCAGAACCGGCCTGAACTTTCCCAGTCTTACGTACAGGCCCTAACCCGTAGTGAGGAAAAGCATGAAGTCGCGCATCTGGCGTTTGGCCGGTGTTGGTTTGTTGTGTGTCGGTGTCACTGCGCAATCACTGGCCGATGATCAACAAAACCGTGGTCCCGAAGGCGGGCAGCATGAGGGCGGCGGTCATCAGGGCAACGGTCAGGGGCATGGCGGTAACAATCAGCCGCACCCGCAGAACAACGACATCATTCGTGGCGACAACAGCCGCCAGTTCGAGCACAACGGTCAGGGTCAAAACAACGGCCAGCGGGAAAATCAGAACCATCCTGCGCCGGACTTCAACAGCCGGGTTCGCTCGCCGCCACCGCCGCCGCAATTGCCAGCGAATGACCTGCCGATTGACCCGCCGATCCACAGCCGCCCCGACACCGTGCGCCAGACCCAGCCACCGCAGCGTGGTTACTATCAGGATGTGCCTCGGCGTAACGATTACAACCAGCACTGGAATGGTTACACCGGTGCGCCGACCAATGACAATCACTGGCAGGGCGGTCGTCCGCCGGGGCATGGCAATGGCTGGGGACCAGGGCCGCGATACCGTCCGGGTCAGGAAATTGATCGCTTTCCAGACCGCGAATACCGCGTGCCTTACCGTGGCATGGATTACTTCTATTCCGGCGGTTACTGGTATCGCCCGCTGGGGCCGCACTATGTCGTGGTGCAACCGCCGCGCGGGATTCGTGTCAGCTATTTGCCTGACTATGCCGAGCAAGTCTTGATTGGCGGGTCGATGCTGTTTCTGGCGGCCGGCTCGTATTACGCCTATCAGGAGAGCACTCAGGATTACATGGTGGTCGAGCCTCCGGTTGGAGGCCCGCAAGCGCAACAACCGGCCAGCAATAGTTATGACGTGGAGGCGTATCCGGCCAACGGGCAGTCGCCGGAGCAGATCAGTCGAGACGGTTACGAGTGCTACCAATACGCGGTGCAGCAGAGTGGCTTCGACCCGCGAACCGCTACCTACCAACCGGACTCAGCGGTGGTCCAGGCCTACCGACAAGCCGAGGGTAATTGCCTCGGCAGTCGCGGTTATCAGGTCACGTTCTGAGCCTTGGCGGCCAGCACCACTTCCTGCGGGTCGGCGTGCACCAGCACTTCGGCTTTCGGGTAGGCGGCATGAATCGCATCGGCCGCCTGGTCGCTGATGCCGTGGGCGACAGACAGCGTCAAACTTCCCGGCAACTCCAGGTGCAATTGCACGAACCACTGGTTGCCGGAAATCCGCGTGCGCAGGTCATGCGCCCCTAAAACCCCCGGCACACTGCAGGCCAGTTCGAGCATGTGCTGGCTGACTTCGGGCGGCAGTTCTTCATCCATCAACACCGTAAAACTTTCCCGTGCGATCTGAATCGCGCTCCACAGAATGTAGATGGCAATGCCCAGGCCAAACCACGCATCCAGCTGATGCCAGCCAAACCCGGCCAGCACCAGTGCCACCAGAATGCTGCCGTTGAGCAGCAGATCCGAACGGTAATGCAGCGAGTCCGCACGCACCGCGTTGGAGCCCGTCGCCTTGACCACCCGGTGTTGGAGCATCAGCAATGCCAGCGTCAGCACCAGGGAAAACACGATCACCCCGATGCTGATCCACGGTGCTTCCACCGGTACGGGATGCTGGAGCCGATCAAAGGCCTGCAGGGCAATCAGCACCGCACTGCCGCCAATGAACAGCGCCTGAGCCATGCCCGCCAGCGACTCGGCCTTGCCATGCCCGTAACGGTGATCGTCATCGGCCGGGCGCAAGGCGTAATGCACCGCCAGCAAGTTGAGCAGCGAGGTGACGCCGTCGAGCGTCGAGTCGGTCAATCCGGCGAGCATGCTCACCGAACCGCTCAACCACCAGGCGATGCCTTTGGCGACGATCAGCGTACAGGCCACCGCCACCGAGGCACGGGTCGCCAGCCGCAGCAGGCGGGCGTGTTCGGAGCTGGAATTCATAGGGGCGGCATTTTCCTTTGGGGGCATCGATTACGCGGCAGGTTGCAGGCCGAACATGGCCAGTTGCTGGGCGCTGCCCTTGTGTTGAATCAGGCGTGGGTCGTCCAGCGGAAAGCTGCGGCCCAATTCTGTTTCGAGAATAGTCTGCAACTTGTGATTATCGACCTTGCCGTCGGCGCCGATCGCTTCCTTGAGTTTTTCCGGTGCAACCTGCGCGGTCTTGCCCGGCTCGAAATAGATCGCCCCGGTGGCGAAGTCCACGGCAAAGGCGATCAGGCCGGGGATGATGTAGAACAGCAGGCCCACAGCATCCAGCGCCGCGACAGCCGGGTCGATCTTGCCGTCAATTTGCCCACGGCGATCGGGATAGAAAATCGAGCCGCACGCCGTAACCTGGGTCAGCAGGGTCGCGACCAATACACCGCCAATCAAGCGAAAGGGAACACGCATGGAAAAACTCCTGAGTCATCTGGAAAACGAAGCATCGTTGTTATGAATTAGGACCGCGACAAACACCGAGCAGTTCGTCGTTATACTCGCCGCTCTGTTTGGGAGCCAGCATGAATTCTTTGCCGATTGATGAAGTTTTACCCGCCCTGCGTGAAGCCTTGGCGACACGCCACGAAGCCGTGCTCGAAGCACCGCCCGGTGCCGGTAAAACCACGCGCGTGCCCTTGGCCTTGCTCAATGAGCCCTGGCTGGCCGGGCAGACCATCCTGATGCTTGAACCGCGTCGTTTGGCGGCGCGGGCGGCGGCAGAGCGCTTGGCCAGTGAGTTGGGCGAGAAGGTCGGTGAAACCGTCGGCTATCGGATTCGGCTGGACAGCAAAGTCGGGCCCAACACCCGCATCGAAGTGGTCACCGAAGGCATCCTCACGCGGCGCCTGCAAGATGACCCGGCGCTGGAAGGCGTGGGTTTGCTGATCTTCGACGAATTCCACGAACGTAGCCTCGACGCTGACCTGGCGTTGGCCCTGAGCCTGAATGGCCGGGAGTTGTTTCGCGACGATCAACCGCTGAAAATCCTCTTGATGTCCGCAACCCTGGAAGGCGAACGCCTGGCCGGGTTGCTGGACGACGCGCCGATCCTGCGCAGTGAAGGGCGCATGTACCCGGTGGCGATGCGCTGGGGCCGGCCGTTTCAGTCAGGTGAGTTCATCGAGCCGCGCCTGGTGCAAACCGTCCTCGAGGCCTTGAACGATGAAACCGGTAGCCTTCTGGTGTTCCTGCCGGGGCAAGCGGAAATCCGTCGAGTCCATCAACAATTGGCCGATGCGCTGGGCGACAACACGCCGGTGCTGCTTTGCCCATTGCACGGCGAACTGGACCTGGCCGCGCAGCGAGCCGCGATCGACCCGGCACCCGCAGGCAAACGCAAAGTGGTGCTGGCGACCAACATCGCCGAGACCAGCCTGACGATCGATGGCGTGCGCGTGGTCATTGATGCCGGGTTGGCGCGAGTGCCGCGTTTCGACCCCGGCAGCGGCATGACTCGCCTCGACACCCAGCGCATTTCCAAAGCCAGTGCCACTCAACGCGCGGGCCGGGCCGGACGGCTGGAGCCGGGCGTGTGTTATCGCCTGTGGTCGCAGGATCAACACGAACAACTGGCGGCGTATGCCAGTGCGGAAATTCTCTCGGCCGATCTCGCGGGCCTGGCGTTGCAACTGGGACGCTGGGGCGTGACACCGGGTCAGTTGGTTTGGCTGGATGTACCGCCGGCCGCTGCTTATGCACAGGCGCAGGATTTGCTGGATCGTCTGGGCGCGCTGGATGGCGACGCATTGACCCGTCACGGTCAGGCCATGGCCGAACTGCCGGCGCATCCGCGCATCGCGCATTTGCTGTTGCGCGGGCAGGCGCTCGGTTTGGCCGACATGGCCTGCGATGTCGCGGCATTGCTCGGCGAGCGAGATATCTTGCGCGGTGCCGGGGCGGATCTGCACAGTCGTCTGGTGTTGTTGTCCGGCGAAGAGCGAGCCGCGCGGGGGGCGCAGGGCGGTGTTCAGCGCGCCCGGCAACTGGCGCGGCAATATCGTGGTTATTTGCGCGGCAAAGCGTCGGAACCGGTCAGCGATCCCGATCATTCACGCTGGCTCGGTGCGTTGCTGGCGCTGGCCTATCCCGACCGCGTGGCCCAGCAACGACGGGCCGGTGGCGCGGAATATCGCCTGGCCAACGGCCGTGCGGCGCTGTTCGCCGAAGCGGACAGTTTGATGAAGCAACCGTGGCTGGTGATCGCCGATCTCGGCAGTCGTCAGGGCCAGCGTGAAGAGCGAATTTATCTGGCGGCGGATTTCGATCCGGCACTGTTCGACACGGTGCTCGCCGAGCAAGTGCGCAACGTCGATCAACTGGATTGGGACGAGCGCGAAGGCGTGTTGCGCGCCGAGCGTCAGCGCAGGGTGGGTGAGTTGATCCTCAGCCGCGAACCGTTGACCGGCCTTGATGAAACCGCTCGCAGCCAGGCTTTGGTGAACCTGGTGCGGCGCAAAGGCCTGGAGCTGTTGCCATGGACGCCGGAGCTGCGTCAGTGGCAGGCGCGGGTCGCGTTGTTGCGCCAGTTGGACCTTGCCGGCAAGGGCGACAGTGAGTGGCCGGATGTCAGCGACGTCGCCCTGCTGACAAATCTTGAACAGTGGCTGATGCCGTATCTGGGCAAAGTCTCGCGACTGAGTCATTTCGCCAATCTGGACTTGTCGAGCATCGTCCACAACCTGCTGCCGTGGCCGCTGCCGCAACGGCTGGATGAGCAGGCGCCGCATCATCTGAGCGTACCGTCGGGTTCTTCGATTCGTCTGGACTACAGCGAACAGCCACCGATTCTGGCGGTGCGTTTGCAGGAACTGTTTGGCCTGGCCGAGACACCGCGCATTGCCGGTGGCCGGCAAGTGGTCAAGCTGCACCTGCTGTCGCCTGCGCGGCGCCCGGTGCAGGTGACGCAGGATTTGGCGAACTTCTGGCGCAGCACCTATGCCGATGTGAAGAAGGATTTGAAGGGGCGGTATCCGAAGCACTATTGGCCGGACGATCCGCTGGTGGCCGAAGCGACGGCGCGGATCAAACCCCGTAAGTAACGTTTACTCTGATCGTTCCCACGCTCTGCGTGGGAACGCCGCCATGGACGCTCTGCGTCCGCCTTTGTGACGCGGAGCGTCACGGGATCCATTCCCACGCGGAGCGTGGGAACGATCAAATAACGATCAAGGTTTGGTCTGGGCCTTGGCGGTCAACTGCTCCCGGCAATAATCGGCAAACAACTGCGCCGGTTTGGTCAGTTGCCCGCGCTTGAGCCACGCCGCCACCAGCCCTGAGCCGGTGACGTCTTCGACGATGTCCACGCACACCACTTTCTGGCCGTCGTAGGTGCACTCCGAATGCGGCCGCGTGACCAGGATCGAAAAGCCGAACCCTTGGCCGACCATGCCCCGGACCATCTCGATTGACGGTGAGCTGAAGGCAATGTTCGGCGACAGGTTCAATTCTTCGAAGAGGCTGACGAAGTAGGTCCGGCTCGGTTGCACATCCAGCAGAATCATCGGCTCCAGGCACAGATCGCGCAGCGACACTTGCTTGAGCTGGGCAAAGCGATGATCCGCCGGCAGCAGCGCATAAGGTCGCTGCGCCGGCATCAGCGGTTCGGTCTGGATGGTGGCGTCGAGGTCGTGCTCGTACAGGATCGCCAGGTCGAAGGTGCCCGACGTCAGGCCTTGCACCAGCTCTTGCTGCTCGCCGTCGCGGATGCGGATTTTCACCCCCGGATACAGCGCCGAGAACCCGGCGATCAGTTGCGGCAAGTACAGCGGCGCGACCGTTTCGAAGCAGCCGATATCGATTTGCCCGGCCACCACGTCGTTGTCGGCCAGGGCGTTCTGTTCGAACTCCTTGGCCATGCGCAGCAGCTCCTGAGCCTTGCGGTAGAAGCGCGCACCGCTCGGGGTCAAGGACACGCCCTGGGCGTGATGACGGATCAGCAATTGCACGCCGAAGCTGTCTTCCAGGCCTTTGATGGCCGTGGAGATCGCCGGCTGGGCGATGTACAGCTTGCGCGAGGCCTCGGCGACGCTGCCGCATTCGACGGTGGTGATGAAGTATTTCAGTTGACGCAAGTTGTAGGCAGCCACGGCAAACCTCGGGGTGGATGATCCAGGCATCCAGGCAATATTCGCGCCGACTGCGTCCGTTCTGACGACGGTGTTGTTGTGCCTGAACAATAACCACATACCGCGCCACGGGGGAGGTTGGCTGCCCAGTTTTTTCATGGTCTGCGAAAACATTTTTACTATTTTTCGTGGACACGGGGCTGGGCCACCATCCAATCACAAGAAAAGCCCCTGGAGCATCTGAACGTGTTCGAGCTTGCATATTGGCAACACAAAGCCGCTGCGCTGCAGTTTCCCGACCGGGCCGTGATCGACGGCAAACTTCGTGCTGCGCAGTCCGGCCAGACGTTCGCCGCGATCAACCCCGCCACTGGCCAATGCCTGGCCAACGTCACCGCGTGCGGCGACGAAGAGGTCAACGCTGCGGTCAGCAATGCACGACAGGTGTTCGACGCCGGCACGTGGTCGGCGCGTTCGCCCATTGAGCGCAAGCAAGTGCTGCTGCGCCTGGCTGACCTGATCATGACCCACCGCGAAGAACTGGCGCTGCTGGACTCGCTGAACATGGGCAAACCGGTGATGGACGCCTACAACATCGACGTGCCGGGCGCCGCCGGGGTGTTTCGCTGGTACGCCGAAAGCCTCGACAAACTTTACGATCAGGTGGCTCCCAGCGCGCAAAACGTCCTGGCGACCATCACCCGTGAAGCACTGGGCGTGGTCGCTGCCGTGGTGCCGTGGAATTTCCCGCTGGACATGGCCGCGTGGAAACTCGCGCCGGCCTTGGCCGCTGGCAATTCGGTGATTCTCAAACCCGCCGAGCAATCACCGTTCTCTGCGTTGCGCCTGGCCGAACTGGCGCTCGAAGCAGGCTTGCCGGCAGGCGTGTTGAACGTGCTGCCCGGCCTCGGCGAGCAGACCGGCAAAGCCCTCGGTTTGCACCCGGACGTGGATTGCCTGGTGTTCACCGGTTCCACCGAAGTCGGCAAATACTTCATGCAGTATTCCGCGCAATCGAACCTGAAACAGGTGTGGCTGGAGTGCGGTGGCAAGAGCGCGAACCTGGTGTTCGCCGATTGTCAGGACCTTGACCTGGCCGCCGAGAAAGCCGCGTTCGGGATCTTCTTCAATCAGGGCGAAGTCTGCTCGGCCAACTCGCGATTGCTGGTGGAGCGTTCGATTCATGACGAATTTGTCGAGCGCCTCATGGCGCAGGCCGAACGCTGGCTGCCGGGTGATCCGCTGGACCCGGCGAGCGGCGCCGGGGCGATTGTCGACAGCCGCCAGACCGCGCGCATCATGAAGTTCATCCAACAGGCTGAACGTCAGGGTTCGACAAAAGTGTGCGGTGGCCGGCAGTCGATCTTCAACGGCTCTGACAACTTCATTCAACCGACGATTTTTACGGGCGTGAGCCCGGACATGCCGCTGTTTCGCGACGAAGTGTTCGGCCCGGTGCTGGCCGTGACGGCGTTCGATGACGAGGCACACGCCTTGCAACTGGCCAACGACAGCGTCTACGGTCTGGCCGCTTCGCTGTGGACCGACGACCTCAATCGCGCCCACCGTGTGGCGCGGCAATTGCGAGCGGGCACCGTGTCGGTCAACAGCGTCGATGCGCTGGACATTACCGTGCCTTTCGGTGGCGGCAAACAGTCGGGCTTCGGCCGTGATTTGTCGCTGCACTCATTCGATAAATACACCCAGTTGAAAACCACCTGGTTTCAGCTGCGCTCATAACAGCCGCTAATAACAAAACGGAGAACTGGCGATGACATCACCACGTGAAACCCGCGACTACCAGGCCGCCGACGCTGCGCACCACATCCACGCATTCGTCGATCAAAAGGCACTCAATGACGAAGGACCCCGGGTGATGGTGCGTGGCGAGCGCCTGCACCTGTGGGACAACGACGGTCGGCGTTATCTGGACGGCATGTCCGGGTTGTGGTGCACCAACCTCGGTTACGGGCGCAAGGATTTGGCGGCGGCGGCGACTCAGCAGCTTGAACAACTGCCGTACTACAACATGTTTTTCCACACCACCCACCCACAGGTCATCGAGCTGTCGGAGCTGCTGTTCAGCCTGCTGCCGGGGCACTACAGCCACGCGATCTACACCAACTCCGGCTCCGAGGCCAACGAGGTGTTGATTCGCACCGTGCGCCGTTACTGGACGATCCTCGGCAAGCCCGAGAAGAAAGTCATGATCGGGCGCTGGAACGGTTACCACGGTTCGACCCTGGCCGCGACGGCGCTCGGTGGCATGAAGTTCATGCACGAAATGGGCGGCATGCTTCCCGACATCGAACACATCGATGAACCGTACTTTTTCGCCCACGAAGGTAACCTGACGCCGGCTGAATTTGGCCTGCGGGCCGCGCAGCAACTGGAAGCGAAGATTCTCGAACTGGGCGCCGACAAGGTCGCAGGTTTCATCGCCGAACCGTTCCAGGGCGCGGGCGGGATGATCTTTCCGCCAGAGAGCTACTGGCCGGAAATCCAGCGCATCTGCCGCAAGTACGACGTGCTGTTGTGCGCCGACGAAGTGATCGGCGGCTTTGGTCGCACCGGCGAATGGTTCGCCCATGAACACTTCGGTTTCGAGCCGGACACCTTGTCCATCGCCAAGGGCCTGACTTCGGGTTACATCCCCATGGGCGGGCTGATCCTGTCGAAGAAAATGGCCCAGGTGCTGGTGGAGCAGGGCGGGGTGTTCGCCCACGGCCTGACCTATTCCGGGCACCCGGTAGCGGCGGCGGTGGCGATTGCCAACCTCAAGGCCTTGCGTGATGAAGGGGTGGTGACGCGGGTCAAGGATGACATCGGCCCGTACCTGCAACAGTGCTTGCGCGAGGTGTTCGGCAATCACCCGTTGGTGGGCGATATTCAAGGCGTCGGCATGGTCGCGGCGTTGCAATTGGCCGAGGACAAAACCAGCCGCAAGCGCTTTGCCAACGAGAACGACATCGCCTGGCGTTGCCGCACGATCGGCTTTGAAGAGGGCGTGATTATTCGCTCGACGCTGGGGCGGATGATCATGGCGCCAGCGTTGATTGCCACTCGGGAAGAGGTTGATGAACTGGTGGGTAAAACCCTGAAAGCGGTGGATCGCACGGCTCAGGAATACGGTCGCCTCTGACATTGCTGGAAGGTCCTGCGGACCTTATCGCGGGCAAGCCCGCTCCCACAGAAATGTGTGTCGGTTGCGAAAATTTGGTACGGCACAGGACCTGTGGGAGCGGGCTTGCCCGCGATAGCTATTGTCCAATCGCTACACTTTTTCAGTCTTGCACCCTCCTTGGGCATCCCCGCCCGCAATGCCCTTTGACCGTGCGCACTACCCAGTTTTTTCATCACTCCCAACGACATATTTCCTGATTTTCCTATTCCCGGCCTTGGGCCAACATCGACTTCGCCAGTCAGCCGAACGCTGCTCACCAAGAGGTCCATCAGAGACCGCCGGTAGCCGCTTCAATCAGGCTCCTGGCCGTACTGCCCATCAAAACTAAATCAACAGCTTTGGGAGTGCTCCATGATCAAGTCCTTGCTTACCCGTTTCGCTCATCCCCTGGCGGTCACCGCCATTGCCGCCACGGTCGCGACAAGTGCCCAGGCCGGCACCCTGTCCATCGGCCATACCACGTGGGTCGGTTACGGCACCCTCTACCTCGCCCAGGACCTGGGCTACTTCAAGGAAAACGGTTTGACCGTTGAATTGCCCGTCGTCGAAGAAGCGTCGATGTACATGGCCGCCCAAGCCTCGGGCGAATTGTCGGGCTCGGCGTCGACCATCGACGAAGTGCTGAAATACCGTCCGCAATTCTGCTTCAAAGCGGTCGCCGCACTGGATGACAGCCATGGTGGCGACGGCGTGCTGGTGGGCAAGGACGTCAAGAGTTTGCAGGAGCTCAAAGGCAAGGCGGTGGCGGTGAACGAAGGGTCGACCTCGCAGTTCTGGTTGTCGTATCTGCTGAAAAAACACGGCATGACCATGAGCGACATCACCGTGCAGAACATGACAGCTGACGACGCCGCGACCGCGTTCATCGCCGGTCGCGTGCCGGCCGCCGTGACCTGGGAGCCGCATCTGTCGATGGTCCGTGACAAGCAGCAAGGCAAGGTGTTGATCGACAGCAGCAGCACGCCGGGCGTGATTGTCGACGTGGTTGCGCTGAACTGCTCGGTCATCGAGAAGCAGCCAGAAGACGTAAAAGCCTTGGTCGCCGGGTTGTACAAAGCGGTGAAATACACCCAGGAACACCCAGAAGAAGCCTACAAAATCATGGCCAAAGGCGTCGGCGGTTACCTCGCCGATCCGAAGGAACTGGCCGCCGCCGCGCAAGGCGTGCGCTTCTACGATCAGGCCATGAGCGAAAAACTGCTCGGCTCGCCAGGCAAGCCGGGCGACAGCGCACCGTTGATCAAACTGGCCAACGAAACCGCCAGTGAATTGCAGGGCAAGCCCTACAACGTCAGCAATGACGACCTGATCGACAACCGTTTCGTCAGCCCGCTGTAGGAGGTTTGCATGTTCAAGCGCAATTCATGGCTGAGCCGCTGCATCACGCCCAAGACTGGCCTGCCGGTGCAGGTCATCTGGAGCGCGAGCGGTCTGGCCTGGGTTCTATTGATCGGTCTGTGGGCCGGGTTGTCTTACGGTGGCGTGGTGCCGGGGATGTTCCTGCCGACGCCGGGCGCGGTGGTTGAGGCCGCCGTGCGCTTGAGTCGCGACGGCACACTCGGTCTGCATGTGTGGGCCAGCCTCGAAGTGGTAGTGGTCGGTTTTGTTGTCTCGTCGCTGGTGGCGGTGCCGCTGGGGTTGTTGATGGGCAGCTTCCGCATCGTTCAGGCCTTCCTTGAACCGATGGTCAATTTCATCCGCTACCTGCCGGTGACCTCGTTCGTGCCGCTGTTCATTTTGTGGATTGGTATCGGCCTGGAGCAACGGGTCTCGGTGATCATCTTTGGTGTGTTCTTCCAGCAACTGGTGATGATCGCGGACGTGTCCAAGGGCATCTCCAAGGACCTGATCAATGCGTCCTATACCCTCGGTTCCAATCGTCGCGATGCGGTGCTGCATGTGATCGCCCCGGCGTCGTTGCCGGGTGTGCTCGACACCTTGCGCGTGACCATGGGCTGGGCCTGGACCTACCTGGTGGTCGCTGAGCTGGTCGCCGCTTCCAGTGGCCTGGGTTACTTGAGCCTCAAAGCCATGCGTGGCTTTCAAGTGGATGTGATTTTCCTGGCAATCGCGATCATCGGCCTGTTGGGCCTGGTCACCGATCAACTGTTTCGTTTCCTACGTCTGAGGATCGCCGCATGGGCTCAGTAAGCGCCGTCAACCCTCGCTTCGTCACACCCTCGGCCGCGCCGGTACAGGCCGCCCCAAGGCTGCAAGTGGACAAGGTCAGCCTGCGCTATCAGAAACCTGACGGTGGCATGTTCACCGCACTGGAGCAGGTGTCGTTCGAGGTTCCGGATCAACAATTCGCCGTGCTGGTCGGGCCTTCGGGCTGCGGCAAGTCGAGTCTGCTGTACCTCACCGCCGGCCTCAACGAGCCCACGGAAGGCGAGATCTACGTCGGTGGCCAGCAAGTTCAGGGGCCGGGCGCGGATCGCGGCATGGTGTTCCAGAGCTACACGTTGTTCCCGTGGCTGACGGTTCGCCAGAACGTCGAGTTCGGTCTCAAGCGTCGCGGCATGGCGGCGGCACAGCGCAAGGAAATCGTCGACTACTACGTCAACGAAGTCGGCCTTACCGGGTTTGCCGACAACTACGCCAAGCAGTTGTCCGGCGGCATGATGCAGCGTGTGGCGATTGCCCGGGCGCTGGCCAATGATCCGCAGATCCTGCTGATGGATGAACCGTTCGGCGCGCTCGACAGCCAGACCCGCCTGCAAATGCAGCAGCTGTTGCTGCGGGTTTGGGGTAACAGCAAGAAGACCGTGTTGTTCGTGACCCACGATATCGACGAGGCGGTTCTGCTCGGCGACCGGGTCTACGTGATGGGCGCCAGGCCTGGGCGGATCAAGCAGATTCTCGACGTGCCGATCGAACGCCCACGGACTCTGGACATGGTCATGGAGCGCTCGTTCATCGACATGAAGCGCAAGATCTTCGGGCTGCTGCATGACGATCTGGAAGAGGTTCATTGAACCTGCGCGATCCCTGTGGGAGCGGGCTTGCCCGCGATTGCATTCTGTCAGTTGGCATGTATTTAACCTGACACACCGCTATCGCGGGCAAGCCCGGCTCCTACAGGTTTTGCATTGTCAGTTGGCGGGCAAAAGGAACCTTGCGATCACCGGCAAGTGATCGGAGATGCGCAACGTATCGTCCTGCCTCACCGTTGCTTCGACCCGTTTGATGCTCGGGCTGTAGAACAGGTAGTCGACCGTCCGGTCCGGGCCGCTCAAGCCTGGATCATTCGGGTAATGCGTCAGCCACTGTGCCCGATCGACGCCGCTGGCTTCGTTGTTGGTCGGAATCATCGGGTACTTGTCCCACAGCACATGCAGTGCACTGTCGGCGGAGTAGGGGGTGCGTTGCTCGTCGGGCAATCGGCGAAATTGCCCCAGCGGCAGCAGGTTGAAGTCGCCACCAATCAGCCATGGCGTGCCACGGCTTTCGAACTTGTCGAGGACTTTGGCGACGGCTGTCACTTGGGCTTGCAGTGTTTCGTCGGGCTGGGTGGCGCGGTCCAGATGGGTATTGAGCAGTGCCATCTGCCCGCCGTCGTTCAGCGGCAGATAAGTGACCAACACGGCGTTTTTCGGTTTGAATTGTCGGCTGATGAAATTGGCCGGTTCGACCGGCAATTGCAGGCGTTCGGCGTGTTCGATCTGGTAACGGCTGAGCGTTGCCAGTTGCCGACCGACACTGCCGGAGATGTGTGGGTCAGGCACGAAGTCGGCCTTCCAGTCGAAGGCACGGGCGCTGCACGGGTACAGGTCGGCGACCCGTTCTTGCAGGAGCTTGAACTGGTTCTGGTAATCGCTGGCCTTGGCGCCGTCATCGAGTTCCTGCAACAACACAACGTCGGGGTTTTCGTCGCGAATCACCCGCGCCACTTCATCGAGGCTGAAGGCCATGTCTTCAGGGGTGGGGCTTTCGTCATCGCCCTGGGCCAGATCGTTCCAGAACACATAGCGCTTGCCCGCCAGGTACTGAACGTTCCAGATCATCACTTTCAAGGCCTGGCCGGGCACCAGCGTCGGTGCATGGGCATTGCAACTGACCGGCAATACTTCCTTGGCGTCGGGGCGCCACGTCAGGTTGTAGATCAGCAGTGCGAAAAAGCCGATGACTGTCAAAAGGCTTAGCAGGGTGTAGCGCAGTAGACGGGGCATGGCTCGGCTTATAGCGTTACAAAAGATGGCCCGAGCATAACCGAGCGTCGGACGTAAGCCCAAGGGCCAAACGCAATAGCCGTAACACGCACCTGTAGCAGCTGGCGAAGCCTGCGTCCGGCTGCGTAGCAGTCGTCATCCAGCGCGTGCGGTTTACCTGATGCACCGTGGGCACCGATTTTACGACTGCTGCGCAGCCGGACGCAGGCTTCGCCAGCTGCTACAGGGGAGGCAGTCAGAGCGGCCGGTCAATCTGCTCGGGTGCATCGCCGATCAGCATGAACAAACGGAACAGCACCACGCTGGTGAACAGTTGCAGGAAGCTGTGAGCACTGTCGATCAGCAGGGAAATCACCGGGTTCTGTGGCTCCGGGTACACCGCGAGGGTGGCACCCTTGAGCAGCCACAACGGGGCCATCACGCACAGGATGCACACCAGAATGCGCATGAAATGGCCGCGGGTCAGGCGCAGGCTTTCTTTCATGGCCGCCAGTGGGGCCATGCCGCGCAGCACCAGCAAATACTCGCCGAACGCCAACGTCACCATCAGCCAGATGCCCGGCAGGAAATACAGCGAAAGGCCGAGCAGAATCAGCAGGGTATTGAGCGCCGTCAGCAGGGCGAAGCGCGGCCACAAGTAGGCGGACCTCGCCAGCAGGTCGCGATTGCGCGGGGATTCGCCCCGGCTGCGGGCGTCGAGAAACAGGATCAGGGCGGCGGTGTACAGCGGATAAACCAGCAAGCCGACGATCACGCTGACGCCGGGAAAACTGTCCGGTTCGGTGGAGTGGTCGACCACTTGTTGCAGCAGCGCCTCGAAGATCACCAGCGGCAGGCACAGTTGCACGATCTGGCCCAGATTGCGCTTGAAGAAATACAAGGAGTCACGCAGCACGTCGAACGGATTCATCAGTCGGTATCGCTGGTCATAAGCAGTTACACACTGTAACCGATGATGTACCGCCCGAAGCAAACGTAAACGTTAGGTAAAGCTCATTGAAACAACTTGCTTCAGCCTCCATTAAGGTCGAGCACCTTATCCTCTTTGGAAAAGGACAACGATTTCCCCGGCAATCTACGAGGTCGCCATGAACAGCGAAGAACAAACCCTGATCGATGGACTGTTTTCCCGGCTGCAACAGGCCGAAACGGATTCAGCCCCGCGCGACGCCCTGGCGGAGGCGCGGATCAAGGAGCACCTGACTCGCCAGCCCGCGGCCGGCTATTTCATGACCCAGGCCATTCTGGTTCAAGAAGCCGCCATCAAGAGCCTCGACGAACAGAACAAACAACTGACCCGGCAAGTGCAGCAATTGCAGGCCGAACTGCAATCGGCCAAGGCACAGACAGCGGCCCCGGCCCCGAGCAGTGGTGGCTTTTTGTCGAGCATCTTCGGCAGCAGCGCCCGTGATCCGCAGCCGGCCCCGACCCAGAGCGCACCGCCGTCCACCGGTGGCTGGCGTGAACCGGCACGGCCATCGTTCAACTCACAAGCGCCACAGCAGAACTTTGGTACCGCACCACCCCAACAAAATTACGCCCCTCAGCAGCAAGCGCCGGCGGCGGGCAGCGGTTTTCTCGGCGGTGCGCTGAAAACGGCGGCGGGCGTGGCGGGTGGCGTGATGCTGGCACAAGGCATCAGCAGCCTGTTCCATCACAATCAGCAACCGGAAGTGGTTGAAGTCATCAAGGAAGAGCCAGCCCAGGTCAATGACCAAGGCAACAATGGCTGGGGCGATGACCAGCGCATGGCCGACAACTCCAACGATCAGGGCGGTTTTGCCAACACTGACTACAGCGATGACGACTCATCGTTCTTCGGCAGCGACGACGACTCCTTCGTCTGATATGCCATTCGTCCGGGGCGCGACCGTGCCCCGGGCCGATTATTCGCGGAACAATCCTTCGGGCTGGCATACTGGGCAACTTTTCGGGCCAGGTGCCTGATCTCGCCTGCGCGCCTGTGCGCCAAGAGGAAGCCCGCGGTGAAAAAAATCGCAGTGTTCGCCGATGTTCAAAACCTCTATTACACCGTGCGTCAGGCCTACGGTTGCCACTTCAACTACGCCGCGTTGTGGGCTGATATCAGCAAACAGGGCGAGATCGTCGAGGCCTATGCCTACGCGATCGATCGCGGTGACAGCAAGCAGCAACAGTTTCAGCAGATCCTGCGCAATCTCGGTTTCACCGTGAAGCTCAAGCCCTATATCCAGCGCAGCGACGGCTCGGCCAAGGGCGACTGGGACGTAGGCATCACCCTCGACATCATGGACGCCGCCGATCATGTCGACGAAGTGGTGCTGGCCTCCGGTGACGGTGATTTCGACATGCTGCTGGAACGCATCATCAGCAAACACGGGGTGCAAGCGGTGGCCTATGGCGTACCGGGCCTGACCGCCAACTCGCTGATCCGCGCCGCCAGTCGTTATGTGCCGATCGAAGGCGCCTTGCTGCTCAAGAATTGATTTTTACGGAGTTGAAACAGGTTTGGAACGCATCGCAGTCATCGACTTTGAAACCACCGGGATCTCCCCGAGCAGCAGCTGCCGGGCCACGGAAATTGCCGTGGTCATCCTTGAAGAGGGGCGCATCGTCGAGCGTTACCAAAGCTTGATGAATGCGGGCGTGCGCGTCCCGGCGTTCATCGAGCAACTGACCGGCATCAGCAACGCCATGCTGCGCACCGCGCCGTCGGCGGAGCAGGTGATGAACGAGGTGAACGAGTTCGTCGGCTGCACTCCGTTGCTCGCGCACAATGCGGCGTTCGACCAGAAGTTCTGGGACTTCGAACTGGGGCGGATCAAACGTACGCGTTTGCAGAACTTTGCCTGCTCGCTGCTGCTGGCCCGGCGCCTGATGCCCGCCGCGCCGAACCATAAGCTCGGCACGCTCACCACATTTGCCAACCTGCCCGATACGGGCAAGGCTCACCGGGCCATGGCTGATGCCGAGATGGCCGCGAATCTGACGACGCACTTGATGGAAGAATTGCAGCGCAGGCATGGGCTGCGTGAGTTGTCCCATGATTTGCTGTGCGGCTTGCAGAAAGTGCCGGCGGCGAAGATCAACGAACACCTCAAGCGCCATCGCGGGTTCTGAAACCACCACAAAATCCCCTGTCCCTGATCGTTCCCCTGTAGGAGCCGAGCTTGCTCGCGATGGCGGCATGTCAGTCACCCTCAATGTTGACTGTTAAACCGCCATCGCGAGCAAGCTCAGCTCCTACAGCCATTGCCTTCGATGTGCCCCAGCGGCACGCGCTTCTCTATCGCACTCGACAACACAATCGACGTCTTGCTGAAGCCAAACGTGGCAATCCGGTTGATCAACTCCTCCAGCTCCGGCATCGAGCCCACCGCCGCTTGCATGATCACGCACGGATCGCCGGTCACCCGGTGGCATTCGGTCAGTTGCGGGATTTTGATCAGGTCGTCGTAGGCCTTTTGATTGCCATGCTGGTTCAAGCGCAGCTCGATGACGCACTGGATCGGCAAGCCGAGCTTGGCCATGTCGACTTTTGCCTGGTAACCGGTGATCACACCGCTGGCTTCCAGCTTGGCCACACGTTCGGCCACGGCCGGGGCGGACAGGTTGACCTTGCGCGCGAGGTCGGCGTAGGACGCACGACCGTTTTCCAGCAGGGCACTGAGCAGCATGCGGTCGTATTTGTCCATGGTCGTCTTCCTGAAAAGTGACTGACTTTCGAAAGCACGGTTTATATCGATAACCACCGTTCTTTGAAAAGTGTACCGGCGCTATAAACAGGTTTTGTAACTTATTTTTAGCCGTTGGCCTTTCTAGAATAGCGGTTCTCTTGTCTTTGCCTGCGAGCGCACCATGCCTGGCCTTCGTCGCTTTCCCTTACCGTTGATCGCTGCCTTTTTCGCCTTGTACGTGATTTGGGGCTCGACGTACCTGGTGATTCGCATCGGCGTGGAATACTGGCCGCCGCTGTTGCTCGCCGGGGTCCGCTTCGTGATCGCCGGGTCGTTGATGTACGCCTTCCTGCGCTGGCGCGGGGCGCCGGCACCCACCTGGGCGCAGTGGAAAGCGGCGGGGATCATCGGGATCTTGCTGCTCAGCTGCGGCAACGGCGCGGTCAGCGTGGCGGAGCACACGGGCGTGGCCTCTGGTGTCGCGGCGTTGGCGGTAGCGACGGTGCCGCTGTTTACCTTGCTGTGCGGCTATTTCTGGGGCGCGCGTAATACACGTCTGGAATGGGCCGGGATTGTGCTCGGACTGATCGGCATCGCCATGCTCAACCTCGGCTCCAATCTGCAATCGAGTCCGTTGGGCGCGGCATTGCTGATATTTGCCGCTGCCTCCTGGGCTTTCGGCTCGGTGTGGAGCAAACATTTGCCGTTGCCCCAGGGTGCCATGGCCAGTGCCGTGGAAATGCTGGTGGGCGGCGTGGTGTTGCTGATCGGCAGCGCGGTCAGCGGTGAGCATCTGCAGGGCATGCCGCCAATTGAAGGCTGGGCGGCGCTGGCGTACCTGACCGTCTTCGGTTCGATCATCGCGTTCAACGCCTACATGTACCTGCTGAAACATGTGCGTCCGGCGGCTGCCACCAGTTATGCCTACGTCAATCCGGCGGTGGCGGTGTTGTTGGGGATCGTGTTTGTCGGCGAGACCATAGGGATCGAAGAAGGGCTGGCGATGCTGGTGATCATCAGCGCCGTGGTGTTGATCGGTTTGCCGCAGTGGCGTCGTACGCCTGTGCAGCCGACTGTAGCCGCGCCGACAGAATCGCGAGTGAATTAGGGTAAACTGCGCGCCATTGCATCTTGTTTTGCACACTTGTTTTGAAAAACCCGCGCTGAATTTTCCTACGGTACTCCCATGACTTTCGCCACCCTTGGCCTGATCGAACCCTTGCTGCGCTCTCTCGAGACGCTCGGCTACCAGACCCCGACGCCGGTTCAGGCGCAAGCCATTCCGGCGGTGCTGGCCGGTCGCGACCTGATGGCCGCCGCTCAGACCGGCACCGGCAAGACCGCCGGTTTTGCGCTGCCGCTTCTGCAATTGCTGGCCATGGAAGGGCCGAAAGTCACCGCGAACTCGGTGCGCGCACTGATTCTGGTGCCGACCCGTGAGCTGGCGGAACAGGTTCACGAAGCCGTGAGCCAGTACGCCGAGAATCTGCCGTTGCGCACTTACGCGGTGTACGGCGGTGTCAGCATCAACCCGCAAATGATGAAACTGCGCAGCGGCGTCGATCTGCTGGTGGCGACGCCGGGCCGTTTGCTCGACCTGTTCCGTCAGAACGCGCTGAAGTTCAATCAGCTGCAAACCCTGGTGCTGGACGAAGCGGATCGCATGCTCGATCTGGGCTTTTCCGAGGAGCTGGGGAACATTTACAAGGCGCTGCCGAAGAAGCGTCAGACGCTGTTGTTCTCGGCGACGTTCTCCGATGCGATCCGCACGCTGGCCGGGCAAATGCTCAACGACCCGCTGAGCATCGAAGTCAGCCCGCGTAACGTGGCCGCCAACACGGTGAAACAGTGGGTCGTGACGGTCGACAAGAAGCGCAAGCCGGAGTTGTTCATTCACTTGCTGCGCAAGGGCAAGTGGAAGCAAGTGCTGGTGTTCGCCAAGACCCGTAACGGTGTGGACGCACTGGTGGAAAAACTTCAGGGCCTGGGCGTCAATGCCGACGGCATTCACGGCGACAAACCACAGGCAACGCGTCAGCGCGCACTGGACCGTTTCAAGGCCAGCGAAGTACAGATCCTGGTGGCGACGGACGTCGCGGCCCGTGGTCTGGACATCGAAGACTTGCCGCTGGTGGTCAACTTCGACCTGCCGATCGTGGCCGAAGACTACATCCACCGCATCGGTCGTACCGGCCGTGCGGGCGCCACTGGGCAGGCCATTTCGTTGGTGTGTGCCGATGAAGTGAATTTGCTGTCGGCCATCGAGACGTTGACCCGTCAGACATTGCCTCGGCAAGTGGAGCACGACTTCGAACCAGAACACCGCGTGCCGGACACCGATGCCAGTGGTCAGGTGGTCAAGAAACCGAAAAAACCGAAGAAGCCAAAGACCTCCGGTGGCGGCAAGCGCAACCTGGGCAAGTGGGTTGAGAGCGGGGATGCCTCGGCGCCGGAGCCTTCGATCAAACCTGTGCGTAAAGTGCCGGTGTTCAACACCGGGCCGCGTAAGCGTAAGCCTTAACAGCTGTGGCGAGGTGATCGTTCCCACGCTCCGCGTGGGAATGCCTCAATGGACGCTCTGCGTCCGCTGTTGGGACGCAGAGCGTCCCGGGCTGCGTTACCACGCAGAGCGTGGGAACGATCATCAGTGGCGGTGTTTCAACCACTCCACCATCCCCATCCCCGCCGCACGCCCGCTGGCGAAACACGCGGTCAGCAGGTAGCCGCCCGTCGGCGCTTCCCAGTCCAGCATCTCCCCCGCGCAGAACACGCCAGGCATTTGCTTGAGCATCAATCGCTCATCCATTGACTCGAACAGCACACCGCCAGCACTGCTGATGGCTTCGTCCAGTGGACGGGTTTTTACCAGCGTCAGTGGCAACGCCTTGATCGCTTTGGCCAGCAGCGCCGTGTCGCTGAAGCAGTCGGCCGGGGTCTGTTCACGCAGTAACGCTGCTTTGACCCCATCAATGCCCAGCTGACTGTGCAGGTGTTTGGCCATCGAGCGTGAACCGCGAGGTTTGCTCAGTGCCGCCTGCACTTTATCCACAGGCCTGCCGGGCAGCAGGTCGAGATGAATAGTTGCGCAGCCGTGCTGGTTGATGGCATCGCGAATCGGTGCCGAGAGGGCGTAGATCAAACTGCCTTCAATCCCGGTGGCGGTGATCACGCATTCGCCGAGCCGTGGAACGTCGTCATTGAGGCCGATGGCGATGTTTTTCAGCGGGGCGCCGGCGAATTTACTGACCATCAGTTCGCTCCAGGCCTGCACCTCGAAGCCGCAATTACTCGGTTGCAATGGCGCCAATCCTACTCCGCGCTGATCCAGTGGCGGCATCCAGGCACCGTCCGAACCCAGGCGCGACCAACTGCCGCCACCGAGGGCCAGCAGCGTGGCGTCCGGCGTCAGGTTTTTTTCACCCTCGGGGCTTGAGACTTTCAGGCTGCCATCGGTATTCCAGCCGAGCCAGCGGTGGCGGGTGTGGATAACTACGCCGGCGTCTCGCAGGCGTTTTAGCCAGGCCCGCAACAGCGGCGCGGCTTTCATGTCGGTCGGAAACACCCGGCCGGAACTGCCGACAAAGGTTTCGATACCCAGGTCATGAATCCATTGGCACAGCGCGTCGGCGCCAAAGGAGCGCAGCAGCGGTGCAATCTGCGGGGCGCGCTCGGCGTAGCGCGAAAGAAACGCCGGATAGGCTTCGGAGTGGGTGATGTTCATGCCGCCGACACCGGCCAGCAGGAATTTTCGTCCCACTGAAGGCATGCCGTCGTAGAGGTCGACCTTGATCCCGGCCTGGCTCAGGACTTCCGCCGCCATCAGGCCGGCAGGGCCACCGCCGATGATGGCGACTTGAGGGGAGGGTGGATTCGACGGCTGGGTCATGATGAGCGCTGCAGTGTGGCGGAATAGCCGCGCATTCTAGCAGTACCCAATTACTGTGGGAGTGGCGGTGCGGCGATCCGACTTGCCCGCGATAGCGGAGTGTCAGTCAACAAAGACTTTGAATTTGCCGGCCTCATCGCGGGCAAGCCCGCTCCCACAGTTGATCTTCGATGGTTTCAGAAGAGCTGTTCAAAAAACAATCATCAAGTTGTAGCCTATGCCTGGTATGGGCTGCAGGCCCTTTCACTCAGGTTATCCACAGGCAGTTCCACAGGCATTGTGGGTAAAGGTTCACGACTCAGTGACAACCTGATGACTGCCAGACCCGTTGAGCGCTGTGATGCAGGATGCCGTGCCGGCGTGCCAGGGCTTTGCGGTCCTTGCTGTAGCCGCCGCCAATCACTCCGACCACCGGAATATCCCGGCCCAGGCAATGGCGCATCACGCTTTCATCTCGCGCCGCCACGCCTTCGTCCGTCAGCTTCAAGTAACCCAGTGCGTCGTCCTTGTGCACATCGACCCCGGCGTCATACAGCACCAGGTCCGGTTGATAGAGCGGCAGCAAATAGTTGAGCGCATCGTCGACCACGTTCAGGTAGTCGGCATCGCCCATGCCTTTGGGCAGCGGGATGTCCCAGTCACTTTCGGCTTTGCGTGCAGGAAAATTCTTTTCGCAATGCAGGGAAACCGTCACTGCGTCCGGGGTGTTGTGCAGGATCCGCGCAGTCCCGTCGCCCTGATGCACGTCGCAGTCAAAGATCAGCACCCGATTCACTCGGCCACTTTCCAGCAGGTAACGGCTGATCACCGCCAGGTCGTTGAAAATGCAGAACCCGGCCGGGTAGTCGTAATGGGCGTGATGCGTGCCGCCCGCCAGGTGACAGGCCAGACCGTGCTCCAGCGCCTGTTCCGCCGCCAGCAATGAACCGCCTACCGCGCGCACCGTGCGTCGCGCCAGGGCTTCGCTCCAGGGCAGGCCGAGGCGACGTTGGTCTTCACGGGACAGCTCGCCACTCATGTAGCGTTCGATATAGGCAGTGTCATGGGCGAGGGCGAGTATGTCCGAGGGGCAGAGCTGCGGGCGCAACAGATCGGCGTCCTTGGTCAGGCCGCTGTCCACCAGGTGATCGCGCAGCAGGCGAAACTTGTCCATGGGGAAGCGGTGATCCGCCGGGAACTCGGGGCTGTAGTCTTCGTGATAAATCAGCGGCAGCGGCATGATGATTTCATACAGGAATGAGAGAAGGATCCTACCAGCGATGTAGACTTGCGGCATGGAAACAGGGGGGCACCATGGAGCCAATACTGCAACTCGAAAGTGCGCGACTGCTGTTGCGGCAGTGGCGCGATGAGGATTTGCCGGAATTTGCGGCGATGTGCGCCGACCCGCAGGTGATGCGATATTTTCCGGCACCGTTGAGCCGTCTGGAAAGTGCCTCGCTGATCGGGCGTATTCGCGGGCATTTTGCCGAGCATGGTTTCGGCCTGTGGGCACTGCAACGCAAAGACACTGGCCAATTCATCGGATTTACCGGGCTGGGTGTGGTGGGCTTCGACGCACCATTTACCCCCGCGACCGAAATCGGCTGGCGCCTGGCCCGCGAACATTGGGGCCTGGGGTATGCCAGTGAAGCGGCATGGACCGCTCTGCGTTGCGGGTTTGACCGGTTGGCGCTGACCGAGGTCGTGTCCTTCACCGCCAAAAACAACACGCCCTCCGAGAAAGTCATGCAGGCCATCGGCATGCACCATGATTCAGCCGATGACTTTGAGCATCCCAGGCTCGCGGCCGATCATCCCTTGCGTCACCATGTGCTTTACCGCATCACCCGTGAACAATGGCTGCAAACCTTGCATGGATAAGCCGGCGCGCACGTTTACAATGGCGCCCATGGGGCCTGTCCCGAAAGTGTATCGACCGTGCCAGCCAAGACTGCGCGGCAATGTTTTGTGTGAGGAGAGTCTGAATGAGCCAAGTGTTGGATGATCTGGTCGACCTGCTGACCCTGGAACCGATCGAAGAAAACCTGTTCCGCGGCCGCAGCCAGGACCTGGGTTTTCGCCAGTTGTTCGGCGGTCAGGTGATCGGTCAGTCGCTGTCGGCAGCCAGTCAGACGGTTGAAGCAGCCCGGCATGTGCATTCCATGCACGGGTATTTCCTGCGACCGGGCGATTCCGCGTTGCCCGTGGTTTATCAAGTGGACCGGGTGCGAGATGGCGGCAGTTTCAGCACGCGGCGGGTGACGGCGATCCAGAAGGGCAATCCGATTTTCACCTGCAGCGCCTCGTTCCAGTACGACGAAGAAGGCTTCCAGCACCAGACCGAAATGCCACAAGTGGTCGGCCCGGAAAATCTGCCGACGGAGCTGGAAATCACCAAGAGGCACGCGCACCTGATCCCCGAGCACATGCGCGAAAAGCTGCTGTGCCCGAAACCGATCGAATTCCGCCCGGTCACCGAAAAAGATCCTTACAACCCGCTACCATCCGATCCGATCAAGTACGTCTGGTTTCGCGCCGACGGTGCCCTGGCCGACTCGCCGGCGCTGCACAAATACTTGCTGGCCTATGCCTCGGACTTCGGTCTGTTGGTCACCTCGATGCAACCTCATGGCAAATCGGTCTGGCACAAAGACATGCAGGTCGCCAGCCTCGATCACGCGCTGTGGTTCCATCAGGACCTGCGCGCAGATGACTGGTTGCTTTATGCGATGGACAGCCCATGGGCCGGTAATTCCCGTGGCTTCAACCGTGGCAGCGTGTTCAACCGTGCAGGACAACTGGTGGCCTCGGTCACGCAGGAAGGCCTGATTCGTCATCGCAAGGATTGGGCATGAGCCTGGCCGAGGTGCGTCACTGGGTGTTCGACATGGACGGCACCCTGACGGTGGCCGTGCATGACTTCGCGGCGATTCGCGTGGCGTTGGCGATCCCGGCTGAAGACGACATCCTGACCCACCTCGCCGCACTGCCGGCCGATGAAGCGGCGGCTAAACATGCGTGGCTGCTGGAGCATGAACGTGATCTGGCGCTGGGTTCGAAGCCGGCGCCGGGTGCCGTGGAGCTGGTGCGAGAATTGGCCGGGCGCGGCTATCGCCTGGGGATTCTCACGCGCAATGCCCGGGAGTTGGCGCATGTGACGCTGGAGGCGATTGGCCTGGCCGACTGCTTCGCGGTGGAGGATGTGCTGGGGCGTGATGAAGCGCCGCCCAAGCCGCATCCCGGTGGTTTGCTGAAACTGGCCGAGGCCTGGAAGGTGCCCGCGAGCGAAATGGTGATGGTCGGTGATTACCGCTTTGATCTCGATTGCGGGCGAGCGGCAGGGGCGCGGACGGTGTTGGTGAATCTGCCGGATAACCCGTGGCCGGAACTGACGGACTGGCATGCGGCGGATTGTGTGGCGTTGCGGCAGATGCTGTTGGCTTGAGGGTCTCTTCGCGAGCAGGCGCCTGCTAAAAATCTACGGTGGGAGCCGGGCTTGACCGCGATGGCGTCAGCTTAGGCACCCCTACACTCACTGCCCAAACAACGCCTTGATCCCCTCCGGCGAAGTCAACATTTCATCCCCGTTATGCCCGACGCCTGGCACTTCAACCAGTCGCTGGTTCACTCCGCGCGGATTGCGACGCAGCAGATAATCAAAGTAAAAGTGCCCACGAGCCAGGCGATTCGCGCCTTGGGCCTCTGCTTCACACCCCTTGTCCAGTGCAGGCTGTTGCGGGTCGATGTCTTGCTGCCCGAGCAGATAAGTCACGTCACGTTTGACGTAATTGCCTTCAATCTGCGGTGACGTTTGCCCACTGCCATAGAGGGGTAAATCTGTCAGACCATACTTCCAGCGATTGAACCCCGGACAGTTCGCGTGGTTGAACACCACGGGCCGACGCTCATCGAAATACGCGTACGAGGAAGGGTTGGCGACAACATAGCGAACCTTAATGCCTGCGGCCGTCAGCTCCGGTTGCTCGTGAGCGAGCAATGCATAACGCTGGACGACCTGGGCGCCACCGGAATGTCCGGCGATGACGATCTCTTTCAAGTCCGGAAACTGCTGGCGATCACTGACCCTCGCGATGATTTGATCCAGCGCCGCATAGGAACTTACCGCAAAGGGCGCGGTGGACATCCCGCCCGCCATCCAGTCATTGCCCTGCCAGCGCAACACAGTGTCTGCCACGGGATGCAGTGCTACGTCGGTTTCATTGAGAAATTGCGGGGCGATCACCAGCGTGGATGCACTTTGGCCCGCCCACTCTGCCGCTTGCTCGGCGCTTTGCCGATAGGTTTCTGCGTTGCGCAAGCGACCATGGAGGATGATCAGCACACGTTCGATTTTCGCCGGAGCCGGGCCGATGCCCACCGCCATCTCGCCTTCTTTGAGCAACAGCCGACCGGGGCTTACTGCCTTGACCGCATGCTCGGCGGCCTGGGTTGTTGCACAGGTAAACAGTAGAGCTAACAGCCACTTATTCATTTACAAATTTTTCGCCGCAAAGGTATCGCACTGGCCCACCTGGCCTTGCGCAAATCCGGTTTTGAACCAGCGCACCCTTTGCGCTGATGTGCCATGGGTAAACGAGTCCGGCACCACGCGACCCTGACCTTGCTGCTGCAAGCGGTCGTCGCCGATGGCGTTGGCGGCGTTCAAGGCTTCTTCGATGTCGCCCGGTTCCAGCCAGTTCAGACGTTTCTGCGCATTGTTGGCCCACACCCCGGCCAGGCAATCCGCTTGCAGTTCCTGGCGCACGAGCAAGCCGCCATCGCCTTCCATTTGCCGGCCTTGGGCACGGGCTGCCTGAATTTTCGCTGAAACGCCGAGCAAGGTCTGAACGTGATGTCCGACTTCGTGAGCAATCACGTAGGCCTGCGCGAAGTCACCGGCGGCGGAAAAGCGTTGCGACATTTCCTGGAAGAACGCCATGTCCAGGTAGACCTTCTGGTCCGCCGGGCAATAGAACGGGCCGGTTGCCGACGTCGCCAGACCGCAGGCGGAGTTGACGCGATTGCTGAACAGCACCAGCGTCGGGTCCTTATATTGCCGACCTGCCTGCTGGAAAATCTGACCCCACGTGTCTTCGGTGTCACCGAGGATCGAGCGGACGAATTCGGCGCCCTCATCGTTTGCCGGTGGCGCCTTGCGGGTCTGGTTAGTGGCTGGCGCCGATTGCTCGCTCATTTGACCCGTGAGTTGTCCGAGGATCTGTAGCGGATCCTGGCCCGTGATCCAGCCGATGCCGACAATCAGAATGATCGCGGTCAGGCTCAAGCCCTTGCCGCCACCGAAACGCATTCCACCCCCACCGCCACCGCCGGCATCATCGCCACGGGCATCGACCACGTTGTCGCTGCGTCGGCCTTTTTTCCATAGCATGTGGGAATCCTCTGATTGTCCGTGGGGGTGAGTGTTGCTGGTGTGAGGGAGCGGCGCCAGTCCGATCGTCCGGGTTTCGGCTATTCCCGGCGTTCGCCTGCAGTATTCCAGACTTGTATGAACGTGGACTCCCCATCGAATTCCGTCAGGTGCCGGGTTTTTATCGAATGAACCTGGCGATCGACGAGTTCCAGATTTCGCATTACCGGGTTCATCTTCTAGAATCAGGCAAATTGTGTGTGGAACCTCCCATGGCCGGCAGTCAGATCGAACGTGTTTTCAGCGTGCTGGAAAGCCTTACCAGTGACCCGCGCGGACTGCCGATGCAGACCCTGGCGGAACAACTGGACATCCCGAAAAGCGCGACCCATCGCTTGCTCGCCGAGCTGATTCGGTTGGGCTATGTGCGACAGAATCCAGAGAACCTGCGCTATCACCTGACCACTAAATTGATCGCGATGGGGTTTCGTTATCTCTCGGGCAGCGGCGCCGATATCGTGCAGCCAGTGCTGGATCGCCTCGCGCAGGAGACCGGTGAACTGGTGCGCCTGGGCGTCATTGAAGGCGAGCGGCAGATCTGGATCGCCAAGTCGCAAGGTGCCCGGTCCGGCCTGCGTTACGACCCGGACATGGGCCGCGATGCGCCGTTGTTCTACACCGCATCGGGCCACGCCTGGCTGGCGTGCATGAGCGATGCCGAGGCGTTGTCGCTGGTAGAACGCCAGGGGGGGGAGCGGCCCAAAGACCTGGGGCCGAATGCGCCGCGTTCCAACATTGAACTGCTGGAGCGCTTGCGTCTGGCGCGTGAGCAGGGTTATGCCTGGGTTGAAGAGAGTTCGGCGGTGGGCACCTCGGCGATTGCTGCCGTGGTGCGCCATCCGAGCGAGGGGCGGGTGATGGGGGTGCTGAGCATCGCCGGGCCGAGCGCACGTATGCCGGGTGCTCGGTTGCATGAGTTGGCGCCGCTGTTGTTGAGGTATACCGAGGAGTTGTCGGCGGCGAGCCTTGCTTCAGAGTTGTTCAGCTGATTCGAACACACCACCCATCCACTGTGGGAGCGAGCTTACTCGCGATGGCGGAGTGTCAGTCGACATCAATGTTGAATGATGAATGGCTATCGCGAGCAAGCCCGCTCCCACAGTGAAACCGTGCGATGTTCGAACACTTTCGGCCTATGCTTGTATTGGAATCTGGAACCAGGTTCTAAATTATTGGAATTCGCCAGGCACAAGGGAACCCCATGACCGTCAGCACTCCGCTCTCCGGCGTAAACCAGCCCTTCAAAGGGATTTTGCTGATCGTCGTCGCCACGTTCCTCTTCTCCAGTCACGACGCCCTGTCCAAATACCTCTCCGGTTTCTATCCGATCGTCATGGTGGTTTGGGCGCGCTATGTGGTTCACACCTTGTTGATGGCGGGGATTTTCCTGCCGCAATCCGGATTGCGCGTACTGCGAACCAAGCGGCCATGGCTGCAAGTGATGCGGGCGTTGTGCCTGTTGGGCACCAGTCTGTTTTTCACCACCGGTTTGCAATACATCCCGTTGGCCGAAGCCACGGCGGTCAACTTTCTTGCGCCGGTATTGGTCACCGCGCTGTCGGTGCCGTTGCTGAAGGAACACGTCACCCGCGGCCAATGGATCGCGGTAATTTGTGGATTTAGCGGCGTGTTGATCATCGTCCACCCCGGCGGTGATCTGTTCACGCCAGCGGTGCTGCTGCCGCTCTGCTCGGCGCTGTTCTTCTGCTTCTATCAATTGCTCACCCGCAAGCTCAGCAACATCGACAGCCCGACCACCAGCAACTTCTTCGCCGGCCTGTGCAACACCCTGGTGATGAGCGCGCTGGTGCCGTTCTTCTGGCAAGTGCCGAGCCTAGGGCATGGCTTGATGATGGTCGCGTTGGGCGCGTGCGGGATGACGGCTCACTTGTTCCTGACCCAGGCGTTTCGCTACGCTGCGCCGGCGTTGCTGGCGCCGTTCGGTTATTGCCAGATTGTGTTTGCCGGTCTGCTGGGCTGGCTGCTGTTTGCCCACACACCGACCCTGACTACGGTGATCGGGATCGCGGTGATTTGCTGCAGCGGATTGGCGGCGGCGTGGCAACAGAGTCGCCGATAAACAGCTATCGATGAACGACCTGTGGGGGCGAGCCTGCTCGCGAAGGCGTCAAGTCAGTCAACGTTAATGTTGAATGACAGAACGCTTTCGCGAGCAGGCTCGCTCCCACAGGGATTGTGATTAGCTTTTTTATTTGGTGACGGCAGGAATCTTGCGCGGCGCCATGAAGTACATCCAGGTCAGCGCGATGAAGTACATCGCCGGGATCAGGGTGAACAACACGGTGTAGTTATTGTTGGTGACGGTCAGGATATGGCCGACCAACTGCGTCATGAACATCCCGCCGATGGCTGCGCACATGCCGCCAAAACCAAACACCGTGCTCATCATGTGCTTGGGCGTGTAGTCCATCACCAGGCTCCAGATGTTTGCAGTCCAGGCCTGATGAGCACCGATGGCCAGGGAGATGGCGGCCACTGCGACCCACAGATTGCTGGCGCCGGCCGCCATGACCACGCCGACGATGCAGCAGGCGAACAGGAACATGGACATCAACCGCGCCTTGATCGGGTTGATACCGCGACCGATCAGGAACGAGGAGAGGATCCCGCCGCCGACGCTGCCGAAGTCAGCGGTCAGGTAAATGATGATCAGCGGAATGCCCATCTGGGTCACGTTGATCCCCAGGTTGTATTGCTGATTGAGGAACGGCGGCAGCCAGTACAGGTAGAACCAGAACACCGGCGCGGTCATCGAGTAGGCGAGGGCGAAGGCCCAGGTGCCACGCATGCGCAGGATTTTCGAGAACGGCACGCGGGCTTGTTCCGGCTCGACTTCTTTCTGGATGTAGTCCAGTTCCGACTGTTTGACGCTCGGGTGATCTTCCGGGTTGAAGTACTTCAAGCCCCAGAACAGCAACCAGATCCCGCCCAGTGCCGACATGCACAGGAACGCGGCTTGCCAGCCCCAGACATGCAGGATCAGCGGCAGCAACATCGGGGTGAACATCGCACCGACGTTGGTCCCGGCGTTGAAGATGCCGGTGGCCACGGCGCGTTCACCGGCCGGGAACCACAGGCGGGTGGTTTTCACGCAGGCGGGGTAGTTGGCGGCTTCGGTCAAACCAAGGATGAAACGGCAGACCATGAAGCCGACGGCTGAAGTGGCCAGGCCGTGGGCACCGGTGGCGACGCTCCAGAGCAGCACCGCGCAGAAGAACACGCGCTTGACACCGACCCGGTCGATCAAGCGGCCCTGCAACACGAAACCGATGGCGTAACCGACCTGGAACCAGAAGTTGATGTTGGCGTAGTCCATCGCCGTCCAGCTCATTTCCTTGGCGAGGATGGGCTGCATGACGCCCAGGGCGGCGCGGTCGATGTAGTTCAGGGTTGTCGCGAAGAACACCAGCGCCAGCATGCCCCAACGGGTTTTGCCGACCGCCATGGCGCCGCGGATTTTGTCGCCGATGCCGCCGGCAGTGACGCTCATGGCCGGAGCCATGCGTGAGCTTTGGGAAGGAATCATGTAGGCCACCGATTGTTTTTATGTGGTGTTCTGGGTCTTTTGTAACCGAGTCCGATGTTTCATGACCGGGCTCAATGTGGAGTTGATGTTGCGCAGTGGACAAAAAATCGTCAATTCGCCAAAGGCCATTGTGTTCGATAATCGCACGCAAAACTAACCGGATAGTACACTTTGAATTGCTGTTCGATTCTGCCAGGCCAATAATTCCCCTCAAGTTAAACGCGGACCCTGTAGCAGCTGGCGAAGCCTGCGTTCGGCTGCGAAGCAGTCGCATGCGGTTTATCTGTAAGACCGCATCGCCCGATTTCACGACTGCTGCGCAGCCGAACGCAGGCTTCGCCAGCTGCTACATAAAGCGAAGCGTGCGATATCGATAACAAGAGTGTCTCCACCACCGGGAGTCGAAATATGCAGCGTTCCATTGCCACCGTTTCCTTGAGCGGTACCCTGCCGGAAAAGCTCGAAGCCATTGCCGCCGCCGGTTTTGACGGAGTGGAGATTTTCGAGAATGACCTTCTTTACTACGACGGTAGCCCACGGGAAATCAAACAGATGTGCGCCGATCTCGGGATCGCGATCACACTGTTTCAACCCTTCCGGGATTTCGAAGGCTGCCGCCGTGACCGCCTGTCACGCAACCTCGAGCGGGCCGAGCGCAAATTCGACTTGATGCAGGAGCTGGGCACTGACCTGGTGCTGGTGTGCAGTAACGCCTCGGCTGATTCGGTCGGTGATGAACAGATCCTGGTCGACGATTTGCGCCTGCTGGCCGAACGTGCTGGCGCGCGTGGTCTGCGAATCGGTTACGAAGCCCTGGCCTGGGGCCGGCATGTGAACACTTATCAACAGGTGTGGAACATCGTTCGCCAGGCGGATCACCCTAGCCTCGGCGTCTTGCTGGACAGCTTTCACACGCTGTCGCTCAAGGGCGATCCGAGCGCCATCGCCGAAATTCCGGGCGACAAGATTTTCTTCGTGCAAATGGCCGATGCACCCATCCTGGCCATGGACGTGTTGGAGTGGAGCCGGCATTTCCGCTGCTTCCCTGGCCAGGGTGAATTCGACCTGCCGGGCTTTCTTGCGCCGATCATCCAGAGCGGTTACACCGGGCCGCTGTCACTGGAAATCTTCAACGATGGTTTCCGTGCCGCGCCGCCTCGGGCCAATGCCGCCGACGGTTTGCGTTCGCTGCTGTACCTGGAGGAGAAAACCCGTCAGCGTCTGGAGCAGCAAACCAAGCCCTCGGCCAACCTCGACATTTTGTTCGAGACGCCAAAGGCCAGCGAATACAACGGCATCGAGTTTCTCGAGTTTGCAGTGGACGAAAGCCTCGGTGCCAAGCTCTCGCATTGGCTGGAACGGTTGGGTTTCGTCAAGGCCGGGCAGCATCGCTCCAAGAGCGTTAGCCTGCTGCGTCAGGGCGATATCAACCTGGTCCTCAACTCCGAACCGTATTCGTTTGCCCATAGTTTTTTCGAAGCCCATGGCCCGTCGTTGTGCGCGACGGCCGTGCGGGTCAAGGACAGCGCCAGTGCGCTGGCCCGGGCGGTGGCCTACAAAGGTCAGCCGTATCGCGGGCTGGTGGGCCCCAACGAATTGGAACTGGCGGCGGTTCGAGCCCCGGATGGCAGCCTGATCTATCTGGTGGATCAAGACGCCGATGTCTATGGCACCGATTTCCATCTGTTCCCCGACGCCGTGGCCAGCGGCGGCCTCAAGCGTATCGACCATATGGCCATGGCATTGCCGGCCGACAGCCTCGACAGTTGGGTGCTGTTTTATAAGAGCCTGCTGGACTTTGAAGCTGACGATGAAGTGGTGCTGCCCGACCCGTACGGCCTGGTAAAAAGCCGTGCGCTGCGCAGCCGCGACAGTTCGATCCGTTTGCCGCTGAACATTTCCGAGAACCGCAACACCGCCATCTCACACGCGCTGTCGAGTTATCGCGGCTCCGGTGTGCATCACATCGCGTTCGATTGCGACGATATCTTTGCGCAAGTCAGCCGGGCCAAGGAGGCGGGGGTGCCGTTGCTGGACATCCCGCTCAATTACTACGATGACCTCGCCGCACGGTTTGATTTCGATGACGAGTTCCTCAGCGAACTGGCGTATTACAACGTTTTGTACGACCGCGATGCTCAGGGCGGCGAACTGTTTCATGTGTACACCGAGCCGTTTGAAGGGCGGTTCTTCTTTGAAATCATTCAACGCAAGAACGGCTACGCGGGGTACGGCGCAGCGAACGTGGCGGTGCGACTGGCGGCGATGGCCAAATCTCGCAGCGGTGCGATCCGTCAGGCCAAGTTGTAGGAAAATCGTAAGCGCCGATACAAACCGCTGCCACGCGGCTTCCTTCACTGTGCGCAGCGGCCCATAATCGCCAGCCTGTGCAGTGATGGCCGTGAGCCCGTAATGACAATGACTTCAGAACGCTCCGCAGTGCCCGACGATGTGATCGTCGAGCCGCGCAAGGGCCGCAAAAACAACCCGGAAAAAACCCGCGAAAACATCCTTCAAGAGGCGATTGTCGAGTTCGTCCAGCAGGGGCTTTCCGGTGCTCGCGTCGATGCAATCGCCGAGCGCATTCACACCTCCAAGCGCATGATCTACTACTACTTCGGCAGCAAGGAGCAGCTGTACGTTGAGGTGCTGGAAAAACTCTACGGAGACATTCGCAGCACCGAAAACCGCTTGCACCTGACCGAACTGGCGCCGTTCGAGGCGATCCGGCGCCTGGTGGAGTTCACCTTCGATCACCATGATCGCAATGTCGATTTCGTGCGCATTGTGAGCATCGAGAACATTCACAATGCCGAGTATGTGAAGCGCTCCGATGCGATCAAGGCGATGAACAACACGATCCTCGATTCACTGGGCGAAATTTTGCGTCGTGGCGCCGAAGAAGGTCTATTCCGCGCAGGGCTCGTGCCGCTGGATGTGCATTTGCTGATCAGTTCGTTCTGCTTCTATCGCGTGTCGAACCGCCATACCTTTGGTGAGATTTTTCAGATCGACCTGCCGGACGACGCCATCAAGCAGCGTCATCGCGAGATGATTTGTGAGTCGGTGTTGCGCTATCTGCAGGCCTGACCTTGTGTGAGGGGGTTATCCCCCTTCAACCCTTCATGCTCTGAAAGTGCGCCAGCATTCGCTGCGCATCCGGCACTACGTTGCTGAACAATTCAAATGCCTTCACGGCCTGAAACACTGCCATGTTGCCGCCATCCAGGGTCCGGCAACCGAGGGCTCGGGCGTTGCGCAGCAGTTCGGTTTCCAGCGGAAAGTACACGATCTCGGCCACCCACAATTCGGCGCGAAGCAACTCCGCCGGCACGGGCATGCCCGGGAGTTTTTTCATGCCCATGGGCGTGGTGTTCACCAAGCCGTCAGCCAGGCCCAAAGTGCTCGGCAAATCATGCCCGGCCACCGCGCGACCGGCCCCGAAATGTTGATTGAGGTTGTCCGCCAAGGCCTGCGCGCGGCTGATCTCCACATCGAAAATGCTCAGCAGCTGTACACCTTCGCTCAATAGCGCGTGGGCCACCGCCGCGCCTGCACCGCCGGCACCCATTTGTACGACACGCTCACGGGCAACGTCCTTCAAGCCACGGCGAAAACCCTCGGCGAAACCCAGGCAATCAGTGTTGTGGCCGATGCGTTTGCCATCTTTCAAGACCACGGTATTCACCGCGCCAATGCCGCGGGCTTCTGGCGACAGTTCGTCGAGCAGCGGGATGATCGTCTGTTTGCACGGGAAGGTGATGTTGAGCCCGGTGAAATTCATCCGTTCGGCCGCCAACAGCAAATCGGGCAGGGCGCTGCTGTCGAGCTTCAACTGATCCAGATCGATCAAACGGTAGAGATAACGCATGCCCTGCGCGTCGCCTTCATGCTCGTGCAGTGCCGGTGTGCGGGAGGCTTGAATCCCGGCGCCGATCAGCCCGGCCAGTACGCTGTTGTGCTGAGTCATCGCGTTCACCCCTTCAATTTCAGACTGAAATGTTCCAGTGCCAGGCGATAGCCGTGGCTGCCGAAACCGGCCATGACCGCGGTGGCGATGGCCGAGACGAACGAGTGATGCCGGAACGACTCGCGGGCGTGGACGTTCGACAGGTGAACTTCGATCACCGGCAGTTCGCTGGCAACGAGAGCGTCGCGGATCGCCACCGAGGTGTGAGTCCAGGCGGCCGGGTTGATCACAATCCCGGCGCAACGCCCACGAGCGGCGTGAATCCAGTCGAGCAATTCGCCTTCGTGGTTGGTCTGGCGAAATTCCACGACCAAGCCGAACTCTTCGGCGGCGCGGCCGCACAGCGCCGAGATATCCGCCAGGGTTTCGTGGCCATAAGTTGCCGGTTCACGGGTGCCGAGCAGGTTCAGGTTCGGGCCGTTGAGCACCAGAACGATAGGGGGCATGGGAAGTCTCCACTTATTATTTTTGGAATCGGCTGGTGTCATCAGCCTGTGGAGATAAATTGTACTAGCTGGTTAATTTGGTCAATTAAAGAGGCGGGTTGGTCGTGTTTTGTGTGCGGTGATCGGACAGTGGCGACGATCAGCGCGGCAGATGTTCGACCAGAAAGTCGATAAACGCCCTCAACCGAAGCGGCATGTGCCGGCTTTGCGGATACAGCAACGTGAACGGCCGCGAACGCCTGCCGAAAGGCTTGAGCACCTCCACCAGAGAGCCATCGGCCAATTCGTTTTCGACGATAAACCGGTACGTCTGAAACATTCCCGCCCCATGTCTGGCCAGGGTAACGCCACCCAGCACATCGTCCGAGCAACTGAAACTGCCCTCGGCCAAAATCTCTCGCGGCACGCCATTGTCATTGAACAACCAGGCAATTCGCCGACCGCTGCTGGGCAATTCGTATTGAATGCATTCGTGTTGCGCCAACTCATCCAGCGTTTGTGGAACGCCAGCGCGCTTGAGGTACTCGGGACTGGCAATCATCACCAGTTCGGCGTCTTCCAGATGACGGGCGATCAAGCCGGAATCGGGGATGGCCCGCACGCGAATCGCCATGTCATAGCCTTCGCCGACGAAGTCGATGTTGCGATTGCTGATGTGCGACTCGACCTTTACATCGGGAAAGCGCGCCCGAAATTCCGGCAGCAACGGCAGAATTCTGTGGTGCGCATAGGTCGTTGGAATGCTGATACGCAACGTGCCGGACGGTTGCTGCTGTTGGCCCATGACCTCGCGCTGAGCCTCGATCAATTGCGCCAGCGCCTGACGACATTCTTCGTAATAACGGCGGCCGCTGTCAGTCAACTTCACGCTGCGGGTGGTGCGCGCGAATAAGCGCACGCCCAGGCGTTCTTCCATGCGCGACACCGAACGGCTGACGGCGGCCGGCGTCACACCTGCCACCAGCGCGGCGGCGGTAAAGCTCCCGGCTTCCGCTGCGAGGCAAAACAGTTCGATGCTGCCCAACTGAAGATCATCGAAGACTCGCTGCATGATTGATTACACCGGGGATCAAATGAGGACTGAATGCCGACACTGTAGATGAAATCACCGCCGCAGTGCTTTACTGGCGTTTCATCCAGATTTGATTACCGGACAGGAGCAGCATCATGCCTTTCGTCAGCGTGCGTATTACCGGTGAAGGCGTTACCCGTGAGCAGAAAGCCCAGGTCATCGCTGAAATTACCGAAACCCTGCAGCGTGTCCTCGGCAAGCCTCCGGAAGTGACCCATATCGTGATCGAAGAGGTGGATACCGATAACTGGGGGCATGCGGGGCTGACCGTTACCGAGCATAGAAAGCAGTCGTAATGATGGGGTGCAACTCAAGACAGCCGTCCTCGTGACGGCTTTTTTGTGGGTGTGGTGAAAGGATTGCTTACTATTTGGGGCGGCAATCGACAAGTCGAAAAGCTCTCGGAAGCTAGTCTCAATCCTGAATTGTTCATCAAGCAATCAGCGCCAGTTATCGGGTTCTTCAAGGAGTGGAGAATCTTTGCAATCTATAACCTAACGGATGGGTTAGCATGAACGTATGCCGCTACAAAGGCTTGTCATTGGTCATCATGCTGCGCGACGAACATTGTCCGCCTCATGTCCATGTAGATGCAGGAACATGGGGCGCACGCTTCAAATTCAGTTTCTGGCACAACGGCGTCGAACTCTGGGATGTCGTTCCTCTTTCACAGCGGCCACCTTCAGCGGTACTGGAAGGATTACGACAGGCGCTTCGGCAGCCTGCGCATTTACGGAGAGCTCGTGGCATCTGGTGGAGCAGACTGCATACAGCGTGCCTGGACAATCAGTTGTGGGATTGGGAGGGCAATGAAGTGGTCGTGATGAAACGAATCGCCAGCACGACATACATGATTGGCTCGGCCTGTTACGAGCCTGAGGCGAACAAGACTCTGTTGGCCCTGGTGGGGGCTGCGGAGGGAGTGGAAATTGAATTATGAAAACGATAAAGGCGAAAAACCAGGCGGATAGCCCCGTCACTGAAGCTGCACTGGAGCAGGCGCTTCAGCGAGGCGAGTTGAGTCGTCGTAGCGGATTGAATGCGACTGCAGTGGCTTGGTCAGGACATTGCCTGGTCATCAGCTTTGAGGACGGCAGCGGCGTGCTCCTTCCGGTGAAGAGTTACCCGGAATTTGATGGCTTTGACGCTGGAGAATTCGCTGATTTGAAGGTTGGCTTTTCGGGAACCGCTTTGTGCCATGAAGGCAGGGATTTACAGGTCTCCATTGCCGGGTTGATTTCGGCGAGCAAGTCGCTGATGGACATGGCCTCTTCAGTCGTCGCCTCACGCAATGGTCGTCAGAGTAGCGCTGCCAAAAGCGAGGCTGCACGGGCCAATGGCAAAAAGGGCGGTCGTCCGCGCAAGGTCGACGCGGCTCTTTGATCCGCCCACAAAAAAGCCGTCGTGATGACGGCTTGTTTGTATCGGCTGCAATCAACGACGGGTCAACAACACCCCGGATTCCATGTGATGGGTCCACGGGAACTGATCGAACATTGCGCACTGAGTGATGCGGTGCGTGTCGTGCAACTGGGCGATGTTCGCCGCCAGGGTTTCCGGGTTGCAGGAAATGTAGAGGATATTGTCGAAGCGTCGAGTCAACTCGCAGGTGTCCGGGTCCATGCCGGCGCGGGGCGGGTCGACGAATACGCTGCCGAACTCATAGCTCTTGAGGTCGATGCCATGCAAGCGACGGAAAGGGCGGACTTCGTTCAGCGCTTCAGTCAGCTCTTCGGCAGACAAACGCACCAGCGTGACGTTATCCACCGCGTTTTCGCTGAGGTTGCTCAACGCCGCGTTGACCGAGGTCTTGCTGATTTCGGTGGCCAGTACTTTGCGTACACGGGTCGCGAGCGGCAGGGTGAAGTTGCCGTTGCCGCAATAGAGCTCCAGCAAATCGTCCGCGCGGTCGCCCAGTGCGTCGTAAGCCCAGTTGAGCATCTTCTGATTGACGGTGCCGTTGGGCTGGGTGAACGCACCTTCCGGTTGGCGGTAGCTGAAGGTACGACCGCCGACTTCCAGTTTCTCGACCACATAATCGTGACCGATCACTTCGCGCTTGCCCTTGGAGCGGCCGATGATGCTGACGTTCAGGTCGGCGGCCAGTTTCGTTGCCGCCGCATGCCAGTGTTCGTCCAGCGGACGGTGATAGCACAGGGTGATCATCGCATCGCCGGCCAGGGTAGTCAGGAACTCCACCTGGAACAGCTTATGGCTCAGGGGCGCACTGGCTATCCAGGCCGCCTTCAGCTGGGGCATCAATTCATTGATGCGCAGGCTGGCAATCGGGAATTCTTCGATCAGGATCGGCGTGCGCTTGTCTTCCTGGGAAAACATCGCGTAGTGCCGCTCACCGCCTTCACGCCACAGGCGGAATTCGGCGCGCAGGCGGAAGTTTTGCAGCGGCGAGTCGAAGACGGCCGGTTCAGGTGCATCGAACGGGGCCAGCAGGTCACGCAGGCGCGTGACCTTTTCTTCGAGCTGAACGGCGTAGGCCTGGGAATCAAAAGTCATGCGTTGAACCAACCCAGCTTGATCACGAACAGAATCGACAGGATCACCAGCGCCGGGTTCAGTTCACGGCCGCGACCGGACATCAACTTGATGGCGGTCCACGAGATGAAACCGAAGGCGATGCCGTTGGCGATGGAATAAGTGAACGGCATGGCCAGCGCAGTGATCACCACCGGTGCGGCAACGGTAATGTCGTCCCAGTCTATTTCGGCCAGGCCGGAGGTCATCAATACGGCGACGAACAGCAGTGCCGGTGCCGTGGCAAACGCCGGAACGCTGGCCGCCAGTGGCGAGAAGAACAGCGCCAGCAGAAACAGAATCGCGACCACGACGGCCGTCAGGCCGGTGCGGCCACCGGCACTCACGCCGGCTGCGGATTCGATGTAGCTGGTCGTGGTCGAGGTGCCCAGCAGCGAACCGGCCATGGCCGCGGTGCTGTCGGCGATCAGGGCGCGACCCATTTTCGGCATGTGGCCGTCCTTGCCCATCAGGCCGGCACGCTTGGCAACGCCGATCAGGGTGCCGGAGTTGTCGAACAGGTCGACGAACAGGAAGGCAAAAATCACGCTGACCAGACCGATGTCCAGTGCGCCTTTGATGTCCAGTTGCATGAAGGTCGGGGCCAGCGACGGTGGCATCGACATTACGCCGCCGAACGGGGTGAAGCCCATTACGATCGAAACGATGGTGACCACCAGAATGCCGATCAGTACTGCGCCGCGCACGGCCAGGGCTTCAAGGGCAACGATCAGGGCAAAACCCAGGGTCGCAAGGATCGGGGCGGGTTGTTTCAGGTCACCGAGGCCGACCATGGTCGCCGGGTTGCTGACCACGATACCTGCGTTATGCAGGGCGATCAGTGCCAGGAACAGGCCGATACCAGCGGCAATCGCCGAGCGCAGCGGCAGCGGGATGCTATTGATGATCCATTCACGGATGCGGAAGATCGACAGCAGGAAGAAGCACACCGCCGAAATAAACACCGCACCCAGCGCCACTTGCCAGGTGTGGCCCATGTGCAGGACCACGGTGTAGGTGAAGAAGGCGTTCAAGCCCATGCCCGGCGCGAGCGCAATCGGGTAGTTGGCGATCAGGCCCATGATCGTGGAGCCAATGGCGGCGGCCAGACAGGTAGCGACGAACACCGCGCCCTTGTCCATGCCGGTCTCGCCGAGGATGCTCGGGTTGACGAATAGAATGTAGGCCATGGCCAAGAAAGTCGTGACGCCCGCCAGAATCTCGGTCCGCACGTTGGTGTTGTGAGCCTTGAGTTGAAACAGCCTTTCCAGCATGTCTGCTCCCCGTGGCGCGCCGGGCGCCGTGAATGTATCGACCTCAACAGCAAAGCACAGACCGCTGAACGCGCCTGGGAAATTACTGTGGGCCGGAAAAAGCCGCGCATCATACCAGCAGCGTGGGGTTATGGCTGCTTATGGCTGTGATCGTCGTCGATGTTTTGCCGTCAAGCGAAGTGAGCCATACTGCGCGCCGGTTTTGGGGGTCACTATGTATTGCATGAAAACGCGTGTAATCGCTGTCATTGGTGTCATGGCTGCCTTGCTCTTGGGAGCACAAAGCGCCTTGGCCGCAATGGCGCCACCGTTGAGCCAGTTGAAGGTGCTCAAGGTCGAATCACCCGGTTGTGGCTTTGAAGACATCGCCGAGGGGCAGGATCAGACGCGCTGCGACCACAGCGGGCCGAACATCAAAGTCTACGTGCTGGAAATCGGCTACGGACGAGAGGCCCATGTCGCATTGGACGGGTTTGAAGTGAACGGCACTCGCACGCCGGTCTGCGCTTTTGATACCGGTAATCTGACCGAGTGCACCGTGGGGCGAAAAACCGTCGGCTATCTGTACATTCTGGATCTGGCCGGCAAGCAGGACGGCGTCTTCACCTTTAGCAATACCTCGATCAACGCGCCGGGCAATACGATGTCGACACAGCTCTACATCAAATAACGGCCGCAAGTAACGGCTGCGCCCGAAAGCTGACTACGCTTTAAAGATCACCCTGTGGACTGTCCCCATGACCTTTAGAGCTTTGATTACCCTCGCCGAGGGCATCGATGACCTGCAAACAGTGACCCTCGTCGATGTGCTGCGCCGCGCCAAGGTTGAAGTGGTAGTGGCGAGCATCGAGGGGCGGCGCATGCTCACCTGCGCCCGTGGCACCCGGCTGACGGCCGATGCCATGCTCGTGGACTTGCTGGCCCAGCCGTTCGACCTCATCGCCTTGCCCGGCGGCGCCGTGGGCGCGCAACACTTGGCGGCGCACCAACCCCTGCAACAATTGATCAAGGATCATGCCGCCGCCGGACGCCTGTTCGCGGGCATCGCCGAAGCCCCGGCGGTCGCGTTGCAACAATTTGGCGTATTGCGCCAGCGACGCATGACCTGCCTGCCGTCGGCCAGCCATCAATTGTCAGGTTGCAACTTCGTCGATCAACCAGTGGTGGTCGACGGCAACTGCATAACCGCCCAGGGTTCCGGGGCCGCGCTGGCATTTGCCTTGACGCTGGTGGAACAACTCTGCGGCAAAGCCACGCGAACGGCGGTGGCGGGGGAGTTGTTGGTTTAGAGGTTCAGACCTTCACTTCTTCCACCGGCACATGCATGCGGTCACGGTTGGCCAAGGTCGGGAACAGTTTCACCCACGTCCCGGTCACCACCAGCGTGCCGATCCCGCCCATGACCACCGCCGGCACGGTGCCGAACCAGTGGGCGGTCAGGCCGGATTCGAACTCGCCCAGCTGGTTCGAAGCGCCGATGAACAAACCGTTGACGGCGCTGACCCGGCCGCGCATTTCGTCCGGTGTTTCCAATTGCACGAACGAGGCGCGGATCACCATGCTGATCATGTCTGCCGCGCCCAGCACCACCAGCACCGCGAGTGAGAACCAGAACGAAGTCGAGAGACCGAACGCGATGGTGGCCACGCCGAACACCCCGACAGCCGTGAACATCACGCGTCCGACGTTGCGTTCCACCGCAAATCGCGCCAGGAACAGCGACATCAACAGCGCTCCGACTGCCGGCGCGGAACGCAGCAGGCCTAGCCCCCACGGGCCGGTCAGCAGGATGTCTTTGGCGAACACCGGCAGCAATGCTGTGGCGCCACCGAGCAAGACCGCAAACAGATCCAGAGAAATCGCCCCGAGAATGTCCGGGCGACTGCGAATGAAGCGGATGCCCGCCAGCAGCGAGTCCAGGGTTGCCTTGCCCTTGTTCAATGGCGTTTGCCGGGCCGGCAGGTTGAGCATCAGCACGCACGCAATGATGTAGAGGATCACCGTCGGGCCATACACCCAGACGCTGCCGAAGGCATAGAGCAACCCCCCGAGCGCCGGGGCGACGATGGTGGCGGACTGCTGCGCCGATTGTGCGGCGGCCACCGCGCGAGGAAACAGCGCACTGGGCACGATGCTCGGCAACAGGGCTTGAGTGGTGGGCATTTCGAAAGATCGCGCGGCACCCAGCAGAAACGCGAGGATGAAGATCATTTCCCGGGTGACATGATCGGTCGCGCTGCCAATGGCCAGGGACAAGGCGATCAGCGCTTGCAAGGACTGACAGATCGCAGCGACTTTGCGCCGGTCATAGCGGTCGGCGACATGCCCGGTGTGCAGCATGAACAGCACGCGCGGTGCGAACTCCACCAAGCCGACCAAGCCCAGGTCGAGCACGTTGCCGGTCAGTTGGTAGAGGTTCCAGCCAATGGCCACGGTGAGCATCTGAAAACCACTGGCGGTAAACACCCGGGCCAGCCAGAACGCAAGGAAAGGGCGATGATGACGTAACAGCAAGGGCGCTTGGCTGGGCATCTGGAGGCAAATCTGGAGAGTGGAGCGGCGAGATTATCACCAAGCTGTAACAGGAAGTTGCCACGAGCGAAAAAATCGTTAGCCAGACATCGATTTCATTCACCTTTGGCTATCTATGACCATGGAATGTATTTCAGCCCGTGACCAATACCATGAGGCAACTTGTCACGCGGCAAAAGACCACGCGGTTCATCAACAGAATTGGGACTACTCTTTCAACGTTGATTGACCCAGATCAAAACTCCCCAGGGAATTGATCCGGCGGCCAGCCAGAATGCCTGCGTTGCGATGCTTGTAAAAAAAAGAACGAATTTGAATTCGCCGCACTCCATACCCGTGGGAACCGTGGATGCAGGCTTCCAGCCAGCAGCCGTATTACCTGACAGAGGATGACTTATGTTCGGTTTAGAGGCACTTGATCTCGCCCGAATTCAGTTCGCGTTTACCATCTCGTTTCACATTCTGTTCCCGGCCATCACGATCGGCCTGGCGAGTTACCTGGCGGTGCTCGAAGGCCTGTGGCTGAAAACCCATAACGATACCTACCGCGACCTGTATCACTTCTGGTCGAAGATCTTTGCCGTCAACTTCGGCATGGGCGTGGTCTCCGGGCTGGTCATGGCGTATCAGTTCGGCACCAATTGGAGTCGCTTCTCGGACTTCGCCGGTTCGGTGACCGGGCCATTGCTGACGTACGAAGTCCTGACGGCTTTCTTCCTCGAAGCGGGTTTCCTTGGGGTCATGTTGTTTGGCTGGAACAAGGTCGGACGCAAACTGCACTTCTTCGCCACGGTCATGGTGGCCATCGGCACGCTGATCTCGACGTTCTGGATTTTGGCATCCAACAGCTGGATGCAAACGCCGCAAGGTTTCGAAATCGTTAATGGCCAGGTGATTCCAACCGACTGGCTGGCGGTGATTTTCAACCCCTCGTTCCCCTATCGCCTGATGCACATGGCGACCGCAGCGTTTGTGGCCACGGCGTTTTTCGTCGGCTCCTCGGCGGCCTGGCATTTGCTGCGCGGCAAGGACAACCCGGCGATCCGCACCATGCTCTCGATGGCCATGTGGATGGCCTTGATCGTGGCGCCGATTCAAGCCGTCATCGGTGATTTCCACGGCCTCAATACGCTCAAGCATCAACCGGCGAAAATCGCTGCGATTGAAGGCCACTGGGAAAACAAGGGTGATGAGCCGACCCCACTGATCCTGTTCGGCTGGCCGGACATGAAAGAAGAAAGAACCAAATTTGCCGTCGAGATTCCGTACCTGGGCAGCCTGATTCTTACTCACTCGCTGGACAAGCAGGTGCCGGCGCTCAAGGAGTTCCCGCCTGAAGACCGGCCGAATTCGACGATTGTGTTCTGGTCGTTCCGGATCATGGTCGGCTTGGGCATGCTGATGATCTTCACCGGTTTGTGGAGCCTGTGGCTGCGCAAACGCGACAAGCTTTACACCTCGCGACCGTTCCTTTACCTGGCGTTGTGGATGGGCCCGTCCGGTCTGATCGCCATCCTCGCGGGTTGGTTTACCACGGAAATCGGCCGCCAGCCTTGGGTGGTTTACGGTCTGATGCGCACGGCGGATGCCTCCTCCAACCATAGCTTCGTGCAGATGAGCATCACGTTGATTCTGTTCGTCGTGGTCTATTTCGCGCTGTTCGGTGCCGGCCTGGGCTACATGATGCGTCTGGTGCGCAAAGGGCCGAAGATCGACGAAGGCAAGGAAACCAACGACGGTGGTCCTGGCCAGAAACGCACGCCGGCACGTCCCCTGTCTGCCGCTGACGACAGCGTTGAAAGCGACCACAGCCACAGCCTGACCAAGGAGATTTGAGTCATGGGTATTGATCTTCCGCTGATCTGGGCCGTGATCATCATCTTCGGCATCATGATGTACGTGGTGATGGACGGCTTCGACCTGGGCATCGGGATTCTCTTCCCGTTCATCCCGGGCAAGACCGACCGCGACGTCATGATGAACACCGTTGCACCGGTGTGGGACGGAAACGAAACCTGGCTGGTACTGGGCGGCGCGGCATTGTTTGGCGCCTTCCCGCTGGCGTATTCGGTGGTGCTTTCGGCGTTGTACCTGCCGCTGATCCTGATGCTGATCGGGTTGATTTTCCGTGGTGTGGCCTTTGAATTTCGCTTCAAGGCCAGGGACGACAAACGCCATCTCTGGGACAAGGCATTTATCGGTGGGTCCGTCACCGCGACCTTCTTCCAGGGCGTGGCGTTGGGGGCTTTCATTGATGGGTTGCCGGTGGTCAATCGCCAGTTTGCCGGTGGTTCGCTGGACTGGCTGACACCGTTCACCCTGTTTTGCGGTGTGGCGCTCGTGGTGGCTTATGCGCTACTCGGCTGCACCTGGCTGATCATGAAGACCGAAGGCAAGCTGCAAGAGCAAATGCACGACCTGGCACGGCCGCTGGCTTTCGTGGTGTTGGCGGTGATCGGTATCGTCAGCATCTGGACACCCTTGGCCCACGCCGAAATCGCCGCTCGCTGGTTCACGTTGCCCAACCTGTTCTGGTTTATGCCTGTGCCGATTCTGGTGCTGGTGACCATGTACGGTTTGATCCGCGCCGTCGCCCGCAATGCGCACTACACGCCATTCCTGCTGACGCTGGTGCTGATCTTCCTCGGCTACAGTGGTTTGGGCATCAGCCTGTGGCCGAACATCGTGCCTCCGTCGATCTCGATCTGGGACGCCGCCGCACCCCCGCAAAGCCAAGGCTTCATGCTGGTGGGCACGTTATTCATCATCCCGTTCATCCTGGGCTACACCTTCTGGAGCTACTACGTGTTCCGCGGCAAGGTGACCCACGAAGACGGTTATCACTAGCACTGTGGGCGAGCTTGCTCCGGGCGGCGTTCCGACGATGGCGCCCTCACCGGCGCCATCGACCTGACTGAGGATCGATGCAATGAACGGCAAACATTCCCTGCACGACATTGAAGAAGCCGAAAAAAAGCCGCTGTGGCAGCGGCTTGGATGGCTGGCCCTGATCTGGGTCGGTAGCGTCGCAGCCCTGTTTATTGTGGCGAGCCTGATGCGCATGTTCATGAATGCTGCGGGGCTGACCACACACTGAAGATCCCATCCCGTTGCCTTGGAGGCACGGACTTGCAACCCTCCCGCGTGGAGGGTTTTTTTGCCCGCGCTTATTTGCGGGCTTTGAGAATCACGAATTTTGGGGTGGCGGCCACTTGCTCGACGCCACGGAACAGTCGGGCGAGCTTGCTGTGGTAACCCAGGTGGCGGTTGCCGACGATGTACAGCGCGCCACCGACCACCAGCGCTTCACGGGCTTGCTGGAACATGCGCCAGGCGAGGAAGTCGCCGATGACTTGTTGCTGGTGGAAGGGCGGATTGCACAGCACTACGTCCAGGGATTGCGGTTCTTGCCCCGCCAGGCCATCGCCTGCCCGCACTACGACCGCTCTGTCACCCAGCGCCGCGTGCCAGTTTTCGGCGGCCGATTGCACCGCCATGAACGACTCGTCCACCAACGTGTACTGCGCCTCAGGGTTTTGCAGCGCACTGGCAATGGCCAACACGCCATTACCACACCCGAGGTCGGCCACTCGCGAGGTGCCAAGGTTTTTCGGCAAGTGCGGCAGAAAGGCCCGCGTGCCGATGTCCAGGCCTTCGCGGCAGAACACATTGGCATGGTTGAGCAGCTCAATGGCCGGGTCATCGAGTTGGTAGCGCGAAGGGTAGGGGGACACGGCAGGCGCTTTTGCTTCAGGTGTGGCGATCAATAGCCGGGCCTTTTTCACCGCCAGGGAGGCTTGCACCGGGCCGATGTAGCGTTCCAGCAGATCACCGGCAGCACGTGGCAGATGCTTGATCATCGCCGCCGCAATCACCTGCGCGCCCGGCGCCAGTTGGCTTTGCAGGCGAATCAATTGTTCCTCCAGCAACGCCAGGGTTTTCGGTACGCGGATCAATACCCGGTCAAACGGGCCACTGAGCACTTCGCTGGCAGGCACATGGGGCACCGCGTCAAACGCCTGGCCGTTACGGATCAGGTTTTTCTCCAGTCCCTGAAAGGCCAGGAATGAGTCGCCGCTGCTGATGACCCGGACCTTGCCCGCGAGGCTGGCAGCCAGCGCGCCAAAACTGTCGTTGAGCACCAATACCCGAGTCTCGGCCGTGGGGTGTTGTTCGGCCAGATGGTTGAGCAGGTATTCGTCAGCCGCATCGAAAGCTTGCAGCGGTTCGTTCTGCTGCTCTGGCTGACGGATCAGATCGAGTTGGGCGAAGGGCGTTTCGAGCAGGGGCATGAGGCGGGGCTCTGGGTAGTCAACGGGTGTGGTGTCCCGCTGCCGAAGGCGTTGTAGCGGGCGGGACCGTCCGAGTGCACATCGACGAGATGTTAAACACGTCATCACTCAGGGGGGACCGCAAATGGTACTTTTTTTTCGGTTGGATTACTCGCGGGTTTTCCATGAACCGGGTGGATTCAGATGGCGCCCGTCCTCACCGCCTTTATCACCGCTGCAATCTTGTTGTTCACGCCAAACTTCTGGATCGCGCTGCGCACATGGAAATTGATGGTGCGTTCGCTGATGCTGAGAATTCTGGAGCATTCATAGGCGGTCTTGCCGTCGGCCGACAATTTCAGGATTTCGACTTCACGCGTCGACAAATGAGGTGTGCAGGCTGCCGGCAGGCGATGCCGCAGTTTTTGAGCCGCGAGATCATGCATATGGTGGTTGATGAAAATGACGTAACCCAGATGTCCATACAGTTCCTCGGCAGTGATCGGGGTGCTGCTTCTGGCCAGGCTAAACATACTGCGCAGACCGCTACCGTCGTGTAACGATTGTGACCAGCCATACTGCAAGCCTTGTTTTTTTTGCGCCTGTCTCAACTGAGGAGCCTTTGAAAAGACCTCATCCTCCCAAAGAATTGGCAGCTCTGATTGATTGCAATGAGCTAGTATTGGATCTATGTCACCAAAATGTTCATGTTCATACTTCGTGTTCCAATCGGGCGGATAATTGTTAAAACTTACCGTGTCGCAATTAAGTCCATCCGCGGAGGATGTAATTGAAAAAGCACAGAAATTGAAGCCAAGACACTGGATCAGATCGAGTGAGATTTCATAGGCGGATTTAATTTCCTTGGCGTCGTATATCTGTCGTAACTGCGACTCCTTCCACATTTTCATTGCGGTAACTCCATGCGAACATCTTGGGGGTGCATGTTTGGATCCGAGATCCAGCACGTGCCGAGTGTAGGAGTAATCCTACATAAGTGCTGCAATTTTTTGCTCTTGAAAACTATCGGAAGTGCATATCTGGTTCTTAGCTTTGGGAGGCGCAGATAAAACTATCTAGCATGGTGGATGTAATTCTATTTATTGTTTTTTGTACAAGTTTTTGTATGTCATATACGATGTATAAGCAGTTGTACAACTCAGTGCGACTAACAGCGGATCTCATTTCTAAAGACACTACAAATTATCAGTGTTTACATCATCTGCTTTGCGCGACACTGGCGGTATCAGTTCAATGGAGCGACCCATGACCGCCAGTGCCGAAAAGTTCACTCGCCAAACCTTGCTCGACGTCCAGCCGTTGACCCCGAATCTCTTTACCCTGCGGGTTACCCGGGATCCGGGCTTTCGTTTCAGGGCGGGGCAGTTTGCCCGGCTAGGCGTTACCAAGGCGGATGGCGGTACGGTCTGGCGTGCCTATTCGATGGTGTCCTCACCGTATGACGAGTTTCTCGAGTTCTTCTCCATTGTGGTGCCAGGCGGGGAGTTCACCAGCGAGCTGAGTCGCCTGGACGTTGGCGATACCTTACTGGTCGACCGCCAGGCCTTTGGTTATTTGACCCCTGACCGCTTTGTCGATGGGCGTGACCTCTGGTTGTTATCCACAGGCACCGGCATTGCTCCGTTTCTGTCGATCCTGCAGGACTTCGAAGTGTGGGAGAAATTCGAGCGCATTCTCCTCGTCTATAGCGTACGCGAAGCCCGGGAACTGGCTTATCAGGCGCTGATCGCCGAGTTGGGGCAACGCGATTATCTGGCCGAATACGCCCACAAGTTGCAGTTCATCGCCACCGTCACTCGCGAGCAACACCCTGGCGCCCTGAATGGACGGATCACTACGCTGATCGAAAATGGCGAGTTGGAACGGGCAGCAGGCGTGGCGCTGACGGCCGAGCATTCGCGGGTCATGTTGTGTGGTAATCCGCAGATGATCGATGACACGCGTAAATTGCTCAAACAGCGTGACATGCACTTGAGCCTCAGTCGACGACCCGGCCAAGTGGCAGTGGAAAACTTCTGGTAAAAAAAACGGCGCCCCAAAGGCGCCGTTTCTTGTTGCAGCCAGCCTGTCAGGGCCGATTGTTCTGGGCTTTGAGAAGGTCGCGGATTTCGCTCAACAACTCTTCTTCCTTGCTCGGAACCGGCGGCAGTGTCGGGGCGGCGGCCTCTTCGCGCTTCAGTTGGTTGATCGCTTTGATCCCCATGAAAATCGCGAGCGCGACAATGACGAAGTCAATCATGCTCTGGATAAATTTGCCGTAGGCCATCACCACGGCCGGGGCGTTGCCTTCGGCGGCCTTAAGCGTAATGGCCAGATCACTGAAGTCGACCCCGCCGATCAACAGGCCAATGGGCGGCATGACCACGTCACCGACAAACGACGTAACGATCTTGCCGAAGGCCGCGCCGACGATGATACCGACCGCCATGTCGATCACATTACCTTTGACCGCGAAGGCCTTGAACTCACTTATCACGCCCATAGGTTATTTCCTTGTTACAGATGAGGTTGGTGAACGCAGTGTAAATCAGCAAAACGACTCGTGCTCGAAACACCTAATTACAATGCTCGATGTAATTGACCTGTTTGCCGGCAATTAAAAGGCAAAGTGCCAGCAATCGCGCGCAAAATACGCGTTAAGTAACTGATTGGCGACATAAAATTCTGAATCGTCACGTTGCGATATTTCTATTTAAGTTTTACCGCTTCGGTCCCTAGCCTCTGGTCCACGCACTGGGAGTGCGTCTTGAAAACAGAGGAACCTGATATGACTTCGACCATCGGCCTGGGGACTTTTTCCCATCGGCGTACCTTTGGCGTTTTAACCGCCACTCTACTGTCCTTCTCCGTCCATGCTGCAACACTGACCCGCGATAACGGTGCTGCCGTGGGGGATAACCAGAACTCACAAACCGCGGGTGCCACTGGCCCGGTGCTGTTGCAGGACGTGCAACTGATCCAGAAGCTGCAGCGCTTTGACCGTGAGCGCATTCCTGAGCGTGTGGTGCATGCTCGTGGCACCGGGGCCCATGGCACGTTCACCGTGACCAATGACCTGAGCGACCTGACCAAGGCGAAAGTGTTTGCTGGTGGCCAGAGCACACCGGTGTTCGTGCGTTTCTCCGCCGTTGTTCATGGCAACCATTCGCCGGAAACCCTGCGCGACCCTCGCGGTTTCGCCACCAAGTTCTACACCGCCGACGGCAACTGGGACCTGGTGGGCAACAATTTTCCGACCTTCTTCATCCGTGACGCGATCAAGTTTCCAGACATGGTCCATGCGTTTAAACCAGACCCTCGCACCAACCTCGACGATGATTCGCGGCGTTTCGACTTCTTCTCCCATGTCCCGGAAGCCACTCGCACCCTGACCGAGTTGTATTCCAACTCTGGTACTCCCGCCAGTTATCGGGAAATGGATGGCAACGGTGTGCACGCCTACAAGTTAGTTAACGCCAAAGGCGATGTGCACTACGTGAAGTTTCACTGGAAGAGTTTGCAGGGGATTAATAATCTCGATCCAAAGTCCGTGACAGAAGTTCAAGGTAAAGATTACAGTCATATGACAAATGACTTGGTTGCGCATATTAACAAGGGCGACTTTCCGAAGTGGGACTTGTACGTTCAGGTTGTAAAATCACAAGATCTGTACAAGTTTGATTTCGATCCATTGGACGCGACCAAGATCTGGCCGGGAGTTCCTGAGCGAAAAGTTGGACAAATGGTCTTGAATCGTAATCCTTCGAATGTCTTCCAGGAAACCGAACAAGTTGCCATGGCCCCCGCCAATCTTGTTCCCGGTATCGAGCCTTCGGAAGATCGCTTATTGCAAGGGCGAGTGTTTTCCTACGCCGATACGCAACTCTATCGTCTGGGCGCCAATGCGCTGCAGTTGCCGATCAATGCGCCAAAAGTTGCCGTGAATAACGGTAATCAGGACGGCGCGATGAACATCGGTCAAAGCAGTACAGGCGTGAATTATCAGCCGAGTCGTCTAATGCCCCGCGAAGAACCGCAAGCCGCGCGCTACAGCCAATCGGCGCTGACGGGCAGCACCCAGCAGGCGAAGATCCAGCGCGAGCAAAACTTCAAGCAGGCTGGTGATCTGTATCGCTCCTTCAGCAAAAAAGAGCGAAATGACCTGATCGAGAGTTTTGGCGGTTCGCTCGCGACAACCGATGACGAGAGCAAGCACATCATCCTGTCGTTCCTCTACAAGGCCGACCCGGAATACGGGACGGGCGTGACCAAGGTGGCCAAGGGTGACCTGAGCCGGGTCAAGGCGCTGGCGGCCAACCTGGTCGACTGACCGCGTTTGCCTGAAAAGCGGGACCTCGGGTGAGGTCCCGTCGAGCCAAGGAGATTGCGATGCGTGATTATCTGTTTCTGGTGCTGGCGTTGCTTTCGACCAGTGCCTTTTCCTCCACAAGTGACGATGCGGCCGAGCTGTCTGCTCAATTGCAGGATTACTACTTCGACGCCGCCCGCCGTGGTGATGTGCCAATGCTCGACACGTTCATCGAGGCTGGATACTCGCTCGATACCCGCGATGGCAAGGGTTATACCGCGTTGATACTGGCGGCCTATCACGGCCAGACCGGCGCAGTCGATCGCTTGCTCGCCGCCGGCGCGGATGCCTGTGCTCAGGACCAGCGAGGCAACACGGCATTGATGGGGGCGATTTTCAAAGGCGAAGTGCAAATCGCCCGGACCTTGTTGTCGGCCGGTTGCAGTCCGGACCAGCGCAACGGCGCGGGGCAGACTGCGGCGATGTACGCCGGATTGTTCAAACGTGCCGAGCTGCTCGATGCACTCAAGGCCAAAGGCGCGGACCTGAACGCCGAAGATCCGTTAGGCAACAGCGCCACGCGTCTGGCCAGCGGCGAAATCCGTACCGCCGCGCCGCGCTGATCGGTGTCAGCTGAGCTATCATCGCGGTTTTTGCCGGGAGTTCAGATGGCCAAGGCCAAGCGCATGTACGGCTGCACCGAGTGTGGCTCAACCTTCCCCAAGTGGGCCGGCCAATGCGGCGAGTGCGGGGCCTGGAACACGCTGACCGAAACCATGGTGGAAAGCGGTGGCGCCGCCGCCCCGAGCGGTCGCACTGGCTGGACCGGTCAGCAGGCCCAGATCAAGACACTGGCCGAAGTCAGTGTCGAAGAAATACCGCGGTTTTCCACAGCCTCCAGTGAACTCGATCGGGTGCTGGGCGGTGGCCTGGTCGACGGTTCGGTAGTGCTGATCGGCGGTGACCCTGGCATCGGTAAGTCGACCATCCTGTTGCAAACCTTGTGCAACCTCGCCAAAAGCATGCCGGCGCTGTACGTCACCGGCGAAGAATCGCAGCAACAAGTGGCCATGCGCGCCCGCCGGCTGGGTTTGCCGCAGGACCAACTGCGGGTGATGACCGAAACCTGCATCGAAACCATCATCGCCACGGCCCGGGTGGAAAAACCCAAGGTCATGGTGATCGACTCGATCCAGACGATCTTCACCGAACAACTGCAATCGGCACCGGGCGGTGTCTCGCAGGTTCGCGAGAGCGCAGCGCTGCTGGTGCGTTATGCCAAGCAGAGCGGCACGGCGATTTTCCTGGTCGGCCACGTGACCAAAGAAGGTGCTCTGGCCGGTCCGCGCGTGCTGGAGCACATGGTCGACACCGTTTTGTATTTCGAAGGCGAATCCGATGGGCGTCTGCGTTTACTGCGGGCGGTGAAAAACCGTTTTGGCGCAGTTAACGAATTGGGTGTGTTCGGCATGACCGACAAGGGCTTGAAAGAAGTCTCCAATCCCTCGGCGATTTTTCTCACCCGCGCTCAGGAAGAAGTTCCGGGCAGTGTGGTCATGGCGACGTGGGAAGGCACACGACCGATGCTGGTGGAAGTCCAGGCCTTGGTGGACGACAGTCATTTGGCCAACCCGCGCCGGGTAACACTGGGGCTGGATCAGAATCGCCTGGCGATGCTGCTCGCGGTTTTACACCGTCATGGCGGCATTCCGACCCACGATCAGGACGTATTCCTCAATGTGGTGGGCGGGGTGAAGGTGCTGGAAACAGCATCAGACCTGGCGTTGATGGCGGCCGTCATGTCCAGTTTGCGTAACCGGCCACTGCCGCATGATCTGTTGGTGTTTGGCGAAGTCGGCCTGTCGGGCGAAGTGCGCCCGGTGCCAAGCGGTCAGGAACGCCTGAAAGAAGCCGCCAAGCACGGCTTCAAGCGCGCCATCGTGCCCAAGGGCAATGCGCCGAAAGAATCACCGCCGGGGTTGCAGATAATTGCAGTGACCCGTCTGGAACAGGCACTGGACGCGTTGTTCGAGTAACCCGCAATTCCTGTAGGAGCCGGGGGTGAATTCAGATCTCGATCAACGCCCCCAGCTCACGTTCCAGCTCTTGCGAGTCTCCCACGTTGAGTTCAATCAACCGCCGCAGGCGTTCAATCGATTCCAGGCTGATGTGTTTGCAGACGAAGCCAAGCTGGCCATGATCATCGTGGGTCAGTTGCACATCCATCTTGATGGCAACGTCATCGGTGAGGTGAATATCGACCAGGAAATGCCACTCTCGATTACCCAGCCACGGCTCGGGCTTCTCGATCAGCAGTCCCTTGAGCGACAGGTCGATCAGCTTCACCGGCCAGATGTATTCCCCTTGGCTCAACTCGGTTTTGGCATCGAACGCGATACGTTTGAAGCGGCGGCGATCGGCGGCGTGCTCGCTCATGGCGTAATCCTCGAAAAGGTACGCTGACTATAGACCCGCAATATCAAAGCCTGCCAGCGCAGACAGGCGTTTAGACCAATGTTGGGGTATGGCCTTTGCCGTCAGGAGAGCTAAACTCGGGGTGGCTTTCTTTCTTGTCCACTCTGGCTGGAATCATAAAATGAAAAATAATAATAGCCTGCTAAGCCACTTACCCTGGCTGCTGCTGGCAATCGTCGGTGCGTGCGCACTTGGGGTAGTGGCACTGCGCCGCGGAGAGGCAATCAACGCCTTGTGGATTGTGGTCGCGGCGGTGGCCATATATCTGGTTGCGTATCGCTACTACAGTCTGTTCATCGCTAACAATGTGATGCAACTCGACCCGCGACGGGCGACCCCCGCCGTACTCAATAATGATGGTCTGGACTATGTGCCGACCAACAAACACATTCTTTTCGGCCACCACTTCGCGGCCATCGCTGGCGCTGGTCCTCTGGTCGGTCCGGTATTGGCGGCGCAGATGGGTTACCTGCCGGGTACTCTGTGGATAATCGCGGGCGTGGTACTGGCCGGTTCTGTTCAGGACTTCATGGTGTTGTTCATGTCGACCCGCCGCAACGGTCGGTCCCTGGGCGACATGGTCCGTGAAGAAATGGGCCGCATCCCGGGCACCATCGCACTGTTTGGCTGCTTCCTGATCATGATCATCATCCTCGCGGTGCTGGCACTGATCGTCGTGAAAGCCCTGGCTGAAAGCCCTTGGGGCATTTTCACGGTGATGGCGACCATCCCGATCGCGATGTTCATGGGCATCTATATGCGCTACATCCGCCCGGGCCGCATCGGTGAAATCTCCGTGGTCGGCGTGTTGCTGCTGCTCGGTTCGATCTGGCTGGGCGGGCAGATTGCCGCTGACCCGGTCTGGGCCAAGGCGTTCAGCTTCACCGGCATCCAGATTACCTGGATGTTGATCGGCTACGGTTTTGTGGCCGCCGTGTTACCGGTGTGGCTGATTCTGGCCCCGCGTGACTACCTGTCGACCTTCCTGAAAATCGGCACCATCGTCGCCCTCGCGATCGGCATTCTGGTGACCATGCCCGAGCTGAAAATGCCCGCGCTGACCCAGTTCATCGACGGCACCGGCCCGGTGTGGAAGGGCGGTCTGTTCCCGTTCCTGTTCATCACCATCGCCTGTGGCGCGGTCTCGGGTTTCCACGCGCTGATCTCTTCCGGCACCACGCCAAAACTGCTGGATAACGAAACCAACGCCCGTTACATCGGTTACGGCGGCATGCTGATGGAGTCCTTCGTGGCGATCATGGCCATGGTTGCCGCCTCGGTGATCGAACCAGGCGTGTACTTCGCGATGAACAGTCCGGCGGCCGTGGTCGGCGGTGATGTGGTAGCGGTGGCGCAAGCGGTCAGCGGCTGGGGTTTTGCCATTACCCCGGAAGCCCTGCAAGCCGTGGCCCATGACATCGGCGAAACCACCATCCTGGCCCGTGCCGGTGGTGCGCCGACCCTGGCGGTCGGTATCGCGCAGATCCTGCACAGTGTCCTGCCGGGTGAAAACACCATGGCGTTCTGGTACCACTTTGCGATCCTGTTCGAAGCGCTGTTCATCCTGACGGCTGTCGACGCCGGTACCCGTGCCGGTCGTTTCATGCTTCAGGATTTGCTGGGCTCTTTCGTGCCGGCGCTGAAACGTACGGAATCCTGGACCGCCAACCTGATCGCCACCGCCGGTTGTGTAGCGATGTGGGGTTGGTTGCTGTATCAGGGCGTCATCGATCCGTTGGGTGGCATCAACACCTTGTGGCCGCTGTTCGGCATCTCCAACCAGATGCTGGCCGGTATCGCGCTGATGCTCGGCACCGTTGTGCTGATCAAAATGAAACGCCAGCGCTACATCTGGGTGACGTTGGTGCCAGCGGTCTGGCTGCTGATCTGCACCACCACCGCAGGCTTCATCAAGCTGTTCGACGCCAACCCGGCGATCGGCTTTCTGTCGCTGGCCAAGAAGTACAGCGATGCGCTGGCCAACGGTCAGATCCTCGCCCCGGCCAAGGACATCACGCAGATGCAGCACGTGATCTTCAATGCCTACACCAACGCTACGCTGACGGCGCTGTTCCTGTTCGTGGTCTTCAGCATCCTGTTCTATGCACTCAAGGTCGGCATTGCCTCCTGGGGTAAAAAAGAGCGCACGGATAAAGAATCACCATTCCACGCCCTGCCTGACGCGTAATCGAGGATTGCAAACATGTTCAATGACCTGAGTCGCCTCGGTAAATACCTCGGTCAGGCCGCGCGCCTGATGGTCGGCATGCCCGACTACGACACCTACGTCGAGCATATGCAAACCAAACACCCGGACAAACCGGTGATGAGCTACGAAATGTTCTTCCGCGAACGTCAGGAAGCGCGTTACGGTGGCAAGGGTGGGCCGAAGTGCTGTTGATCCGACAGCCAGATTGATGCAACCCCTGTGGGAGCGGGCTTGCCCGCGATGACGGACTATCAGTCAGCATTGATGTTGAATGGTAAATCGCTATCGCGGGCAAGCCCGCTCCCACATTTGTTTTTGTGTTCACTTTTTATTTTATGAAGCAGGAGATTCAGTTTGTCCTCTCCCATCCCCGTCACGATCCTCAGCGGCTTCCTTGGCGCCGGCAAGACCACGCTGTTGCGTCACCTGTTGAAAGCAGAGCACGGCCTGAAAATAGCCGTGATCGAAAACGAATTCAGTGATGCCGGTATCGATACCCAACTGTTGGGCGACGAGCCGGTACAAGTCATGACGCTGTCCAACGGCTGCGTCTGCTGCACCATCCACACCGACCTGACCAAGGCGCTGTACCTGTTGCTCGAACGCCTGGACAGCGGCGACATCGCCTTCGATCGCCTGGTGATCGAATGCACTGGCCTGGCGGACCCGGCTCCGGTGGCGCAAACGTTCTTCATCGACGAAGAACTGCGTGAACGCTACCTCCTCGACGGCATCATCACCCTGGTCGACGCGGCGCATGCCGACACGCACCTGGCTCAAACCATTGCCCAGGCGCAAATCGGTTTCGCAGACCGCTTGCTGGTGAGCAAGCGCGATCTGGTGGATGAGCCGACGTTCATCGCATTGAGTGAACGGCTGACCCGTATCAACCGGCGTGCGCCGATCCGCGTGGTCGATCACGGCCAGATCGATCTGGCCGAATTGCTCGACGTGCGCGGTTTCAATCTGAATGCCGACCTTGGCGGTGGCGTGAGTCTGCGTCCGGTAAGCAAGGCGCCATCCATCGACCGTATCTCCAGCCTGGTGCTGCGCACCGACAAACCGCTGGATATCGACAAGCTCAGCGAGTTCATGAATGAATTGCTCGAAGAGCATGGCAAGCAACTGCTGCGCTACAAAGGTGTATTGAACATCCTCGGTGAGTCTCGGCGCATGGTGTTTCAGGGGGTGCTGAAACTGTATGGTTTCGATTGGGATACCGAGTGGGCAGACGATGAGGCCCGCGAAAGCGTGATCGTGTTTATTGCCGATGACTTGCCGCAAGAGAAGATTCGCGAAGGATTTGCACGGGTGGCAGCGCAGTAGTGTGCAGAATTTGGGTTGTTTTCAGGTGAGGCGGCGGTGATCACCGCCTCACCCCGACTATGCCCCTCCCGGTTTTGAGTCGGGAGGGGACGTCCGCCGCGGCTCAGCGGTATTGAATGCCTGGATCGTCAGACCTCATCGGGGCTGCTGACGTAAGGGGCATTTCTTTCCAGGATGTGCAGATTGAAAGCCAAGGGGGAACCCCCTTTGTCTGCGACATAAAGATAGGTTGAATCATGCTCTTTGTGTTGATGTAGAAGTCCAGACTCCTTCGGCTGCAGATAAATACTGAGCGATTCACTTTTTATAGTATCAAGGGTCAGCATGTTTCCGCGTTCGTCTCTCAGCGCAAAGATGTTCGAGTCATCAGAAGGGAATGCCCCAAGTAATCCGTTGTCACTCATGCTGAGACATTTTCCATAATAATCTCCTGCTGTTCGGACATAGAGCCTGTAATGACGTTGCGTATGTCTGAAATAAAGCTGTAGGCGAGGTTTGGCGTCTACCGGGACATCGGGGCGAAAACCAATTAAGTGTGAATCATCCCGGCTTTGACGCTTTCCGGTGAAAAATCCACCGCTGGCAAGTCCTGAGTTGACTATTGCCCGTTTGCCAAGTGCGATCTCCAGGAAATTCAATAACGTTGTTTCTGTGCCAAAGGTTGCGGTGAAAGATAGTTGTCGGTCGGTTTTCATTTCAGGCAGTCCATGCTTGATTTTAGTTCGTCCATGTTGATTTTTTTGCATTCAATATTGGCAAGTCGGGAGAATGACTCAGAGAGTGCCTCGGGTCAGTATTTCAAGTTTGAAGTCCAGAGGCTGTGCTGTGACTTTGCCTGTGCAAACCAGGCCGCCTACCGCTGTATTGCCCCGTACGCTGAGCGTCCGGCCGCCCCGCGTCTGAATCCTGAGTGTCGGAGTGTCGTTGTCGATCTGGTCGAGGGTTATGATGTTTCCGTTTTTATCTAGCAAGTTAAAGGTTGTCTGGTCATGGTCAGGGCGGAAGGCGCTGATGAAGTCTTTGTCTTCATTACTCAGTGCATACCGGTGATACGGGCCGTCAGTGATCAGATAAATGGAGTAATAGTCGTCGATGCAATGAAACTCGAATTTTAGCTGCTTGGGTGCAGTGTTTGCTTTAACGCAAAGATAACTGGATACGTCCATGTTGGCTTCAAAAGACCATGTGTCAAAATCAAGTTTTTTGATGCGTGTTGTTTTACCGTGGGTGATACCTGGTAAATGCAAGTTGCCATGGCTGGTTGTCATTGTGGCAATAAAGGACCGCTCTTTGTTTTGGCTCATGTTGTTCATTCCCTGTGTGTGGTTTTAATTTGTAAAGTTGGCCGAAGTTGTCGGCTGGTTATTAAGCTAACAGTCGAGGGACGAGAATGAGTAGTTGTTTTTGGACTTTGATGTTTCAGTAGTTTTCAATTAAAGAAGTGTCGAAGTTTGCAGGGGTGCAAAAATAACAGGCAAAAAAAACCCGGCTGTCAGGCCGGGTTTATTCAAGCTGCTGCTATCAAGCGCCGTAAACCGGCAACTTCTTGCAGATGGCCTTGACCTTCTCACGAACGGCGTCGATCACCGCTTCGTTGTTCAGGTCAGCCAGGATGTCGCAGATCCAGCCGGCCAGTTCCTTGCACTCGGCTTCCTTGAAGCCGCGAGTGGTCACAGCCGGAGTGCCGAAGCGCAGGCCGGAGGTGACGAACGGGGAGCGTGGATCATTTGGTACGGAGTTCTTGTTCACGGTAATGAATGCTTTGCCCAGAGCGGCGTCGGCGTCTTTACCGGAGATTTCCTGCTTGATCAGTGACAGCAGGAACAGGTGGTTTTCAGTACCGCCGGAAACGACGTCGAAACCGCGTTCGATGAACACGCCGGCCATGGCCTTGGCGTTTTTCACCACTTGTTGCTGGTAGGTCTTGAACTCAGGCTGCAGTGCTTCCTTGAAGCAGATCGCTTTAGCGGCGATCACGTGCTCCAGCGGGCCACCCTGGGCGCCCGGGAATACCGCGGAGTTCAGCTTCTTCTCGATGTCGGCATTGGCGCGAGCCAGGATCAGGCCGCCACGTGGACCGCGCAGGGTCTTGTGCGTGGTGGTGGTCACGACGTCAGCGAATGGCACCGGGTTCGGGTAGACGCCAGCGGCGACCAGACCGGCCACGTGGGCCATGTCGACGAACAAGTAGGCGCCAACCTTGTCGGCGATTGCACGGAAGCGCGGGAAGTCGAGGATCTGCGAGTAAGCAGAGAAACCGGCCACGATCATTTTCGGCTTGTGCTCAACTGCCAGGCGCTCGACTTCGTCGTAGTCGATCAGGCCGTTGGCGTCGATGCCGTACTGGATGGCGTTGTACAGCTTGCCGGAGGACGAAACGCTGGCGCCGTGGGTCAGGTGACCACCGTGGGCCAGGCTCATGCCCAGGATGGTGTCGCCGGCTTGCAGCAGTGCCAGGTAAACCGCGCTGTTGGCTTGCGAACCGGCGTGTGGCTGAACGTTGGCGTAATCGGCGCCGAACAGTTCCTTGGCACGATCGATGGCCAGCTGCTCAACGACGTCGACGTACTCGCAACCACCGTAGTAGCGCTTGCCCGGGTAGCCTTCGGCGTACTTGTTGGTCAGAACCGAGCCTTGAGCCTCCATCACCGCTGGGCTGGTGTAGTTTTCCGAAGCGATCAGCTCGATGTGTTCTTCCTGGCGCTGAGCTTCTTGCTCCATGGCGGCAAAAAGATCGGCGTCGTACTTGGCAATAGTCAAATCACGGCTGAACATGGCGGTCCTCAAGGATCGGGGGCAGAAAAGGGGGGCATTCTAACCCAACGGGTTTTGGATGGCATATGAAACGACATCATGTCGCAGACAAGTGGGCTTCATGAAGGGATCAGCGGTGATCATGCAGGCCTCATCGCGGGCAAGCCCGCTCCCACAAGTTCTCGGGTGTACATAAAATGCGCGAACACTGAAGATCCACTGTGGGAGGGAGCTTGCTCGCGATGGGGTCATCAGCCTCTCAGCAGGACTTCAGTCGAGCATGAAGAGGGCATCATTGCTGAACTGTGCTTCAAAGCGGCTGGGTGGCATCGGCCGGCCGAACAGATAGCCCTGAACCTCATCGCAACCATGCTCGCGCAGGAAGTCGAGTTGCTCTTGGGTTTCCACGCCCTCGGCGATCACCGCCAGGTTCAGGCTGTGTGCCATGGCGATGATCGCCCGGGCAATTTGCGCATCCTGTTCACCGGACGGCAGGCCATCGACAAACGTGCGGTCGATTTTCAGAACGTCGATCGGGAACTGCTTGAGATAGTTGAGCGATGAGTAGCCGGTGCCGAAGTCATCGACCGCAATGCTCAGGCCGAGGTTTTTCAACCCGGCGAGAATCTGCATCGCCTCGCTGACTTCGCGCATCAGGATACTTTCGGTCAGCTCCAGCTCCAGGCACGCCGGCGGCAGGCCGGTTTCCTTGAGGATGGTGGCGATCCGCGTGCCCAACTGGCCGTCGGAGAACTGCCGCGCCGAGATGTTCACCGATACTTTTGGCACGCGGACTTTCGTCTGGTGCCAGGTCTTGAGCTGGCGGCACGCTTCGCCGATGACCCAGTCGCCGACATCCACCACCAGGCCGAGCTCTTCGAGCACCGGAATGAAATCCCCCGGCGGCACCAGCCCGCGTCGTGGATGACTCCAGCGCAACAGGGCTTCGGCACCGGTCAAGCGTTTGCCGTCGCCGCTGAATTGCGGCTGGTAATACAGCACGAATTCGTTCTGTTCCAGGGCGTGTCGCAGATCACTTTCCAGCTCCAGGCGTTCCAGTGCGCTGGCGTTCATGTCCGCCTGATAAAACTGGAAGTTGTTCTTGCCGCGTTCCTTGGCGTGGTACATCGCCGTGTCGGCATTTTTCATCAATTGGCTAAGTTCATTGCCGTCCTGCGGGCTCAGGGCGATGCCGATACTGGCCGTGACGAAGAACTCGCGGCCCTCCAGTACAAAGGGTTTCACCAGGCTGGCCAGAATCTGTTCCGCCACGTGGATCGCCCGGTTCAGCGCGATTTCGCGGTTGACCCGGGGTTGCAGCAGCAAGGTGAATTCGTCGCCACCCATGCGGGCCACGGTGTCGTCATCATCGACGCAGCCGAGCAGGCGCGTGGCCATTTCCTTGAGCATGCGGTCGCCGGCGGCGTGGCCGAGTGAATCGTTGATCGGCTTGAAACGGTCGAGGTCGAGGAACATCAGCACCACCCATGACTTCTGCCGGTCCGCCGATTGCAGCGCCGTGTGCAGGCGATCCTGGAACAGCGTGCGGTTGGGAAGATGAGTCAGGGCGTCGTAGTAGGCGAGGCGGTGAATCCGCTGTTCACTGGCCTTGCGCTCGCTGATGTCGCTGAAGAAGCACACATAACTGGCCAGGTCGCCTTCGTCGTCCAGCACCGCCGTGATTCCGACCCAGGCCGGGTAGTGTTCGCCGTTGCGGCGCTTGAGCCAGACTTCGCCTTCCCACGTACTGTTCTGATGCAGTTGCTTGAGCACGTAGCGCAGATGAGCGTCCTGCTGCTCGTCGACAGTCAGCATGTTCGGTAACTGGTCGAGCACTTGTTCCACGGCATAGCCGCTGACGCGACTGAACGCTTCGTTGGCCTGAACGATGTAACCGGCCGGGTCGGTGATCAGAATCGCCGAGGTCGAGTGTTCAAATACCGTGGCCGCCATGCGCAGGTCTTTCTCGGCGCGGCGTTGCTGGCTGATGTCACGACCGACCCCCAGCACGCCTTCAAACGCGCCGTGTTCGTCCCAGACCAGCACCAGTCGCAACTCGATGGGGATCTTGCGGCCATCGGCGCGCAGGCAATCGAACAGGAACAGTTGGGTCTGCACCTGGCTGCGCAACAGCGCCAGTTGCTCGGGTTTATCCAGCGCTTTGCTGACCCGGTCCATCAGGTGGAAGATGCCGGTCAATTGTTGCGGGTTGGCGACGATCGATTGCCAGCCGTTCTGGAAGATCCACTCTGCGTCATAACCCAGCACGGCTTGCACCGAGGGGCTGACGTAGTTGAGCGACAGTTTGCTGTCGGTGGAGAAAATCACGTCGCTGATGCTTTCGGCGAGCATCCGGTAACGCTGTTCGCTGTCGCGCAACGATTCACTGGCTTCGATCTGATCGGTGATGTCCTTCGCCACCCCGATGATGCGCGTGACCTGATTGTGCTTGTCCCGTGCCAGGGCCTGTTCACGAATCTCGAACCGCCGCCATTTGCCATCACGATGACGGAAGCGCAGTTGGCACTGCATCAATTGGCTGTAACCCGCCTGACGCTGGATCTGGCGCGAGCGATGGTAGAAATCGGCATCCTCGGGGTGCAGCAGGATTTCCCAGAAATACTCACCCATCTGATGCAGTTCGGTAGGGTCGTATCCGAGGGTCTGGCCGAGGTGGTGGTTGCTGAAAATCATCCGCTGGCTGATTACGTCCTGCACGTACAGGTGATCCGGCACGGTGCGCACCACATCGGACCAGAACCCTTCGCGTTCCAGCAGTGACAGCTCGATCAGCTTGCGGCTGGTGATGTCGGTAATGCTCAGGATCACCGCTTTATAGTCGTTCTGATCGACCGGCAGGCGCAGGACCAGCCACAAGTGCTGATCGCGGTCGTTGGCACCCTGCAGTTTGATTTCCAGCTCAAGCTGTCGCTGCTGGTTAAACACCGCTTCGAGCACTTGATTGCCAATGGCCGTGCCGTTCTGTGCATTGCCGTCGATCAACAGGTTCCAGGCCTGCCCGCAAGCGTTGACGTTGAGCAGTTGCAGGGCAACCTGGTTGACCTCGGTGATGCGCAACTCCTGAAGCAGTTGCCGGCGTTGTTCCGGGCGCTCAAGCCAGGCCTGCAATTGTTCGTTGCTCTGCAACTGCGCCTTGTCGAAAGCGCCCTTGAGCCCCGATACGTCGAGTACACAGAGTGCAACGCCGGTGCCTTCGAAAATGTCCTGGTAGCGTCGACGCCCCTCATTCAACTGGCGTTGGCGGCGGCGCATGTTCAGCAGCGCAATGAACGGTAGCAGCGAAAACGCCAGGCCCAGCAGGCATTTGCCAATGAACGCCGGCAGCAGCTCTTCGAGCACCCGTTGCCGATCGAACAACCCGCGCATTTGCCAGTCGCTGCTGCTCAACGGCACGGTCAGCACACTGCTGGCCAATTCATCCGGCGTCAGCACGGCTGGCGTGCTGGAGGGCACGGCATCATCGCGGCTGATGATCTGGCGATTAATGCGGTTTTCCACCAGCCACAGCGGACGGATGCCGGCCTCGCTCTGTTTGGTCAGCGTCGAGAAAAAGGTCGGTGTCAGGCGCAGGGCCCAATAGCCTCGGGAGCTGCCGCTGGCTTGATGCAGCAGTAGATGCACCACCGAACCGTCATCGGCGTTGCTGAAGTAGTGGGCCTGGGCATGACTGCGCCGGACCAGTTCACTCAGGTAGTCGGCGTCCTGACTGTCATCGGCGCTGTCGTTGAGGATTTTCCCGGAGGGGCTGAGCAACGCCAGGCTGCGTAGTTCCGGTAATGACTGTTGCAGCTTGCGCAGTAACGCCCGCTGTTCGTCGGCGCTTTGCGGTTGTTCGACGATCGGTAGCAGGTTGAGGGCGATTTGCGCGTTGAGCGCCATGTTCAGGCTGACTTGCGCGGCCAGGTCGGCGGTGTAATCGATGGTGTATTGGCGCTGGTGTTTCTGGGTTTCGCGAAGTTGATCCAGCAACTGCCAGAACAGCAGGGCGAGCAGCAACAGAACGAGTGTCGCCAGCGCGCCTTTCAGGGTTCCGCGCAGGGGCGAGCCGGTCGCAGGACTGGGAGCGCTCACGGAAGCTTGCGGAGTGGCATTAGACAAACTGGAATCCTGCGGTTTGACTGGACTGGCGCGACGTGCACTATAAGCCTGACGCCCGAAGGGCGGCTAGCATGCCTTGAGTTGTGGCTAAGTGCCAGCCCCTGTCGGCTGGACTGCCTTCCGTCAATCAGGTAGCTTTGCCGGTTACGCGGGAGCGTTCCAGCTCCTAGACTCAGACTTTTTCAGCGTGCACGTATTGATCGCCATCAATCGGACGACGCGCACAGTCTGGCCAGGCTTCGCCTGCGCTCCAATCATTCATCTGTCACTGACCCAAGGTTCTCCATGGCTCAATACGTCTTCACCATGCATCGGCTCGGCAAAGTTGTTCCGCCGAAGCGGGAAATCCTGAAAAACATTTCTCTGTCGTTCTTCCCTGGCGCCAAGATCGGCGTACTCGGCCTCAACGGTTCGGGTAAGTCCACGTTGCTGAAAATCATGGCCGGCGTCGACACCGAGTTCGAAGGCGAAGCCCGTCCGATGCCGGAACTGAACATCGGCTACCTGCCACAGGAACCGATCCTGGACCCGACCAAAACCGTGCGTGAAGTGGTTGAGGAAGCGGTCAGCGTGATCAAGAACGCCCAGGCGCGCCTGGACGAGGTCTACGCGGCTTACGCTGAAGAAGATGCCGACTTCGACAAGCTGGCGGCTGAACAGGCCAAGCTCGAAGCCATTCTGCAGGCAAGCGACGGTCACAACCTTGAGCGTCAACTGGAAGTCGCCGCCGATGCGCTGCGCCTGCCAGCATGGGACGCGAAAGTCGAATTCCTGTCCGGTGGTGAAAAGCGTCGCGTGGCCCTGTGCCGCCTGCTGCTGTCCGCTCCGGACATGCTGCTGCTCGACGAACCAACCAACCACCTGGACGCCGATTCCGTCGCCTGGCTGGAGCACTTCCTGCACGATTTCCCGGGTACCGTGGTTGCGATCACGCACGACCGTTACTTCCTGGACAACGTCGCCGGCTGGATTCTGGAACTCGACCGCGGTGCCGGCATCCCGTACGAAGGCAACTATTCGGGTTGGCTTGAAGCCAAGTCCAATCGTCTGGCTGCCGAATCCAAGCAGCAGTCGGCCCACGAAAAAGCCATGAAGGAAGAACTGGAGTGGGTGCGCCAAGGCGCCAAGGCCCGCCAGTCCAAATCCAAGGCTCGTCTGCAACGCTTCGAAGAAATGCAATCGCAGGAATTCCAGAAGCGCAGCGAAACCAACGAGATCTACATCCCGGCCGGTCCGCGCCTGGGCGACAAGGTCATCGAATTCAAGAACGTTTCCAAGGGGTATGGCGATCGCGTGCTGATCGACAACCTGTCGTTCTCCATGCCTAAAGGCGCCATCGTTGGCGTGATCGGTGGTAACGGTGCCGGTAAATCGACCCTGTTCCGCATGCTGATGGGCAAGGAAACACCGGATTCGGGCAGCATCGAAGTCGGCGAAACCGTGCAACTGGCGTGCGTCGATCAGAGCCGCGAAGACCTGGACGGCAGCAAGACTGTGTTCCAGCAAATCTCCGACGGTTCCGACCAGATCCGCATCGGCAACTACGAGATTCCGTCGCGTACCTACGTGGGGCGTTTCAACTTCAAGGGCGGCGATCAGCAGAAGTTCGTCAAGGACCTGTCCGGTGGTGAGCGCGGTCGCTTGCACCTGGCCCTGACCCTGAAGGAGGGCGGCAACGTCCTGCTGCTCGACGAACCGTCCAACGACCTCGACGTTGAAACCCTGCGTTCCCTGGAAGAAGCACTGCTCGACTTCCCGGGCGCCGCCATTGTGATCTCTCACGATCGGTGGTTCCTTGACCGCGTCGCGACTCACATCCTGGCGTACGAAGACGACTCGCAAGCGGTGTTCTTCGAAGGCAACTACACCGAATACGAAGCCGATCGCAAAAAGCGTCTCGGCGAAGCAGCTGCCCAGCCGCATCGTGTACGGCACAAAAAACTGGCCTGATACCGGGTCGGTTGCATGAAAAACGGAGCCTTCGGGGCTCCGTTTTTTTATGCGTTTTTCAGTGGGATCGCGGTGAATTCATCGCAGGAAAGCCCGCTCCCACGGGAATGTGGATTGCCCGGGATACGCAAAGCTTCACGGACACAGTGGGAGCGGGCTTGCCCGCGAAGACGGTGTACCTGATGGTGCAAGACTTGAGTTGTGAATCCCCATTCAGGTGCAAAAAAGCTAAAAAACCAGATTAATTTATATCCTGCGCACCATTTAATTTCATAAATGCGACGTTATGCGCTGTTCTCGTGCATGAATCGTTTGTTACAGTCCGGCTCAATCTCCTCCAACGACAATAAATTTGCCGAGACTTTTCCATGATCGAATCCGTCGAATCCTTCCTTGCGCGCCTGAAAAAACGCGACCCGGATCAACCCGAGTTTCACCAAGCGGTTGAAGAGGTCTTGCGTAGCCTGTGGCCGTTTCTCGAAGCCAATCCACACTATCTGACCTCCGGCATTCTGGAGCGTATTTGTGAGCCGGAGCGGGCGGTTGTTTTTCGGGTTTCCTGGGTCGACGATCAGGGCAAGGTGCAGGTCAATCGCGGGTTCCGCGTCCAGATGAACAGCGCGATCGGCCCGTACAAGGGTGGCTTGCGCTTCCATCCCTCGGTGAATCTGGGCGTGCTGAAGTTCCTCGCTTTCGAGCAGACGTTCAAAAACTCCCTGACTTCACTGCCAATGGGCGGTGGCAAGGGCGGTTCGGATTTCGACCCTAAGGGCAAAAGCGACGCCGAAGTCATGCGCTTCTGCCAGGCGTTCATGAGCGAGTTGTACCGCCACATCGGTGCCGATGTGGATGTGCCGGCCGGTGACATTGGTGTCGGCGCCCGGGAGATCGGCTTCCTGTTCGGCCAGTACAAGCGCCTGAGTAACCAGTTCACCAGCGTGCTGACCGGTAAAGGCCCGAGCTATGGCGGCAGTCTGATTCGCCCGGAAGCCACCGGTTTTGGTTGTGTCTACTTCGCCGAAGAGATGCTCAAGCGTCGCGGACTGACGGTCGAGGGCAAACGCGTGGCGATCTCCGGCTCCGGCAATGTCGCGCAATACGCTGCACGCAAGGTGATGGACCTTGGGGGCAAGGTTATTTCGCTGTCTGATTCCGAAGGCACGCTGTACTGCGAAAGCGGTTTGACCGAAGAGCAGTGGCTGGCCGCGCTGGAGCTGAAAAACGTCCAGCGCGGTCGTATCCGCGAACTGGCCAGCCGTTTTGGTCTGGAATTCCGTGGCGGCGAACTCCCGTGGTCCCTGAGCTGTGACATCGCACTGCCGTGCGCGACACAAAACGAGCTCGATGCCGAGGCCGCTCGCACCTTGTTGCGTAACGGCTGCATGTGCGTGGCGGAAGGCGCGAACATGCCGACGACCCTTGAGGCCGTGGACGTGTTCATTGAAGCAGACATTTTGTTCGCGCCAGGCAAGGCGTCGAATGCCGGCGGCGTTGCCGTGAGCGGGCTGGAAATGTCGCAGAACGCCATGCGCCTGTTGTGGACCGGCGGTGAAGTGGACAACAAGCTCCACGCGATCATGCAGTCGATCCATCACGCCTGCGTGCATTACGGCGAAGAGAACGGGCGGGTCAATTACGTAAAAGGTGCGAACATCGCCGGCTTCGTTAAAGTCGCCGACGCCATGCTTGCCCAAGGCGTGGTTTAAGCCGGTTCGATGCGGATAACTTCAATGAATTGATCTCCGGCGGGGCGTTGCCACAGCACTTCATCTTGCAGTGGTGCACCCAGCAACGCGCGCCCCAGTGGCGAGTCCCAATTGATCAGGCCATGCGCGGCATCGGCCTGATCCTCGCCGACCAATTGCACACGGTGTTCGGTGTCGTGTTCGTCGGCGTAAGTGACCCAGCTGCCGATCTGCACTTTTACCGTCGAGGTGGCGAGCGGCACGACTTGAGCGCTGCTCAGGCGTTGTTTGAAGTAGCGCAGGTCCCGTTCCAGATCTGCCACGCGCTGTTTGTCGGCCTGTTCGCCCTTGGCGGACTGCTCGGCATGCAGGGCTTGCAGTACAGCGACCTTGCCCTGTAACAGGCTCAAGCCTTGGGGCGTGACGTAATTGGGCTGCGCACTGACCTGCCGTTCGACCGGCTGATCGGCTTGCGCGGCAGCGTTATCTTCGTTGACGAATGCGCGGCTCATGGTGATCTCCCGTTATAGGGTTTGGGCCATGGTTGCAGGCTTTTAGTTTCGGTGGATGTCTGCGTACGACTCATGGCGAGCGATGGGCGCGGACGAGGCTGTTCAATGGGCTATCAGTCAGTATTGATGATGAATGGTAAATCGCTATCGCGGGCAAGCCCGCTCTCACAGGGATTTACGTCAATAGTGATACCACTTCACCTCTAGCATCACTTCATTCTCGGGTGTGGCGAGGTGACTGAAGTCGCGCTGGGCACTCAGGCGCAGGCCCAGGTTACGCGACAGTTCCCACTGCTGATTCAGGCTAATGTTTCGGCGCACTTCGCCATTGGTGAAGAAGTCGCCTTTGGTCTCCAGGCTGAAATTGCCCAGCGGGTTGTTCCACAGTACACCGGTGTTGAAGCCCGCCGCCGGGGCGATGAAAGCGGCGAAGTCGTTATTGTGTTCAACGCGCACGGTGCCCAAGGCAAAGCCGAGCAGGTCGTCACCCAGTTGCCAGGTGCCGCCGCCACCGCCATTGACGTGGCTGACCAGGGTTTCGTCGTCATGCTTGCCCGGCACGCGCTCCAGACCGCCGGTCACCTGCCACGACAGCGGTTGCAGCAGCTCGTTGCGCGGGGTCAGTGAGCGAATCGTTGCCAGGTCTAGCTGCTGAAACTGCCATTGATTGCCTTCGTACTGGCGCAGTTTCATTTGCAGGATTTCGATCTGTGCGCCGAGCGGGAAGCTTTCGGCGTTGTCGTTGAGATCGTGATAGGCCATGCGCAGGCCGTACTCGCCAAATGCTTTATCGCCCCGGGTGCCGATGCCGGCCTGCCAGGTGCGCGATTCATGGCCGTCCTCGGGCAGGCCGGGTCGCGGGATGTCCAGTTCCGGTGCGGGGTTCTGGTTGATCGCCCGCAGCAGTTCGAAACTGCGTTGCGCCCGCGCCGGGTCGCGTTCCTGGCCGTTGGCGCGGTAGCGTTCCAAGCGATAAGCGGCGTCGATGATCAGCGCCTGGCGGTCTTTGGGTTGAGCCTTGAAGGCGGGGGCCTGCAACTGTTTCTGATCCGCGCTGACGTTCAGCACCCATTGCTGTTCATCAGCGTTCAGCGGTTCGGCGCGACTCAACAATTCACGCTCGCGGGACGGGCGATACGTTATCGACTCGACCAGCCCGGCTTCCTTGACCGCTTTGACGGTGTCGGTGGGGATGGCGGTCAGCGGGAATTGCTCGGTCAGGCGCAGGCTCGGTCGCGCCACCTGCAGCAATTCGAGCAGGCGATAGGAGCAGTTTTCGTCGAAGAAGAAGTAATCGAACTTGATCTGTTTCAACTCCCAGACGTGCTCGACCATGCGTGCGGTTTCTGGCTGGGTCAGGTTCAGCCGGTATTCCCACAGGTCGCGGTTCTCCAGACTGCGGTATTCCGAGAGCTTCTCCTGATACGGCACCAGCGCAAACAGGCCCGGGTAACCGCCCATCAAGCCTTTCCAGGCGTAAAGGATGCTGTTGTCCGAACCTTCGATGTAGGCACCAAAATTGATGGCATAACTGAGCAGGGCGGTATGGTCGCTCTGCACGTCTTTCTGGTCGATGCGCAATAATGTGTGGCCAAACATTGAAGACGGACTGTTCAAGTACGCCGCCGGGAAAATCATCACCGCGCTGTCGGGCGAGACGTCCTTGAACCATTGCTTGAACTCGGCGCAGTCCAGTGTCGGCAGGTCCGTCAGATTGAGCTGGGCTTTCAACCAGCGGGTGCGGGCCGGGTAAACGCATTGGGCGTGTTGTTCGCCGGCACTGGCCGGGGCGTACAGCGCTTGCACGGTCGCGGCCAGTTCATGGTCGGGATGTTCGTTGCCATCAGGCGCAAGAAAGAACTTCTGGTCGCTGACATAGCTGCGCCAGCCGCCAAGCTTGGCGGTTTCGTAGTGGCCCAGGGAAATCCAGAAGGGGTCATTGGCCAGTTGCTGCAAACGTTGATTGTCCAGATGTGGCGCGGCGGACAACGGGGCACAGACACAGAGCGCCAGCCAGGCAAGGCGTTTGAGCATAGTGAGCAACTTAAAGTCGAAAAAAACAAAGACCCAAAGAGGGGCGGGCCAAAAAATAAATCCGCTCCCCGAAAGGAGCGGGCGGTTCGAGCTTAAGCTTGAGTGGCGTACTTGGCCAGACGCGGATCGCTCTTCAGAACGGCCAGGGTGTTGGTATGCACGTCTTCAGCGGTCACGTCAGCCTTGCTGAAAATTTGCTGGAAGTGTTCGTGAGTCACCGCAGCGAAATGCGCACGGTCTTCCGGCGCCACGCCCAGTACCACCGCGTAAGTGGTCAGCGCTTCGCCCTGACCTTTGGCCATGTCTTCGGACAGCTCGTTCATCATGCCATTCATGGCAATCCAGGATTTACCGCCGTAGGTCAGCGATGCATTCGTTGCGCAGCCGTTGGTGCCGGAGGTCATACCGAAGGTTGCGTTGCCGGAGGTGCCGTTGGTGGTGGAGGCCATGAAGTGAGCCGGGGTGCCACGCTGACCTTCGAACAGCATGTTGCCCCAACCGCAATCCGGGCCGCCTGGAGCTTGCGCCATGGCGTTGAGGGATACAGCGGTGAAGAGAGTACCGAGAAGAATCCGTTTCATAGCTATGTTCTCTTTGTGTGCATACCGATGGACTAGGGGGTTCTGGCCCATTCTGGCGCCAGTGGGCCGGTTATTTATCCAGCCGCGCAGTTTGGAGTTTAGGCAGGATCACGGGGTTCCGTGATTTTTTGCAAAACATTCGTTGAAATCATTGGTTTAGCCCCGGCCCGCCTGGGGATGGCCCTTTGACTATGCTTTGGCTGGAGGTGCGCCTTGCAAGTGAGGTATGGGCAGCGCCAGAATGCCGCTATCTGCCCCGCCTGATGTAAGGAAGCCCGATGCCTGATCCTGTTGCTGCCAGCTTGCGTCTAGCGCCTGAAGCGCTGACCCGTCCGTTTTCCGCTGAACAGTTCAGCTTCTCTACCACCAATGATCTGGAGCCCTTTCGCGGTGTGCTTGGCCAGGAACGTGCGGTTGAAGCCTTGCAGTTCGGTGTGGCCATGCCACGCCCCGGTTACAACGTCTTTGTCATGGGCGAGCCCGGTACCGGCCGGTTTTCTTTCGTCAAACGCTACCTGAAGGCCGAAGGCAAACGCCTGCAGACCCCGGCGGACTGGGTCTACGTCAACAATTTTGATGAGCCGCGCGAGCCGCGCGCCCTGGAATTGCCGTCGGGCACCGCGGGTGCTTTCATCGGCGACATCAACGGCTTGATCGATAACTTGCTGGCGACCTTTCCGGCGGTGTTCGAACACCCGTCCTACCAGCAGAAGAAAAGCGCCATCGACCGCGCCTTCAATCAGCGCTATGACAAGGCTCTGGATGTCATCGAGCGCCTGGCCCTGGAAAAAGAAGTCGCCCTGTATCGCGACGCCAGCAACATCGCGTTTACCCCGATGAGCGAAGGCAAGGCGCTGGATGAAGCGGAATTCGCCCAGTTGCCGGAAGCCGATCGCGAACGTTTCCACGAAGATATTTCCGTCCTGGAGGAGCGCCTGAACGAGGAACTCGCCAGCCTGCCGCAATGGAAGCGTGAGTCGAGCAATCAACTGCGCCACCTCAACGAAGAAACCATCACCCTGGCCTTGCAGCCGCTGTTGTCGCCGTTGTCGGAGAAGTACGCCGAGAACGCGGCGGTGTGCGGTTACCTGCAAGCGATGCAGGTTTATTTGCTGAAAACGGTTGTCGAGCAACTGGTCGACGACAGCAAAACCGACGCCATTGCCCGCAAGTTGCTGGAAGAGCAGTACGCGCCAAGCCTGGTGGTCGGGCATTCGGCCAGCGGCGGTGCGCCGGTGGTGTTCGAGCCGCACCCGACGTACGAAAACCTGTTTGGCCGGATTGAATACAGCACCGATCAGGGCGCGCTGTACACCACCTATCGGCAGCTGCGTCCGGGTGCCTTGCACCGGGCCAACGGCGGCTTCCTGATCCTTGAAGCGGAAAAAATGCTCAGTGAGCCGTTCGTGTGGGATGCGCTAAAGCGCGCCCTGCAATCGCGCAAGCTGAAAATGGAATCGCCGCTGGGTGAGCTGGGTCGACTGGCCACCGTGACCCTGACGCCGCAACACATTCCGTTGGCGGTCAAAGTCGTCATCATCGGTGCCCGCCAGCTGTATTACACGCTGCAAGACCTCGATCCGGACTTCCAGGAGATGTTCCGCGTCCTGGTGGACTTCGACGAAGACATCCCGATGGTCGACGAGAGCCTGGAGCAGTTTGCCCAGTTGCTCAAAACCCGCACCTCCGAAGAAGGCATGGCCCCATTGACGGCCGATGCGGTGGCTCGCCTGGCCACGTACAGCGCACGCCTGGCCGAGCATCAGGGGCGTTTGTCGGCGCGTATCGGTGATCTGTTCCAACTGGTCAGCGAGGCGGACTTCATTCGCCACCTGGCCGGCGATGAAATGACCGACGCCGGGCACATAGAGCGTGCGCTCAAGGCCAAGGCCACGCGTACCGGGCGCGTTTCAGCGCGGATTCTCGACGACATGCTGGCCGGTATCATCCTGATCGACACCGATGGCGCGGCGGTCGGCAAGTGCAACGGGCTGACGGTGCTGGAAGTCGGCGACTCGGCCTTCGGTGTGCCCGCGCGGATTTCCGCCACGGTGTATCCAGGTGGCAGTGGCATCGTCGACATCGAGCGCGAAGTTAACCTCGGCCAGCCGATTCACTCAAAAGGCGTGATGATCCTCACCGGGTATCTGGGCAGTCGTTACGCCCAGGAGTTCCCGCTGGCCATTTCCGCGAGCATCGCCCTGGAACAGTCCTACGGGTATGTCGATGGTGACAGTGCGTCGCTGGGCGAGGCGTGCACGCTGATTTCGGCCTTGTCGAAAACACCGCTCAAGCAGTGCTTTGCGATCACCGGGTCCATCAACCAGTTCGGCGAAGTGCAGGCCGTGGGCGGGGTCAACGAGAAGATCGAAGGTTTCTTCCGGCTTTGCGAAGCGCGCGGGCTGACCGGCCATCAAGGGGCGATCATTCCGCAGGCGAACGTTGCCACGCTGATGCTCGACGAGAAAGTGCTGGCCGCCGTGCGCGCGGGGCAGTTCCATGTCTACGCGGTGCGTCAGGCGGACGAAGCCTTGAGCCTGTTGGTGGGCGAACCGGCAGGTGCGCCGGATGAAAATGGCGAATTCCCTGAGGGCAGCGTCAATGCGCGGGTGGTGGAGCGTCTGCGGGTGATTGCCGAGATGATCAGCGAGGAAGACCTCAAGGAAGCCGAGAAAGAGATGGCGCAGGAGGCGCTGGCCGAAACAAAACCAGCGTGACGCGGTTTTGAGCTGAGTTCATAGACCTCCTGTGGGAGCCGAGCTTGCTCGCGATGAGGCACTGACATTCAACATCTTTGTTGGTTGAAAGTCCGCTATCGCGAGCAAGCTCGGCTCCCACAATTTTTTGTGGTGTATGCCGAAAGTGCCATCACTCTGGCGTCAATCTTCACACAATGACCATTCGGCGCCTTCTGGTCTCGCCTGGCGTGCTAGTCAAACTTTTCTTCTATTCTCTGGTTCAGGGATATCGACAGTAATCACAGGATCGAGACAGCCTTCCCGTGGGGGGCTGAATACCGGATCTACCGAGGGTCGCCGCCATGTCGCGCAACCTCTGCCTTACCCGTCAATGCCTGGGCCTTGTCACCCGTATCGAATGTGCTATCCGCCCTCTGGCGGGAGATACGGGCATGTGGACCCTGCTCTTCGCCGCCGGAATGGCTGGCGAGCAACCCTCGGCCATCAAGGCGCAAGGCCCGTTTCATGGCCCTTTCGTGGCTGAATCCATCCTCGACACCATCGTTGAAAGCCTGACCCTGCACGGCTACGAACTGGCCGACGATCCACAAATCTGGTGCCTGCACCTGCAAGCCCAACTGCGGGAAATCAATGGTGGCCGTTGCCGCAATCTCGGCGGGTTCGAGTATCGGCCCGATCACTGAGCGGCTTATTGATCAAGCTGGCTCATATCAGCCTTGGCCAGTTTGACTTCGAAACCGTACTGCACGGTGGCGAGGTCGGTTCGCTGATAACTTTCCAGTTGTGTGGGCTGGCCATAGAAGTAGTGCACGTCAAATAACGCCGGGCCATCGGCACTGGCGTCGTGCGTGACCGCAAGAATCTCCTTCAGGTAGTTCCCGCTGTCATCCTTGGTGAAAAATCGCCAGTCCTGCGCAGGAAACAACTTCACATCCACCATCAGCGCATTGCCTTTGAGCTCCAGGCCCTTGGGTAATTTGCGGGTGTCGAGCGTCTGTTTGTCGACGGTGGCCAGAAACAACGGCATGGAGCCCACTGCGAAGGCCGGTGTTTGCGTAAACAGGTTCAGGTCATAGGTGATCGTGCCGCGCAGAGGGTCGACCTGGTAAGCCTCTGGTGGCAGTTCGATCGGTTCATCGCGTTTGCCGTTACTGTCCGCGGTAAAAAAACTGACCGGGCTATCGCCGGGGCTGAAAGAGTTGCCAAGCAATTCGTCATTGAAGCTTCTAGGGTGAGTGAACTCGATACGCGCTGCGCTCGGGTCCTCCACCGACTGATTGACGTTGATGCTTTTTTTCAGCTGTTCCTCACTCAGTGTCGCGCCCTTGAGCCAGTTCGGTACCTGATCGTCGTACACCACCACCGGCAAGGTCAGCGGCTGAATGGTTTTTGCCGTGGTATGCGTGTCGAAGCTCAGTACCGTCAGCTTCAGGTCCTTGCGGGTTACGGTGACGCTCGAGAAGTCCAGCAGGCTGACTTCAAGGGTCTCGATCGGCCCGTTGAAATACACCTTGGAATAGTGCCGGCCCTGCTGCTTCTCGAACGTGCGCTGTTCTTCATCGAGCTGATGTTCGAACGCCTCGCTCCAGGCCTTTTGTTGCTGCATTTTCGCCAGTTGTTTTTGATAGAAGGCAATTTGCGTGGCGGTTTCGTTGATCGAGCCGGCCCGCGAGAGAAATTGCCCGGTGGTGTCTTTGGCCTGGACAATCAGGGGGTTCAGCGGCGTTTCACCGACTTCGGGGGCCACTGGCGCGCTGTTGGTGTATTCGATCTCGGCGTAGTTCTTTTCAAGCTTCAACAGGGTCACGCTGAGGTTGTCGTTGGTGCGGGTCTGGCCAACGTCCTTTTTGCTCAGGTCGAAGCTATAGAGCCGGTGCGGTGCGATCACTTCGACTTTGCCTTGCAGGCTCACCGGTTGCGGCTGGTTTTTTTTGTCGACATCCAGGCCTTCGATGAAAGGGTAAGTCACCGTCAGGTCATCGGGGTTGGTCAGGTTGGAACTCGACGGGCTGAGTTGAATGCCGGGATCGGTTTCCGACCATTCGGGCTGGAAGGGGATGACTCGTTTGTTGCTCAGTGTCACCGACTGCCATTCCAGGCCATGGGGGAACAGGAACGCTGCCGGAATACTGAAATTGAAGGGGAACACCGGTTGCAGGTCGGTCAGGTAATCGGAGCTGGAATCCTTGTGCAGCACAAACAGGCCATTGATGTAGGTGTCGACCAGGGCCTGGGGCGTGGGGTAGTGCTTGAGCACGGCGAGGGCATCTTCGCCGTATTCGGTTTCCACCGGTTTGCTGTCGAGTTTGAGCTGCGCACGTTCAAGCAGCAGGAGTGAACCGCCGAGTTCGGAGACCGCGTCCTTGAGTTTCGGGTCCTGGATCTGATCCAGTGACTGCTCGAACTGCGCGGTTTTTTCCTCGAGGCTGACCTGATGCTTATCCTCGCCGGGCGAGCAGCCGCTCATCAGCAGAATCAGGCAGATACCGGCACTCGATAAAGGCAATCGCACATCCATTTTCCAGTCTTCCTGTCCGATGTCGCTGAGCGGTCAATAGTCTGGACACTAGCAGAAAAACTTTGTGACACACGCGCAGGTGGCGGATTTCTCGACGGTTTCTGGCTGCTTCTGGGTATAGACAGGTGGCTGATATACTCGCCGCCATTTCCAACCCTGTGTGAGATTCAATGGAACGCTTTATCGAAAACGCAATGTACGCCTCCCGCTGGCTGCTGGCGCCAATCTACTTCGGACTGTCCCTCGGGCTACTGGCTCTGGCGCTGAAGTTCTTTCAGGAAGTTTTCCACGTTATCCCTAACGTATTCTCGATGGCGGAGTCGGATCTGATTCTGGTGCTGCTGTCGCTGATCGACATGGCGCTGGTGGGCGGTTTGCTGGTGATGGTGATGATTTCCGGTTACGAGAACTTCGTCTCTGAACTGGACATCGACGAACACAAGGAAAAGCTCAACTGGCTGGGCACCATGGATTCATCTTCACTGAAGATGAAAGTGGCGGCTTCTATCGTGGCGATTTCCTCTATCCACCTGCTGCGGATCTTCATGGATGCCAAGAACGTCGATCCCGAGCATTTGAAGTGGTACGTGATCATTCACATGACGTTCGTGATATCGGCGTTCGCCATGGGCTACCTGGACAAGCTGACCAAGCACTGATTCGCCCAACCCCTGTAGGAGCAAGGCTTGCCTGCGATGGCTACACCTCGGTCTGACGATAAACAGCGGTGATGCCATCGCGGGCAAGCCATGCTCCTACAAGGGTTATTCGGTCGAACCGGACGGGCGGTGTTGTTTCTGGCTTGTACTTTGATGCGCCGAAGCCTATCCCTGTAAGTAGTCTCGGCTCGTCACTGTAGGGGTGCCTCCATGAACCTTGTTGAATTACGTGCTTATGCCATCGCAGGGAAAATCGATGAGCTGAACCTGATCTCCATGGAAGGCGGGATCTACTTGCTGGAAGCACGCATGCATGGCGCAGCGTATCCCTTGAGTGATGCCCATGACCAAATGTTCAATCTGCGTTCGGTCGAGCATGCGCGTCAGATACTCCATGACTTCCCCACATTGCCATTCAACCTTGTGCATACCCTGGTTCATGATGAAATGTGCGGGCTTGTTTCCAATGCAGAGGAAAACCTGAAGGTGCAACTCGCCTTCCAGAGCGCATGGCACCACTGAGGTCCTAATCAACGCTACGGCATCTGTGCTAGTCTGCTGGCCCTTTTGGTTCCGGGCGCTCCGGGACGCGCTGTGCACGCACGGCAAGTTCCCGAGCCGTCCGCACAGCGGAGCAGTGTCATGTCCGAAGTAAATCTGTCCACCGACGAAACCCGCGTCAGCTACGGTATTGGCCGTCAGCTGGGCGACCAACTGCGCGACAACCCGCCACCGGGCGTTAGCCTGGACGCGATCCTGGCTGGCCTGACCGATGCCTTCGCCGGCAAGGAAAGCCGTGTTGGCCAGGAAGAAATGTCCGCGAGCTTCAAGGTGATCCGCGAAATCATGCAGGCCGAAGCGGCTGCCAAAGCTGAAGCGGCTGCTGGCGAAGGCCTGGCTTTCCTGGCTGAAAACGCCAAGCGTGATGGCATCACCACCCTGGCTTCCGGCCTGCAATTCGAAGTATTGACTGCCGGTGAAGGCGCCAAGCCAACCCGTGAAGATCAAGTGCGTACTCACTACCACGGCACCCTGATCGACGGCACTGTGTTCGACAGCTCCTACGAGCGCGGCCAGCCTGCAGAGTTCCCGGTTGGCGGCGTGATCGCTGGCTGGACCGAAGCCCTGCAACTGATGAACGCCGGTAGCAAATGGCGTCTGTACGTGCCGAGCGAACTGGCTTACGGCGCTCAAGGCGTTGGCAGCATTCCGCCGCACAGCGTACTGGTATTCGACGTCGAACTGCTCGACGTTCTGTAATCCCCCCTGTAGGAGCATGGCTTGCCCGCGATGGCATCAACTCGTTTTCAAGGCGAAACCAAATCGTCTGTATCGCGAGCAAGCTTTGCTCCTACAAGGATTTTCGGACTTTTTCATATCTCGATCCTGTGGTGCAGTTCACTGCTGGGGCGCAACGCCCGGGCATAGCAGAACAGAAACAGATTACGCACCAGTTCCTTGAGCACCAGTGGCTCGCTGGAACTCAGGCCATTGACGTCCAGGTCACCCTGATCCTGCAGTTCATTCAGCGCTTCTTCTTCAAGTACCGCACAGACTTCCCCGGTTTCCCGATGCAGGATCCTGAGGTAAGGGTGTGGGCGGTCGAGCCAGGCATCGATTAAGTAAGTCATGAGTCTCATCTCCATTGACGGATTTCAATGAGAATAATTCTTATTCATCAAATAGCAAGGGCCTATTGGCGGATCGGGATTTTTTCTGGGTAAAGACTGCGCAAGGTCAAACGGCTGGCGTTTGGCTATATCTCGTGTTTGCGGATTGAAACGGGGGAGGGCGAAGCACCATCCCACGCAGGGCGCGGGATGGAATACAGCAGGTTCAGACTTTTCTGACGAACTCGGATTTGAGCTTCATCGGGCCGATGCCGTCGATCTTGCAGTCGATGTCGTGGTCGCCATCGCACAGGCGGATGTTCTTGACCTTGGTGCCGACCTTGACCACCAGCGACGTGCCTTTGACCTTGAGGTCCTTGATCACGGTGATGGTGTCGCCGTCCTGCAGGACGTTGCCGACCGAATCCTTTTTCACCGTGTCATCGGACGCCACGTCAGCTTCACCGCTGGCAGACCATTCGTGCGCGCACTCGGGGCAGATCAGCTGTGCGCCGTCTTCATAGGTGTATTCGGAATTGCATTTTGGGCAGGGTGGCAACGTGCTCACTAAAGCTCCTTGGATTCAGGATCGCTAAAAAGCGCACATTATATAGGGTTTTTGGCGGATGGTGGGGCAGCGCGATCTTTGTAGGAGCCGGGCTTGCCCGCGATGGCATCACCACGGTTTATCGTTAGACCGGGTTGATGCCATCGCGGGCAAGCCAGGCTCCTACAGGAGCCGGGTTCTAACAGGTGGGATCAGTGCGTGCGGGCGACCGCAAATTCGCTCAATTCGACCAGTGCATCGCGGTATTCGCTGGCAGGCAGTGCGTCGAGGCACTTGATAGCCCGGGCCACGTAATCACGAGCCAGTTGCGCGGTATATTCCAGCGAACCAGACGCTTCTACCGCTTCGCGGATGCTTTCCAGGTCTTCGATGCCGCCTTTCTGGATCGCCTTGCGCACCAGCGCAGCTTGCTCTGGCGTGCCTTCGCGCATGGTGAAGATCAGCGGCAGGGTTGGCTTGCCTTCGGCCAGATCGTCACCGACGTTCTTGCCCAGGGTTTCGGCATCGCCCTTGTAGTCCAGCAGGTCGTCCACCAGCTGGAAAGCCACGCCCAGGTGGTCGCCAAAGGTGCGCAGTGCTTCAGCCTGTTCCGACGTGGCTTCGCAAAGAGCGGCGGCGCTGTGGGTCGACGCTTCGAAGAGCATCGCAGTCTTGCCGCGGATGACTTCCATGTAGGTTTCTTCAGTGGTGCTGGCGTCACGGACCTTCGACAGCTGCAACACTTCGCCTTCGGCGATGATGCGGGTCGCTTGCGAAAGGATCTTCATGACCGGCATGGAGCCCAGTTCGACCATCATTTCGAAGGAACGCGAATAGAGGAAGTCGCCAACCAGCACGCTCGGTGCGTTGCCCCACATGGCGTTTGCCGTCGAGCGGCCACGGCGCATGCCTGACATGTCGACCACGTCGTCGTGCAGCAGGGTCGCGGTGTGCAGGAATTCGATGGTTGCCGCCAGCAGGCGCAGGTCATCGCCTTCACGGCCCAGCGCCTTGCCACACAGCAACACTAATAAAGGACGAAGGCGTTTACCGCCAGCCGAGGTAATGTAATCGCCGATTTTCGATACCAACGGCACTCGGGAAGTCAGCTGCTTCTTGATGATGCCGTCGACGGCGCTAAAATCGTCCGCCACCGCGCGGTAGAAAGCTTGGGGTTGCATCAGCGACAGTTGCTCCAGAAGGGTTGCGCGGCATGCTAGGACCCACGTCGGCGGGTGTCAAGGCACGATAGACGGCCTCTTGCATCGCTCCGGCAGCTTGCGTACAATCGCGCACCCTGAACTTCCTGGGCAGCACCTGCCTTACGCAATTGCAAACAGGCCTTCCAGCCCTATGCAGCCATGCCAGCCAATACCTCTTCTTATAAAGAGCTGGGTGAGCAGGATTATCGGAGAAATACCATGTCGTACGCAGTAATTGTTACTGGTGGCAAGCAATACAAGGTCGCCCCAGGTGAATACCTGAAGATCGAAAAACTGGAAATCGCTACCGGCGAATCCGTTACTTTTGATCGCGTTCTGTTGGTCGCCAATGGCGATGACGTGAACATCGGCGCTCCAGTTGTTGCTGGCGCTACCGTTGTGGCTGAAGTGATCTCCCAAGGTCGTCACGATAAAGTCCGCATCATCAAGTTCCGTCGTCGTAAGCACCACATGAAGCGTATGGGCCACCGCCAGTGGTACACCGAGATCAAAATCACCGGTATTCAGGCTTAATTTCAGCCTAATTCCTCACTAGGAGAATTGACTCATGGCACACAAAAAAGCTGGTGGTAGTACCCGTAACGGTCGCGACTCAGAAGCCAAACGCCTTGGCGTGAAGATGTATGGCGGCCAGGTTATCATTCCGGGCAACATCATCGTGCGTCAGCGCGGCACCCAATTCCACGCCGGTTACGGTGTTGGCATGGGTAAAGATCACACTCTGTTCGCGAAAATCGACGGCGTGATCAAGTTTGAAGTAAAAGGCGCTTTCAACCGCCGTTACGTAAGCATTGTCCCGAAGACTGACGTCGTCGCGGCATAATTACGTGGTTGCTGGAAAAGCCCTGTCTTGCGACGGGGCTTTTTCGTTTGTGGGGTGAGTCTCTTGCAAAGCTGTTTGTGATGGGCTCCAGCGCAGGTTTTTGCGGTCGTTGAATGAGGTCGCTGCGCTCATTTTTGCAAGAGTCTTATGTCTAGATTTTTTCGGCTCGTCCGTATGGCGAGAGGCGTTTTGTTATGAAGTTTGTTGATGAAGTATCGATTCGAGTAAAGGCTGGTGACGGCGGTAACGGTTGCATGAGCTTCCGTCGCGAAAAATTCATTGAAAACGGCGGCCCGAACGGCGGTGATGGTGGTGATGGCGGCTCGGTCTACATGATCGCCGACGAAAACCTCAACACCCTGGTCGACTACCGTTACACCCGTCACTTCGATGCCGAGCGCGGTTCCAACGGTGGTAGCACCGACTGCACTGGCAAAAAAGGTGAAGAGCTGGTGCTGCGCGTACCGGTTGGCACCACTGTCATCGATGCGGCCACTCAAGAAGTGATCGGCGACCTGACCAAGGCTGGTCAGAAGCTGCTGGTGGCTCACGGTGGCTGGCACGGTCTGGGTAACACCCGTTTCAAATCCAGTACCAACCGCGCTCCGCGTCAGACCACTCCGGGTAAGCCGGGTGAGGCGCGTGATCTCAAGCTGGAAATGAAAGTACTGGCTGACGTCGGTCTGCTGGGCTTGCCGAATGCCGGTAAAAGTACCTTTATCCGCTCGGTATCGGCCGCCAAGCCGAAAGTCGCCGACTACCCGTTCACCACGTTGGTGCCGAACCTGGGTGTGGTCAGCGTCGATCGCTGGAAGAGCTTCGTGGTTGCGGACATTCCGGGGCTGATCGAAGGTGCTTCCGATGGCGCCGGCCTGGGGATTCGTTTCCTCAAGCACTTGTCGCGTACCCGTTTGCTGCTGCACCTCGTGGACATGGCGCCACTGGATGACACCAGTGCGCCGGATGCTGCTGAAGTAATCGTCAGCGAGTTGACCAAGTTCAGTCCGTCCCTGGCTGAGCGTGATCGCTGGCTGGTGCTGAACAAGTGCGACCAGATCCTTGAAGAAGAGCACGATGCTCGCGTCAAGGAAATCGTTGATCGCCTGGAGTGGACCGGTCCGGTTTACGTGATCTCGGCCATCTCCAAGCTGGGCACTGAGCGTCTGTGTCACGACATCATGCGTTATATGGAAGACCGTGCTGATCGCCTGGCTGCCGACCCGGCCTACAAGGAAGAGTTGGCTGAGCTCGATCAGCGCATCGAAGACGAAGCGCGTGCTCAATTGCAGGCCCTGGATGACCAGCGTGCCCTGCGTCGTAGCGGCGTGAAGTCGGTCCATGACATCGGCGACGATGATTGGGATGAAGAAGATGTGGATGACGAAGACGGTCCGGAAATCATTTACGTGCGTGACTGATTCGGTAGGAGCCGGGCTTGCCCGCGATGGCGGTTTATCTGTCTGATCGCGGTGTTATCATCGCTGGCAGACCGGCTCTCTAAGCGCCGCTCAATTGAGCGGCGTTTTAGTATCTGGAAATCGGTAGTTGGTCACGAATAGCCACGAATAACGTCACGGGCAGTGCCAGGTCGCGCTGTCCTCAAGCTAAGGTTGAAGATGATGCGGAGCAAGGTGACAGGTGCGCAGCGTTGGGTCGTGAAGATCGGCAGCGCTTTGCTGACGGCGGATGGCAAAGGCCTGGATCGCGCGGCAATGAGTGTCTGGGTCGAGCAGATGGTGGCGTTGCATGAGGCTGGCGTCGAACTGGTGTTGGTGTCTTCCGGGGCTGTGGCTGCCGGCATGAGCCGCCTGGGCTGGAGCGTACGACCCAGTGCGATGCATGAATTGCAGGCTGCCGCTGCCATCGGTCAGATGGGGTTGGTGCAGGCTTGGGAGTCGAGCTTTGCCGAGCATGGCCGGCACACCGCGCAGATTCTCCTGACACACGATGACTTGTCTGATCGCAAGCGCTACCTGAATGCCCGCAGCACCTTGCGTGCGTTGGTGGAGTTGAAGGTGATCCCGGTGATCAACGAAAACGACACCGTGGTGACGGACGAAATCCGTTTTGGCGACAACGACACACTGGCTGCGCTGGTTGCCAACCTGGTCGAGGCCGACTTGCTGGTGATCCTTACGGATCGCGATGGCATGTTCGATGCTGACCCGCGCAACAACCCTGATGCCAACCTGATTTACGAGGCGCGCGCCGATGATCCGGCGCTGGACGCGGTGGCTGGCGGTACCGGCGGCGCGTTGGGGCGTGGCGGCATGCAAACCAAGCTGCGTGCTGCGCGTCTGGCGGCTCGCTCCGGGGCGCATACCATCATCGTTGGCGGGCGCATTGAGCGCGTGCTGGATCGCTTGAAGGCGGGCGAGCGCATCGGCACCTTGCTATCGCCTGAGCGCGGCATGCTGGCGGCGCGCAAGCAGTGGCTGGCCGGACATTTGCAGACCCGCGGCACGCTGGTGTTGGATGCGGGTGCCGTGACGGCGCTGTCCAAGGGCAATAAAAGTTTGCTGCCGGTGGGCGTGAAGCTGGTGCAAGGCAGCTTCCGCCGTGGCGAAATGGTGGTGTGCGTGGCGCCGGACGGTCGTGAAATTGCTCGCGGCCTGGCCAATTACAGTGCCTTGGAGGCACAAAAAATTATCGGTCAGTCGTCTGAGGCGATTGTCGGTCTGTTGGGTTATATGGCTGAGCCGGAACTGGTTCACCGCGATAACCTGATTCTGGTCTGAAGGAATATCTGAATGCGCGTGGCAAAAGGATTATTGGGGCTGCTGCTGGCAATCCCGCTGCTGGCTTCGGCTGAGGAAATTGGCCAGGTGTCGACGGTGTTCAAATTCGTCGGCCCGAACGACCGCATCGTCGTCGAGGCGTTTGATGACCCCAAGGTTGAAGGCGTGACCTGCTACCTCTCGCGCGCCAAGACCGGCGGCGTGAAGGGTGGTCTGGGTTTGGCTGAAGACCGTGCGGAGGCGTCTATCGCTTGCCGTCAGGTCGGGCCCATCAGCTTCAAGGGTGAGCTGAAAGATGGTGATGAGGTGTTCAAGGAGCGCACATCGCTGGTGTTCAAGACCATGCAGGTGGTGCGTTTCCTCGACAAGAAGCGCAATACGCTGGTGTATCTGGTTTATAGCGATCGTTTGATCGAGGGTAGCCCCCAGAACGCGGTGACGGCGATTCCAATTCTGCCCTGGGCGCACGCTCAGTAAGCTAGCGAAGACCCAAATTGTGGGAGTGAGCCTGCTCGCGATAGCGGTGTAACAGTCGACATCAGTGTTGAATGTTGCACCGCTATCGCGAGCAGGCTCACTCCTGCTTTTTTGTGTTGTGTCTGCCATATCGCAGGCAATAAAAAACCGACCCTGAGGTCGGTTTTTCAACAAGCTTATCGCTTATGCGGCAACAGCAAGGTTCAGAGCCTTGACGTGACCGTTCAGGCGGCTCTTATGACGAGCAGCCTTGTTCTTGTGGATGATGCCTTTATCGGCCATACGGTCGATAACTGGCACGGCCAGAACGTAAGCAGCTTGAGCTTTAGCAGCGTCTTTTGCGTCGATGGCCTTAACTACATTCTTGATGTAGGTACGAACCATGGAACGCAGGCTGGCGTTGTGGCTGCGACGCTTCTCAGCCTGTTTTGCACGTTTTTTGGCGGAAGGTGTGTTGGCCACCGTCGAGCTCCTCGAAAGACTTTTTAGGAAATAGCAAACAAAATAGGCCGCGAATCATGCCGATGAGTTGATGTCTTGTCAAGGGCGGTTGAGACGTTCCGCTAAGTGGTAGGTGTAAAGAGGCGGGATATTTATTTCCGGCGCTTGACCTGTAAACTCGCGAGCTTTGGCTCTGTGCTGTTGCGGCGCGGAGTATCGCATAAGTAGGCGCTTTGTTCGCCTGCTGTTTATCGACAGGCACAAACTCTTTCAATGAATCTGCTCAAATCGTTGGCCGCCGTCAGCTCTATCACGATGATTTCCCGGGTTTTGGGGTTCGTTCGTGACACGCTCATCGCACGTATATTTGGTGCCGGGATGGCGACAGACGCCTTCTTTATCGCCTTCAAACTGCCCAACCTGCTGCGGCGGATCTTCGCCGAGGGGGCTTTTTCCCAGGCATTCGTGCCGATTCTGGCCGAATACAAAAGCCAGCAAGGTGAGGAGGCGACGCGAACGTTCATTGCCTACGTGTCGGGCCTGCTGACGCTGGTGCTGGCGCTGGTCACGGCGTTGGGCATGCTGGCTGCGCCCTGGGTGATCTGGGCGACCGCGCCGGGTTTTACCGATACACCGGAAAAATTCGAGCTGACGACCAGCCTGTTGCGGGTGACTTTTCCCTACATCCTGTTGATTTCCCTTTCGTCCCTGGCCGGGGCGATCCTCAATACCTACAACCGTTTTTCGGTGCCGGCCTTCGTGCCGACGCTGCTCAACGTCAGCATGATCGTCTTTTCAGTGTTCCTGACCCCGTACTTCGATCCGCCGGTCATGGCGCTGGGGTGGGCAGTTCTGGTGGGTGGTCTGGCGCAATTGCTCTATCAACTGCCGCACCTGAAAAAAATCGGTTTGCTGGTATTGCCACGCCTGAACCTGCGTGACAGTGGCGTCTGGCGGGTCATGAAACAAATGCTGCCCGCGATTCTCGGCGTATCGGTCAGCCAGATTTCGCTGATCATCAACACTATTTTCGCGTCGTTCCTGGTGGCCGGTTCCGTGTCCTGGATGTATTACGCCGACCGCTTGATGGAGTTGCCGTCCGGCGTTTTGGGTGTGGCGTTGGGCACGATTTTGCTGCCGACCCTGGCCAAAACCTACGCCAGCAAGGACCGTCACGAGTATTCGCGCATTCTCGACTGGGGCCTGCGCCTGTGCTTCGTACTGGTGTTGCCGTGTTCCCTGGCGTTGGGAATTCTTGCCGAGCCGCTGACCGTTTCCCTGTTCCAATACGGGCAGTTCAGCGCTTTCGATGCGTCCATGACGCAACGGGCGCTGATCGCCTACTCGGTCGGATTGCTCGGAATTATCGTGATTAAGGTGCTGGCACCGGGGTTTTATGCGCAACAAAACATCCGCACGCCGGTAAAAATCGCAATTTTCACCCTGGTGGTCACACAGCTGTTCAACCTGATGCTGATAGGTCCTCTGGCCCACGCCGGCTTGGCCCTCGCCATCAGCGCGGGTGCGTGTATCAACGCGAGTTTGTTGTTTTATCAACTGCGCAAGCAGCAGATGTACCAACCGCAGCCGGGCTGGGCGAAGTTCGGCTTCAAGCTGGTGATTGCCGTGCTGGTGATGTCTGCCGTGTTGTTGCTCGGCATGCATTTCATGCCAGCGTGGGATCAAGGGCATATGCTTGAGCGGTTCCTGCGCCTGGGCGCTTTGGTCGCGGCCGGCATCGTTAGCTATTTCGGGATGTTGCTTCTGATGGGCTTCCGTTTGCGCGACTTCAATCGCAAGGCGCTGAGCTGAGGTCGCGACCTCGATAAACACGGGCGAGCCGGCAGTTTTGTCGGCTCGATCACTTTGGTTACGGTGTTGCCTGTCGTCGGCCGCCGGGTGTGGTTATAATCGACCACTTTATGAGCAAGAAGCGCGTTATGCAGCTGGTTCGAGGCCTCCACAATCTGCGCCCCCAGCATCGGGGCTGTGTCGCCACTATTGGCAACTTTGACGGTGTTCACCGTGGTCACCAGGCTATCCTGGCAAGGCTGCGTGAGCGCGCGCTCGAGTTGGGCGTGCCCAGCTGCGTGGTGATTTTTGAGCCGCAGCCGCGAGAATTCTTCGCCCCGGACACGGCTCCGGCCCGTCTGGCCCGGCTGCGGGACAAACTGCAGCTGCTGGCCGACGAAGGTGTCGACCGCGTCCTGTGCCTGGCCTTCAATCAGCGGCTGAGCAAGCTCAGCGCCAGTGAATTCGTTGATACCATTCTGGTGGACGGCCTTGGCGTCCAGCACCTGGAAGTCGGCGACGACTTCCGGTTCGGCTGTGACCGGGTAGGGGACTTCGATTTCCTGCAACAAGCCGGCAGTGTTCAGGGCTTTACCGTCGAAGCGGCGCAAACCGTCGAGCTGGACGGCATTCGCGTCAGCAGCACCCAGGTCCGTAATGCCCTGGCCGCAGCTGATTTTGCCTTGGCCGAGCGACTGCTCGGGCGGCCGTTCCAGATTACCGGGCGGGTGCTGCACGGCCAGAAGCTGGCGCGCCAGTTGGGAACGCCCACGGCCAACATACAACTCAAGCGCCGTCGCGTTCCGCTTTCCGGGGTTTACCTGGTCAACGTCGACATCGACGGCAAGACCTGGCCAGGTGTCGCCAATATCGGCGTGCGGCCAACGGTTCAAGGTGATGGCAAGGCCCACCTCGAAGTGCATCTTTTAGATTTTGCCGGCGATCTGTATGACCGGCGTTTGACGGTGGTCTTCCACCACAAGCTGCGTGAAGAGCAGCGTTTCGCCTCTCTGGAGGCGCTTAAGACGGCGATCAATGCGGATGTCGCCGCCGCCCGTGCCCTGTCGCACCTAGCGCCAATCGCTAATGAAGAGCCTTAAATGACCGACTATAAAGCCACGCTAAACCTTCCGGACACCGCCTTCCCAATGAAGGCCGGCCTGCCACAGCGCGAACCGCAGATTCTGCAGCGTTGGGACAGTATTGGCCTGTACGGTAAGTTGCGCGAAATTGGCAAGGATCGTCCGAAGTTCGTCCTGCACGACGGTCCTCCGTACGCCAACGGCACGATTCACATCGGTCATGCGCTGAACAAGATTCTCAAGGACATGATCATTCGCTCGAAGACCCTGTCGGGTTTCGACGCACCTTATGTGCCGGGCTGGGACTGCCACGGTCTGCCGATCGAGCATAAAGTCGAAGTGACCCACGGCAAGAACCTGGGCGCGGACAAAACCCGCGAACTGTGCCGTGCCTACGCCACCGAGCAGATCGAAGGCCAGAAATCCGAATTCATCCGTCTGGGCGTGTTGGGCGACTTCGCCAACCCGTACAAGACCATGGACTTCAAGAACGAAGCCGGTGAAATCCGTGCCCTGGCAGAAATCGTCAAGGGCGGCTTCGTGTTCAAGGGCCTCAAGCCTGTGAACTGGTGCTTTGACTGCGGTTCGGCCCTGGCCGAAGCGGAAGTCGAGTACGAGAACAAGAAATCCTCGACCATCGACGTGGCCTTCCCGATTGCCGACGAAGCTGAGCTGGCTGCCGCGTTCGGCCTGCCGTCGCTGGCCAAACCGGCTTCGATCGTGATCTGGACCACCACCCCATGGACCATCCCGGCCAACCAGGCGCTGAACGTTCATCCAGAGTTCAATTACGCCCTGGTCGACGTCGGCGACAAACTGCTGGTGCTGGCTGAAGAGCTGGTCGAGTCGTGCCTGGCCCGTTACAGCCTGCAAGGCTCGGTCATCGCGACCACCACCGGCAAAGAGCTGGAACTGATCAATTTCCGTCACCCGTTCTACGACCGTTTGTCGCCAGTTTACCTGGCCGAATACGTTGAACTGGGCGCCGGCACCGGTGTGGTTCACTCCGCGCCAGCGTACGGCGTGGACGACTTCGTGACCTGCAAGAAGTACGGCATGGTCAACGACGACATCCTCAATCCGGTGCAGAGCAACGGTGTTTACGCGACCTCGCTGGAGTTTTTCGGCGGCCAGTTCATCTGGAAAGCCAACCCGGCCATCGTCGACAAACTGACTGAAGTCGGTGCGCTGCTGCACACCACCATCATCGAACACAGCTACATGCACTGCTGGCGTCACAAGACCCCGTTGATCTACCGCGCCACCGCGCAGTGGTTCATCGGCATGGACAAAGAGCCTGCGACCGGCGAGACCCTGCGCAAGCGGGCGATCAAAGCCATCGAAGACACCAAGTTTGTTCCGGCCTGGGGCCAGGCGCGCCTGCATTCAATGATCGCCAATCGTCCGGACTGGTGCATTTCCCGTCAGCGCAACTGGGGCGTGCCGATCCCGTTCTTCCTGAACAAGGAAAGCGGCGAGCTGCACCCACGTACCGCCGAGCTGATGGAAGAAGTCGCCAAGCGCGTCGAAGTCGAAGGCATCGAAGCCTGGTTCAAGATGGACGCCGCCGAGTTGCTCGGTGACGAAGCGCCGCAGTACGACAAGATCAGCGACACCCTGGACGTCTGGTTCGATTCGGGCACCACGCATTGGCACGTTCTGCGCGGTTCGCACCCGATGGGCCACGAAACTGGTCCACGTGCCGACCTGTATTTGGAAGGCTCGGACCAACACCGTGGCTGGTTCCACTCGTCCCTGCTGACCGGTTGCGCCATCGACAACCACGCGCCGTACCGCGAGCTGTTGACCCACGGCTTCACCGTCGATGAGTCCGGCCGCAAGATGTCCAAATCGCTGGGCAACGTGATCGCGCCGCAAAAGGTCAACGACACCCTGGGCGCCGACATCATGCGTCTGTGGGTGGCTTCCACCGACTACTCCGGTGAAATGGCGGTTTCCGAGCAGATTCTGCAACGCAGCGCGGACGCCTACCGGCGTATCCGTAACACCGCGCGCTTCCTGCTCTCCAACCTGACCGGTTTCAACCCGGCCACCGACATCCTGCCCGCTGAAGAAATGCTCGCGCTGGACCGTTGGGCCGTGGACCGCACCTTGCTGCTGCAACGCGAGTTGCAAGAGCACTATGGCGAATATCGCTTCTGGAACGTCTACTCCAAGATCCACAACTTCTGCGTGCAGGAGCTGGGCGGTTTCTACCTCGACATCATCAAGGACCGTCAGTACACCACTGGCGCCAACAGCAAGGCTCGCCGTTCGGCGCAAACCGCGCTGTATCACATCTCCGAAGCGCTGGTGCGCTGGATCGCACCGATCCTCGCCTTCACCGCTGACGAACTGTGGGAATACCTGCCGGGCGAGCGTAACGAATCGGTGATGCTCAACACCTGGTACGAAGGTTTGACCGAGTTGCCGGAAGGCTTCGAGCTGGGTCGCGCCTACTGGGATCGCATCATGGAAGTGAAGGTTGCAGTCAACAAGGAAATGGAAATCCAGCGCGCGGCCAAGGCCGTCGGTGGCAACCTGCAAGCCGAAGTGACGCTGTTCGCCGAAGAAGCGCTGAGCGCCGACCTGGCCAAGTTGAGCAACGAATTGCGCTTCGTATTGATTACTTCGACCGCCACCGTTGCGCCGTTTATCAAGGCACCAGGGGACGCGGTAGTCACCGACGTCAGCGGCTTGAAGCTGCAAGTGGTCAAGTCGAGCCACGCCAAGTGCGCCCGTTGCTGGCACTGCCGTGAAGACGTCGGCGTGAACCCGGAGCATCCGGAAATCTGCGGTCGTTGTGTCGACAACATCAGCGGCGATGGCGAGGTCCGTCACTATGCCTAATGCCGTTGGCCGCTTTGGGCGGCTGGGCTGGCTCTGGTTGAGTTTGCTGGTCCTGGTCATCGACCAGGCCAGCAAGTTCCACTTCGAAAGCTCGCTCACCATGTACCAGCAAATCGTGGTGATCCCCGATTATTTCAGCTGGACCCTGGCCTACAACACCGGTGCCGCGTTCAGCTTTCTGGCCGACAGCTCGGGTTGGCAGCGCTGGTTGTTTGCCCTGATCGCAGTGGTGGTCAGTGCGGTGTTGGTGGTGTGGCTCAAGCGTCTGGGGCGCAATGAAACCTGGCTGGCGATTGCGCTGGCCCTGGTTTTGGGTGGTGCGCTGGGCAACCTGTACGACCGCATTGCCTTGGGTCATGTGATCGATTTCATCCTGGTGCACTGGCAGAACCGCTGGTATTTCCCGGCGTTCAACTTTGCCGACAGCGCTATTACTGTCGGTGCCGTGATGCTGGCACTGGATATGTTCAAAAGTAAAAAGACCGGAGAAGCCGTTCATGACTGAACAGGTATTGGCTGAGCAACGCATCCGCCAGAACACGGAAGTCACCTTGCACTTTGCACTGCGCCTGGAGAATGGCGACACCGTCGACAGCACCTTCGACAAAGCCCCGGCGACCTTCAAGGTCGGCGACGGCAACCTGTTACCAGGTTTCGAAGCGGCACTGTTCGGCTTCAAGGCTGGCGACAAGCGCACGCTGACGATTGCGCCGGAAAACGCTTTCGGCCAGCCAAACCCGCAGAACGTACAGATCATTCCGCGTTCGCAGTTCAAGGACATGGATCTGTCGCCGGGTTTGCTGGTGATCTTCAACGATGCGGCGAATACTGAGTTACCCGGCGTGGTGCAGGAATTCGATGACGAGCAAGTGACCATCGACTTCAACCACCCGCTGGCCGGTAAGACATTGACGTTTGACGTAGAAATCATCAGCGTCAGATCGTTGTAACTGACCGAACACGGTCACCTGTAGGAGCAGAGCTTGCTCGCGAAGGCGTCACCACATTCAGCATCAATGTTGACTGACACACCGCTTTCGCGAGCAAGCTCAGCTCCTACAATGTTTTAATTTCTTGCGCGCAAGACACGAGGCACAGCATGCAAATCAAACTCGCCAACCCCCGTGGCTTCTGCGCCGGTGTGGACCGCGCAATCGAAATCGTCAACCGCGCCCTGGAAGTGTTCGGGCCGCCGATCTATGTGCGCCACGAAGTGGTTCACAACAAATTTGTCGTCGAAGACCTGCGTGCTCGTGGGGCGATCTTTGTCGAAGAGTTGGATCAGGTGCCGGACGACGTCATTGTGATCTTCAGTGCCCACGGCGTTTCCCAGGCCGTGCGTACCGAGGCTTCGGGCCGTGGATTGAAAGTATTCGATGCGACCTGTCCGCTGGTGACCAAAGTGCACATCGAAGTTGCGCGATACAGCCGTGATGGCCGTGAATGCATCCTCATCGGCCACGCCGGTCATCCGGAAGTCGAAGGGACCATGGGCCAGTACGATGGCAGCAATGGCGGCGCGATTTACCTGGTCGAAGACGAGAAAGACGTCGCCGCGTTGCAAGTGCACAACCCTGAAAAACTCGCCTTCGTGACCCAGACCACCCTGTCCATGGACGACACCAGCCGCGTGATCGACGCGTTGCGTGCGCGCTTCCCGGCGATCGGTGGTCCGCGCAAGGATGACATCTGCTACGCCACGCAAAACCGTCAGGACGCCGTGAAGCAACTGGCTGACGAGTGCGACGTGGTGCTGGTGGTCGGCAGCCCGAACAGTTCCAACTCCAATCGCTTGCGTGAACTGGCCGAGCGCATGGCCACTCCGGCTTACCTGATCGACGGTGCTGAAGACCTGCAAAAGAGCTGGTTTGACGGTGTCGAGCGTATCGGCATTACCGCTGGTGCCTCTGCTCCTGAAGTATTGGTGCGTGGTGTGATCCAGCAATTGCAGGCCTGGGGTGCGACCGGTGCCGATGAGCTGGCAGGTCGTGAAGAGAACATCACGTTCTCCATGCCTAAAGAGCTGCGCGTGCGTTCGGTGCTTTAAAACGCTTCCCTCCCGGACATAGCGCCTGCTCAGCCTTAACGCTGCGCAGGCTGATGCGACCTGTAGCCGCCAGCACCACCTGGAGCTGGCTGACCGGTTCGCGGGCTGCACAAACGTGCAATGTCCCCGCTTGAAAGGCCCGCCCGGGCATCTGTGGTTCGCCTGCCCCATTGAATCGAACGTATTGCCTGACCGGCCAATTGCCGACAATCGGCACCCGAGCGCCACTCTCGCGCTCAACCAGCAGCGGATTGCTGCTGTCCTCCGGCCCTTTGCCACTGATGTCCAGAATGATCCGCCAGCCTTGTCCCCAGTCCCCGTTGATCCCATGAACTATAACGGTCTGGTGGCGTGTGATGGCGATTGTCCTCGCGTTGCGTAGACCGCTGGCCAGCGCCTGTGCTGCCTGCTCCCGGTGGTTCGATTCAGTGAGTGATGCGAACGCCGGACTGACCAACAGCAGAACAATTGCGGCAATTGCCAGTCCCATAAACAGTTCGATCAGGCTGAAGCCCTGTTGATGCATGGCATTTCCCTCCCTGGAGCGTTGTGTACCGCGCATTCCTTGCGCGAGTCATAGCCAAACAACCTGCCTGCGCCGGTCGAATGTTCTAGCGTGTAGAGGCAGGTATAGCCGACGGCAACGGAGGGCATCGATGGATCATCGTACAAAAGGTTTCACGCTGATCGAGTTGTTGGTCACGCTCGCGGTGTTTCTGATCCTGGTGACCCTGGCCGTGCCCGCGTTTACCCGTTCGGTACAAACCACGAGGGCCGACACTGAGGTCGGCGACCTTCAACGGGGACTCAATTTCGCCCGACTGGAGGCCATCGACCGAGGCATCACCACCCGGGTTCGTCCAACGGCCGGCGGTAGCGTATGGACCGGTGAGTTGACGGTTTATGACGGTACCGGCACGCCAGCCAATGTATTGCGGGTTGTTCCAGCGATGAGCAGTGGCGCCACTCTGACGCTAACCTCAGGTGTGACCGCTCTGGACTTCAACAGTCTGGGCGGTTTGTCGACGCCGTCCACCGCCGTGGTCATCAACTATGTACTGGGGACGCAAAGCAGGACGCTGAACGTGTGTTTGAACGGACGAACTCTATTGGGTGGAAGTTGCGGATGAGGGTATGGAGCAAGCGTGCACAGGAGGGCATGACGCTGATCGAAGTCTTGGTTGCGTTGTTGATATTGACGGTGGGGCTACTGGGGGCGGCGGCGATTCAGCTCAATGCGTTGAAGTACACCGACAGTTCACGGATGACGAGTCAGGCCAGTTTTATCGCCTACGACATGATGGATCGCATCCGCGCCAACGCCGCTGCCGATTACACGGTCGCGCCACCGACCTCGGGCAACCTGAGTGTCGCGCGGGACCAGGACCTCTACGATTTCACCACCAACATCATCAATTTCGGCGGCCCGACGGCTACCGGCAGCGTGGCACTGAACCAGCGGGTCTACACCATCACCATCAATTGGGATGACTCGCGCGCCGCCAATTCCGCCAACTCGCGCCGCAGTTTCGTGCTGACCAGTCGCGCCACCGTCGACCCGGTTTCCACGCCATGAGCCGCTGCAGCCGAGGGTTCGGCCTGATCGAGTTGCTGATCGCGCTGGCATTGAGCCTGATCGTGGTACTGGGTGTGGCGCAGATTTTCATCGCAGCGAAAAATACCTACGTCAGCCAGAACGTCTCCGCCGGCATGCAGGAGGACGCGCGTTTTTTGTTGAGCAAAATGATTCAGGAAATCCGTATGGTCGGCATGTTCGGTTGCCTGGGCGCCATCACTGACGCCAGTTCGGCAGGTGATTTCAACGCGAGTCAGATAACCCCCATCAGTTGGGATAACGCGAGCCTCAAGCTGACCCTGGTGACGGCGGATGTCGGCGGCACGGGCGCAGTGCCGACCTGGACAGTGGTGTCTGACTGCCGAAACTCGGCGACCGCGTACACAGGCGTGCGGACACCTGCGACGGGGTTTCTGGCGTTTCCGATACGGCGATGGGTCTACAGCTTCAGCAATAACCAGATCCTGATGGGGACCGGCGCCGGCACGCCAACCCAGTTCGTGCTGGTGAACAACGTAAGTGCGTTTAACGTGAGCTTTGGCCTCGCCAGTTCGGCCGCCGATGTCGCGGCCTCCAGTTACAGCAGTAATCCGTCGGATCCGGCACGCATTCGCAGCGTGCGGCTAAGCCTGACCCTCACTGACCCGAACAACCGGGTGCGCAATCAAACCTTCAGCGTGGTTGCCGCCTTGCGCAACCGCTTGCCATGAGGGCCGCTGCCATGACGTCTTACGCTCAGCGCGGCATGGCGCTGCTGGTCAGCCTGGTGTTTCTGCTATTGCTGACGCTGATCGGCCTTTCTTCGATGCAGAACGCCACCCTGCAGGAGAAAATGGCCGGCAGCGTGAGTTTGCGCAACCAGTCGTTCCAGGGCGCCGAAGCGGCGTTGCGCGTGGGTGAAAGTGCAGTGCAACTCGACACCTATTCTCTGCCGGTTTGCAGCCAGTGCGCACCGCCGCCCGAGGCCACGGTCATCACTGCCGCCGGTCTCAACTCCAGCTCCGGGGTGACGTGGGTCGCTTCCGGCAGTGGTTTTTACGGGGTGCAAAACATTGGCACCACGCTCACCGCCGTCAATGTGCCGAGCAATACCTCCGCGACGCTTTACCGGGTGACCGCCGTCGGCATCGCGGGCAACTCGCGCAGCGTCGTGGAGAGTATTTATGCGAAGTACTGAAAGGCTTGCCAGGGTTTGGCGGCTGCTGTGTGGCGCAGTGTTCGGGTTGTATCTATCAGCCCCGGTCTACGCCTTCACGCCTTCGGATTCACCGCTGTTAAGCGCCGCGGCGGTCGCGCCGAACGTGATGTTGTTGATCGACGATTCGGGCAGCATGAACAGCATCATTTATGCCGCCGGGTTCGATCCCACGGTCACTGGACGGACCCCCGCCAGGCAGTGCAATTATTTCGCCGGGCTGTGTTCGAACGGGAGCGATATCGTCGGTGATTCAATCTTCCTTTCCAGCCTGCCGCAGTCCGGTTGTTCCGGTGGCGGCTACGCGTTTTACAACAACAGCGTGGCGCCGCTGTGCCTGAAGTTGCCCGACCCGGTCGGTAATGAAAATACTCGGTACTCCGACGATTACCTGTCTTATCTGGTGGGGCTGGCCAACGGCAGCAACCGCGACTTCACCACAGGCTCGATTCCCAACGATTACCGCATGAACGTGGCGCGAAATGTGTCCACAGCCCTGGTGAGCAGCAACCGCGGATTGCGCATGGGCCTGGCGACCTTCAATCCGGCCAATAACAACAACTCTGGCAATGGTGGTTTCATCGCCCGGTCGGTCAGCGACCTGTCGGTAGTGAGCGGCAGCGTCACGCAGTCTCAGGCCGATACCAATTACAACAACCTGATCGCCTCCATCAATGGTTTGAGTGCCGTGGCCAACACGCCATTGGCGGAAACCTATTACGAAGTCACCCGGTATTTCCGGGGGCTGGCGCCTTACTACAACTCGACGCCCACCACTTACACCAGCCCGATCCAGTACCGCTGCCAGAAAAACTACGGCGTAGTCATCACAGATGGCCTGCCGACATTTGATCGGACCTTTCCGGCCAACGACCCCTTGGCAAAAACTTCACTGCCGAACTGGGATGGCGTGAACAACGATGGCAACAACCCCGAAGGTGATCGCGAAGGGGACACCCTTTACCTCGACGACATCGCCAAGTTCGCTTTTGACATCGACATGCGCTCCACCGGCACCGACGCGGCGGGCAAGAGCTGGAACGCAGTGGATTTCCCGAAGCAGAACATGAATACCTACACCGTAGGTTTTACCGCCGCGAATCAGATGTTGTCGGACGCGGCCGGTTATGGGCAGGGCAAGTACTATCAGGCGACCGATAGCACAGGGCTCAACAGCGCCTTGTCGTCGGCATTGAGCGACATCACCTCCAAGGCCGGTTCCGGCGGTAGTGGTGTCTCCAGTGGCACGACCCTGGCCAGTGGTTCGAGCTACTTCCAGACCAGTTATGACCCGAAAGACTGGCGCGGCACCGTCAAGTCCTTCGGTTTTAATTCGGCGGGCGCGGTGAATACTTCGGCCGTGCTGTGGACAACTGACACGACCATCGTCCCGGGTGCCACGGCTCCCACCTACCAATCCTGGAACACCCTGAACAACGCTGCCGTCACGCTGACCTACAGCAGCTTTTCCCCGGCGCAGCAGACGTCGTTGAATCAAGGCTTGCCCACCGGCATCACCGGCAATGATCTGGTCGAGTGGAGCAAAGGCATCAACAAAACCGGGCTCAAGGTACGCAGCGTATTGCTCGGAGACATCATCAACTCACCTCTGGTGCTGGCGTCCCCGACGGAAAAAACCGCCTCCGATCTGGCGGGGGACACCACTTACAGCACTTACCTGAACACCAAGGCCACCACAATGAATGCCAGTCTGGTGGTGAACGCCAACGACGGCTTCGTGAATGTCATCAACTCGGCCACGGGTGCCCGGCGTTATGCCTACATGCCTTCCAGCGTTTTGCCATCGCTGCGTTACATCGCCGATCCGACTTATATCAACGGCGTGAGCCACAAGTTTCTGGTCGACGGTCAGGTCGGCGTGTTCGACGCCCAGCTCGGCGGCGCCTGGAAAACCCTGGCCATCGGCGGCACCGGGGCGGGCGGCAAAACCTTTTATGCCCTGCAATTGTTCGATGCAGCGGCGGGGAACGTCTTTAAAGCGCTGTGGGAAATGACTGCGCCTGCCATAGCCAGTACGGCGAACGTTTTCAATGATCTGGGTTATGCCTATGCGCGGCCGGAGGTGGCACGCTTGGCCGATGGTCGATGGGCGGCGTTTATTTCCAACGGCTACGGCAGCAACTCCGGAGTCGCGGCGCTGTACGTGGTGGATGTTCGTGACGGTTCGCTGATCAGGAAAGTCGTGGTCGACAGCAGCGAAACCAACAATGGCCTGTCTTCGGTGAAACTCCGGGTCAACTCGCAGAACGTGGTACAGGCCGCTTATGGCGGAGACTTGAAGGGGCGGCTGTGGAAATTCGATCTGAGTGCCACGGCGCCCGATAGCTGGGGCGTGGCCTTTTCAGGTAAGCCGCTGTTTACCACTGCGGGCGGCTCCACTCAGCCCATCACGGCGCAGCCATTGCTGGCGGACAATTCACTGGGCGGCAAGGAGGTGTTTTTTGGTACCGGAAAGTTCAACGAGACCGCCGACAAGACCAACAAGGATCTGCAGGCGTTTTATGCGGTGTGGGATGCGGACGGAGGATCGGGTCAAATCACTGTCTCCAGTTTGCAGGCCCAGGCGGTGACGGGGGTGTTCTCGGGCAGCACCGGTCAATTCATCACCACCACTCAGAACGACGTAACTTACCCGGCGGAGAAAGGCTGGTATTTGCCATTGGTGTACAACAACGCGCTGCTCGGCGAACGGGTGCTCAATCAGGCAAGCCTGGTGCTGGGACGAATCATTTTCACCACGGCAGGTGTCGATACCACGGACCCGTGCGCCAGTTTCGGTACCGGCAAACTGGTCGAGCTGGAGGCATTCAGCGGTAAGATGCTCAACTATGCGGTTCTCGATACCAATGGCGACGGCGTGGTAGACAGCACCGATGCGGTGTCGAGCGGGGTGATTTTTACCGGTGGCATTCCGACCCTGAACGCCATCGTCAACGGAGCAACCCGTAAAATCGTGAACGATTCCAGTGGCGGTATCACCACGCTGGTGGAAAAATCCGGCGGCGGCAGCCGTCGCATCATGTGGCGCCAAATACAGTAAGTGAGAATTGAGGCATGCGTAGATCCAACCGAGGTTTCACCCTGATCGAAATCATGATCGTGATTGCGATCATCGGCATCGTCATGACCTTCGCCGCACCGAGCATTACCGAGTACCTGAAGAAGGGCCGGCGCAGCGAAGTCGCCGGGCTGCTATCCGAACAGGCGCAGATCCTTGAACGGTTCTACTCCAAGAACAATGTCTACACCAATGCGACCGGCCTGAGCGCTGGAAACGACTACTACACCATCACCCCGACCCTTGCCGATCAGACTTTCCTGCTGACAGCGGTGCGCAAGGCTGGTACCAGCATGGCAACCGACAAGTGCGGGGATTTCACCCTCACCAATACCGGTGTCAGGAGCATGGTCAATGCGACGGCCGGCTTGACCACCAAGGATTGCTGGGGTCGTTGAATTCCTCTTTCGGGTGCCTTTTGCGCCCTCTGTCTATTTAACGGTTGGATCTGAACATGACCAGGCAACAGCAAGTGGTGATTGTCGGCGGCGGCGTAATTGGGCTGCTGACGGCGTTCAATCTCGCGTCCGAAGTACACAGTGTCGTGCTGCTGGATCGCTCGAACGTCGGGCAGGAGTCTTCATGGGCGGGGGGCGGGATTGTTTCGCCACTGTACCCGTGGCGCTACAGCCCGGCGGTCACGGCGTTGGCGCATTGGTCACAGGATTTTTATCCACAGCTTGGTGAGAGACTGTTCGCCGCGACGGGTGTTGATCCTGAAGTTCATATCACCGGCCTGTACTGGCTCGATCTGGATGACGAGGCCGAGGCACTGGCGTGGGCCTGGCGCGAGAATCGTCCGCTGCGTGCTGTGGATATCTCGGCCGTGCACGACGCGGTGCCGGTGATGGGCGCAGGTTTTTCGCGGGCAATCCATATGGCCGATGTGGCCAATGTGCGCAATCCGAGGCTGGTGAAGTCGTTGAAGGCTGCATTGCAGGCACTGCCGAATGTGACGATTCATGAACAGTGCGAAGTCAGCGGGTTTATCCGTGACGGCGATAAAGTCGTCGGAGTGCAGAGTTCGGCGGGCGCGATTCGCGGTGATCAGGTGGTCCTGACGGCGGGTGCCTGGAGTGGTGATCTGCTGAAAAGTCTTGGGCTGGTGCTGCCGGTCGAGCCGGTGAAAGGGCAGATGATTCTCTACAAGTGCGCGGCGGATTTCCTGCCGAGCATGGTGCTGGCCAAGGGGCGCTATGCCATTCCCCGGCGCGACGGTCATATCTTGATTGGCAGCACGCTGGAGCATGAAGGCTACGACAAGACACCGACAGAGGCAGCATTGGAAAGCCTGAAAGCGTCAGCAGTCGAGTTGATTCCTGCGCTGGCGGACGCTGAGATCGTAGGGCATTGGGCCGGATTACGGCCAGGCTCGCCTGAAGGCATTCCCTACATCGGTCGGGTGCCAGGGCTCGATGGGCTCTGGCTCAATTGTGGGCATTACCGCAATGGCCTGGTGCTGGCGCCGGCGTCGTGTCAGTTGTTGGCCGATGTGATGCTGGATCGCAAGCCGATCATTGATCCTGAGCCCTATGCTCCCATCGGGCGGATTTAATCGCGGCCGATGAAGAGGCCCTCAATCCAGTCCGAATTTCTTCAGTCGGTAACGCATCGACCGAAATGACAGGCTCAACCGCTGAGCCGCCGCCGTGCGGTTCCAGCGGGTTTCCTCCAGCGCCTGGAGGATGAGTTTGCGTTCGACGTTTTCCAGATAGTGTTCAAGATTATCGATCTGCGTCAGGTCCGGCACGCCGGTCTCTGCCGTGCAATTGCCTTCGGCCAGGCGCAGGTCGCTGGCTTCGATCTGCTTGTTTTCACACAGGGTGTAAGCCCGTTCGAGCACGTTCTCCAGTTCCCGCACGTTACCCGGGAATCGGTAGCTTTTCAGTGCCTCCAGGGCCAGAGGGTGGAGCTTTGCGGCAGGTTGGCCGCTGCTGGCTGCCAAGCGCTTGAGCACGTGGCTGGCCAGTGGTTCGATGTCGTCACGGCGTTCGCGCAAGGGCGGAACCGGCAGCTCGATCACGTTGAGCCGGTAATACAAATCCTGACGAAAACGTTCTGCAAAGACTTCGGCATCAAGGTCTTTGTGGGTGGCGCAAAGGATGCGCACATCGACCACCGTTTCCTGTGATTCGCCGATGCTGCGAACCGCTTTCTCCTGAATCGCGCGCAGCAGTTTGACCTGCATCGCCAAAGGTAGATCCGCGACTTCGTCGAGAAACAACGTTCCGCCATGGGCTGCCTGGAACAACCCTCGCTTGTCTTCGATGGCGCCACTGAAACTGCCTTTGCGATGGCCGAAGAACTCGCTCTCCATCAGCTCTGACGGAATCGCCCCGCAGTTGACCGGGACAAATGGATGATGGGCTCGCGGTCCTTGCTCGTGAATCAGCCGTGCGACCAACTCCTTGCCACTGCCGGATTCGCCGCTGATGTACACCGGTGCCTGGCTGCGGGCGAGTTTGTCGATGTGTTTGCGCAGACTGCGCATAGGCAGTGAGTCACCCAGCAGGCGACGATCACTGGCCGTACTGGCTCCGCCCGGTGCAGGCAGGCGCAGGGCACTGGTGACCAGTTCCCGCAGGCGAGTGAGGTCGACCGGTTTCGTCAGGAAGTCGAAGGCGCCAGCCTTGAGCGCGTTGATCGCAGTTTCGAGACTGCCGTAGGCGGTGATCATCGCCACCGGCACTTGCGGATAACGCTGCTGGATATGCTGCACCAGTTCGAGGCCGGTGCCGTCAGGCAAGCGCATGTCGGTCAGGCACAGGTCGAATGTTTCCCGGGCCAGCAAGGCTTGGGCATCGCCCACGTTACGGGCACTGAAGGTATCGAGTTTCATCCGTCCGAGGGTGATTTCGAGGAGTTCGCGGATATCGGGTTCGTCGTCGACGATCAGGACTTTTGGCCGTGGGCTCATGTTCAACTTTGTTTCCGTCCGTGAGCAAAAGTGATGCGAAAGCAGCCGCCGCCTTGGCGTGGTTGGAAGTCTAGGCGGGCCTGGTTGCTTTCGCACAGCTCACGGGACAGATAGAGCCCCAGGCCTGTGCCTTGGCTACTGGTGGTAAAGAACGGTTCGAACAAATGCACCTGCTGGTCCGGTGCCACGCCGGGCCCATCGTCCAGCACTTCCAGTATGGGCAACTGGCTGTCGACATCGACAAACAGCTCAAGCCAGACCTGGGCTTCGTCGTGATTGAGGGCGCTATGGCGCCAGGCATTGCGCAACAAATTGTCCAGAATCTGGGTGAGCTGGTTCGGGTCCATCAAGGTGTTGAAGTCGCCTGGCCCGGTACGCAGGTGAATGTGCTGACCCAGAGGGGCACCCTCACGGGTTTCGGTGACGAATCGTTCCAGCCACGGCTTCAGATCGAGCCGTTGCGGTACGGTTTGCTGGCGGCGGGACAGTTGCAGGACGTTTTCGATAACCCGATTCATTCGCGCTGAGTGATCTTGAATAATCTGGGTCAGACGCCGATCCACGCCATTGAGTTCCTCGGATTCGCGCAGCAATTGCGCGGCATGACTGATGGCACCCAGTGGGTTGCGGATTTCATGGGCAATACCTGCCGTCAGTCGACCGAGGGCGGCGAGTTTCAACTGCTGTGCCTGTTGTGCGACCTGAGCGAGGTCCTCGAGAAACACCAGGGTCTGATGGTTTGGGCTCTGGTCCAGAGCGATGAAACTGGGTTGCAGTTCCAGGCCACTGCTGGCGTTTTTCAGGCTTTGCGGGCGCAACGTCGGATTGTTGAGCCAGAGCTGAAGACGTTCGACCAGTGCGGGTGAAAAGTCGTCGATCCGATGTCCATCGAGTGCTTTATGCCCCAGCAAGGTCAAGGCGCTGTGATTGGCCAGTTGCACACGTCGTTGTTCATCCAGCACCAGAATGCCGGTGCGCATGCGTTGCAGGATCAGCGCATTGAGTGCTTCGAGGCCTACCACTTCGCTGGCTCGCTGTTCGGCGAGGTGTTCGCTGACCTCCAGTCGCCTGGTCAAGCCTTGTACCAACAATGCTGCGGCAAAGCACAGTGCGCCGAGCGTGCTGACTTGCAGGTAGTCGTTGGGGCTGGTCGGGTGGCTGAAGCTCAGGAGGAAACTCAAGCCGACGATCCCCAGTGCGCCGGCAGCGGCTATCAACAGGCCGGTACGTCCACGCAGCAGGGCATTGCTGATGGCCACCGACACGATCAATAGATTGCCAATGGCGCTGGCCACGCCGCCTGCGGCGTAGAACAAACCACAGAGCAGCAAGACGTCGACCAGTGCCAGACTGAAGAGCTGTGCTGGTTTTTGGGTGTTTTCCAGAAACACCACCAGCAGAATATTCAGCACCAGGTACAACCAGCTGCCATTGCGCAGCAGGTCGTCTCTGGCGAACGTCAATAACTGGTTGTCCAGGTTGCTGGTAGTCAGCAACACCAAGGTGATGCCGACGCTTAAGCGATAGAGGTGATAAAGGCGCAGCAGCCGCTGAGCCTGTTTGCCGCCGGGACTGGACGTCTCAGCGACCACTCGGGCCCGGGCCTTGCTCAAGGTGAGCCTGGCTGCAATACCATTGCTGTTGAAGACTCAGCGCACGGTCGCGAGGCAGGTGCACGCCACAATGGGCGCAGCGGACCATGGGGGCGGCCTCCAGCTCAGGGGAGGACTTGGGGGCGGAAGCCGAGCCCTTGAATTTGCGCCAGAACCATACCGCAGCGGCAATCAGGGCGATCCAGAACAGTAAACGAAGCATGATGAGCTGCTATTTGGCGAGTGATTCAGCAGTTTAGCCAAGGACATGCCGAGCGCACAGCCTAATAATCACGCCCACAAAAAAGGAGCCTCGCAAGGCTCCTTTTGTACAACCTGAGGTGTCAGTCGAACACGCCAAAGGTCATGTAGCTGAACCAGGAACGGTCGCTGTTGTTGCCTTCGGCCTCGTGATTCTCTTCTTCGATCGCGTCGCCATTTCCGTCTTTAGGCTTCAGCTCGCTCGGAATTGCGTCCTTGGCGTCCTGGAACTGTCGCTGCACGTCCTGGTTGGCGCGGGTTTCGCCCGGCGGCAGCGGTGGGCTGGATTCGATCAGGCCCAGCGTGGCCTTGCTCAACCACGAACGGTTGTCGGCTTCGGCGACCGAAGGCTTGAACTGACCGTCTTCCAGGCTTGGGTGGTTCGGGTAGTTGAGCTTCAGGGTTTCAAGGCTGGTGGCCGCCAGCTCGTCCAGGTGCATGCGCATGTAGGCTTCAGTCATGACCGCCAGGCCGTCACCGACCGAAGGCGTCTCCTGGAAGTTTTCTACCACGTAACGGCCACGGTTTGCGGCGGCGACATAGGCCTGACGGGTCAGGTAATAGTCGGCAACGTGAATCTCGTAGGCCGCCAGCAGGTTACGCAGGTAAATCATGCGCTGCTTGGCGTCTGGCGAGTAACGGCTGTTCGGGAAGCGGCTGGTCAGCTGGGCGAACTCGTTGTAGGAGTCGCGGGCAGCGCCCGGGTCACGCTTGGTCATGTCCAGCGGCAGGAAACGCGACAGCAGGCCAACGTCCTGATCAAAGGAAGTCAGACCTTTCAGGTAGTAGGCGTAATCCACGTTCGGGTGCTGCGGGTGCAGACGAATGAAACGCTCGGCAGCAGACTTTGCAGCTTCTGGCTCGGTGTTCTTGTAGTTGGCGTAGATGAGCTCGAGTTGAGCCTGATCAGCGTAGCGACCGAACGGATAACGCGATTCCAGAGCCTTCAGCTTCGCGATGGCGCTGGTATAGCTACTATTGTCGAGATCTTGCTGAGCCTGCTGGTACAGCTCGACTTCGCTAAGGTTTTCGTCTACGACTTCCTTCGATGAGCAAGCAGCGGTCAATGCGAGGATGGCGATCAGCAGCAGGTGTTTCACTTGCATGGCGGCTTGCGTCCCTATGACGGCCGCTGTCTTGGGCGAGGCCGTCCTGTTATGATGAGCGCCCCGTTGAATAGCCTCGGGGCAAAAGACGCCGTATTTAACCACAAGCGCGCAGCCGAAACCAAAGGCTGTGCCGACGCCTAGTCTGAGCATGTCCGATAAAATTGAACTTCGCGCAGAGGTGCCGTCCGAATTGGGCGGCCAACGCCTCGATCAAGTCGCCGCACAATTATTCGCTGAGCACTCGCGCTCGCGCCTTTCCGCCTGGATCAAAGACGGCCGCCTGACTGTGGATGGGGCGGTTATCCGCCCGCGAGACATCGTTCACGGTGGCGCCATTCTTGAACTGACTGCCGAGCAGGAAGCTCAGGGCGAATGGATCGCTCAAGACATCGAGCTGGACATCGTCTATGAAGATGACGACATCCTGGTGATCAACAAGCCTGCGGGCCTGGTGGTGCATCCGGCTGCCGGTCACGCTGATGGCACCTTGCTCAACGCCTTGCTGCACCACGTGCCGGACATTATCAATGTGCCCCGCGCCGGTATCGTGCATCGCCTGGACAAGGACACCACCGGTCTGATGGTGGTGGCCAAGACCATTCAAGCGCAGACACAGCTTGTCACGCAATTGCAGAGCCGCAGCGTAAGCCGGATCTACGAATGCATCGTGATCGGTGTGGTGACGGCGGGTGGCAAGATCAACGCGCCCATCGGTCGTCACGGTCAGCAACGCCAGCGCATGGCCGTGATGGAAGGGGGCAAGCAAGCCGTCAGCCATTACCGCGTGCTCGAGCGTTTCCGCTCCCACACCCACGTTCGGGTGAAGCTGGAAACCGGTCGTACCCACCAGATTCGTGTGCACATGGCTCACATCAACTTCCCGTTGGTCGGAGACCCTGCCTACGGCGGTCGCTTCCGCATCCCGCCGGCAGCTAACCCGACCATGGTCGAATCGTTGAAGGCGTTCCCGCGCCAGGCCCTGCATGCACGGTTCCTGGAGCTGGATCACCCGACTACTGGCGTGCGCATGAGCTGGGAATCGCCACTGCCGGACGATTTCGTCTGGTTGCTGACCCTGCTCAAGCAAGACCGTGAGGCGTTCATCGGATGAGTGACTGGCTGATTCCCGACTGGCCTGCGCCTGCCGGGGTGAAAGCCTGTGTGACCACCCGTGCGGGCGGCGTCAGTCTGGCGCCGTTCGACAGCCTCAATCTCGGCGATCACGTCGATGACAGCCCTGAAGCTGTTGCCGAAAATCGCCGTCGCCTGACCGATCACTTCTCTATTCAACCGGCCTGGTTGCAGCAGGTTCACGGCATCGTCGTGGCTCATGCAGACCCAAGCCAGGTCGCCACGGCTGACGCCAGCTGGACGGCAACACCCGGCATCGCCTGCACGGCGATGACCGCCGACTGTTTACCTGCGCTGTTTTGCGACCGCGCCGGCACTCGCGTGGCGGCGGCCCATGCCGGTTGGCGTGGATTGGCGGCGGGTGTGCTCGAAGCGACGCTCGACAGCCTGGACGTGCCGCCCGCCGACGTACTGGTCTGGCTTGGCCCGGCCATCGGCCCGCAAGCCTTTGAAGTCGGCCCGGAAGTGCGCGAAACCTTCGTTGAGCAATTGCCGGAAGCCGCCAAAGCCTTTGTGCCGAGCGCCAATGCTGGCAAGTTCATGGCCGATATCTACGAACTGGCGCGTTTGCGTCTGGCGGCCCGTGGTGTCACCGCTGTCTACGGTGGCGGTTTCTGCACCGTGACCGATCCGCGCTTCTTTTCTTATCGTCGCAGTCCTCGCACGGGTCGCTTTGCCTCCCTTATCTGGCTCGAACGCTAGACTTCTCTGATCTGCATCAACGTCACGACGCTTGAAACTCCCAGAATCGACCGCATCTATAACGGTATCTGGCAGGTTTCTTCATTCAGGATGTTTTATAGGTCCGGCCTGCTCAAAAGGAAGGTGACCCATGCGTATAGATCGTTTAACCAGCAAATTGCAGTTAGCACTATCCGACGCCCAATCTCTGGCCGTCGGCCTTGACCATTCCGGCATTGAACCGGCGCACTTGATGCAAGCCATGCTTGAACAGCAGGGTGGTTCGATCAAACCCCTGCTGATGCAGGTCGGTTTCGACGTCAACAGTTTGCGCAAAGAGCTGACCAAAGAGCTCGATCAACTGCCGAAAATCCAGAACCCGACCGGCGACGTGAACATGTCGCAGGACTTGGCGCGCCTGCTCAATCAGGCTGATCGCCTGGCCCAACAGAAGGGCGATCAGTTCATCTCCAGCGAACTGGTGCTGCTGGCCGCCATGGACGAGAACAGCAAGCTCGGCAAATTGCTGCTGGGTCAGGGCGTGAGCAAGAAAGCCCTGGAAAACGCGATCAACAACCTGCGTGGTGGCGAAGCGGTCAACGATGCCAACCACGAGGAATCGCGCCAGGCGCTGGATAAGTACACCGTCGACCTGACCAAGCGCGCCGAAGAAGGCAAGCTCGACCCAGTGATCGGCCGAGACGACGAAATTCGCCGGACCATTCAGGTCCTGCAACGTCGCACCAAGAACAACCCGGTACTGATCGGTGAACCTGGCGTGGGTAAAACCGCCATTGCCGAAGGTCTGGCCCAGCGCATCATTAATGGTGAAGTGCCGGATGGCCTGAAGGGCAAGCGCCTGCTGTCCCTCGACATGGGGGCGCTGATTGCCGGTGCCAAGTATCGCGGTGAGTTTGAAGAGCGCCTGAAATCGCTGCTCAACGAGCTGTCGAAGCAGGAAGGGCAGATCATTCTGTTCATCGACGAACTGCACACCATGGTCGGCGCCGGTAAAGGCGAAGGCTCGATGGATGCGGGCAATATGCTCAAGCCTGCGCTGGCTCGCGGTGAACTGCATTGCGTCGGTGCGACCACGCTCAATGAGTACCGCCAATATATAGAGAAGGACGCAGCCCTTGAGCGGCGCTTCCAGAAAGTACTGGTGGACGAACCGAGCGAGGAAGACACCATCGCCATTCTGCGTGGCCTGAAAGAGCGTTACGAGGTTCACCACAAAGTGGCGATTACCGACGGCGCGATCATCGCTGCGGCCAAGCTCAGTCATCGCTACATCACCGACCGCCAGTTGCCGGACAAGGCCATCGACCTGATCGACGAAGCGGCCAGCCGTATTCGTATGGAGATCGACTCCAAGCCGGAAGTACTGGATCGTCTGGAGCGTCGCCTGATTCAGTTGAAGGTGGAATCCCAGGCGCTGAAAAAAGAAAGCGATGAAGCGGCGATGAAACGCCTGGAAAAACTCCAGGAAGAAATCGCGCGTCATGAGCGTGAATACTCGGACCTCGAAGAAATCTGGAACTCGGAAAAAGCCGAAGTCCAGGGCTCTGCGCAGATCCAGCAGAAAATCGAACAGTCCCGTCAGGAACTGGAAGCCGCGCGCCGTAAAGGTGACCTGAACCGCATGGCCGAGCTGCAGTACGGGGTGATCCCGGACCTGGAGCGCAGCCTGCAAATGGTCGATCAGCACGGTAAAAGCGAGAACCAGTTGCTGCGCAGCAAGGTGACCGAAGAAGAGATCGCTGAAGTCGTGTCGAAGTGGACCGGCATTCCGGTGTCGAAAATGCTCGAAGGCGAGCGCGACAAGCTGATGAAGATGGAAAGCCTGTTGCACCAGCGTGTGATCGGTCAGGACGAAGCCGTGGTCGCGGTCTCCAACGCCGTGCGGCGTTCCCGGGCCGGGTTGTCCGACCCGAATCGCCCGAGCGGTTCGTTCATGTTCCTCGGCCCGACCGGTGTCGGTAAAACCGAGCTGTGCAAGGCGTTGGCCGAGTTCCTCTTTGATACGGAAGAGGCCATGGTGCGAATCGACATGTCCGAGTTCATGGAGAAACATTCCGTGGCCCGACTGATCGGTGCGCCACCAGGATACGTAGGCTACGAGGAGGGCGGTTACCTGACCGAGGCGGTGCGTCGCAAGCCTTACTCGGTGATCCTCCTGGATGAGGTCGAGAAGGCCCACCCGGATGTGTTCAACATCTTGCTGCAAGTGCTGGAAGATGGTCGCTTGACCGACAGCCATGGCCGCACGGTGGACTTCAAGAATACCGTGATCGTCATGACCTCCAACCTGGGCTCGGTGCAGATCCAGGAACTGGTCGGTGATCGTGAGGCGCAGCGTGCGGCGGTGATGGATGCGATTTCCAGCCACTTCCGGCCGGAGTTCATTAACCGGGTCGACGAAGTGGTGATCTTCGAGCCACTGGCGCGGGATCAGATCGCGGGCATTACCGAGATCCAGTTGGGTCGCCTGCGCAGTCGCCTGACCGAGCGCGAGCTCAAGCTTGAACTGAGCCCTGAGGCCATGGATAAGCTGATCGCGGTGGGTTACGACCCTGTGTACGGCGCACGTCCGCTCAAACGAGCGATTCAGCGCTGGATCGAGAACCCGCTGGCTCAGTTGATTCTGTCGGGTCGCTTCATGCCCGGCGATACCGCCAAGGGTGTGGTGGAAAACGACGAAATCGTATTCGTCTGATCCATCCTGGCAACAAAACTGACGAGGCCTCGCATTGCGAGGCCTTTTTTTCGCCAGGCTGTTGAACTCTAAGGAAAAGGCTTGTAAAGTGCGCCCCGCAGTAAGTCACCCGGAAGGGTTTCTGCTCCCCAAGCGGAAATCTGAAATAAGTTGCAAATCATTAACTTGAAAGCAATTTAGGGGGTTGACAGAGGTGCTTAAGATTGTAGAATAGCGCGCCTCAGACACACGAACGCAGCGATGCGAACGGGTCGAAGAGAACGCAAAAAGCTTCACCGTTGTAAATTGAAATATGTAGTTCCGTGATAGCTCAGTCGGTAGAGCAAATGACTGTTAATCATTGGGTCCCAGGTTCGAGTCCTGGTCACGGAGCCAATTTCAAACCGGGGTATAGCGCAGTCCGGTAGCGCGCCTGCTTTGGGAGCAGGATGTCAGGAGTTCGAATCCCCTTACCCCGACCATTTTTGGGTCGTTAGCTCAGTTGGTAGAGCAGTTGGCTTTTAACCAATTGGTCGTAGGTTCGAATCCCACACGACCCACCATTTTTGAAACCAGTTAACGCTGGAATCGAATCTTAAGATCAGAGGCCAAAAGCGCTGATCGAAGAAGGCGACTTGCAAAGGTCGCCTTTTTTTTACCGGGGTATAGCGCAGTCCGGTAGCGCGCCTGCTTTGGGAGCAGGATGTCAGGAGTTCGAATCCCCTTACCCCGACCATATTAAAAATCCTCGTATCGAAAGATACGGGGATTTTTTTTGTCTGCCGTTTTTTTGTCTGCCGAAAATGCAATTCCCTTCAAGTCATCGTACAACTTGCCGATAGCCAAGCGACGGGGTCCTGCCGTAACTGCCCCTTATCCAAGTCATTACAAGAAAAAGGGCGTTCGTTATGTTGCTTCGTCAGTTGAATATTGCTCCTCGAGCAGCGCTGGGGTTTGCCCTGATCGCTGTGTTGGTCGCTTTGCTCGGCGTATTTGCGCTGGGGCAGATGTCGAGCATTCGCGACAGTGAGGTGGCAGTGGAGAAGCAATGGCTGCCGAGTATTCGTGGTGGGGACGAGATCCGCGAGTTGATGCTGCGCATTCGTACCATTTCGTTGCGCATGGCCCTGGACCAAGACCCGAAAAACATTCCGGTCTACCGCGGACAAATGGACACCCGAGACAAAGAACTGAGCGAGAAAATCGCGACTTACGACAAGTTGGTCGACACCCCCGAAGGCCAGGCCTTGTATGACCAGTTCAAAACCACTTTCGCGGCCTATCGCACAGGCATTGCCCAGTCTTTCACCCTTGCCGAGCAAGGTCGCCATGACGAACTGACCAAACTGTTGTTGATCGACATGAAAACCGTGGTCGACGGCTCCGGCAAGCAGCTTAATGACTTGGCCGACCTGTTCGCCAAACAAGTTGCAACTGAGAGTGAGAAGTCCGCAGCGCATTACGACACGTCGCGAACGATCGTCAGCCTGTTCATCGCATTGGCGGCGCTGGCCACCGTCGGCCTGGCCATGTTGCTGACCCGCAGCATCGTCCGTCCATTGAACGAAGCCCTGACCGCAGCGGAAAGTGTGGCACGAGGCGATCTGACCCGGCCTATCGAAACCCATGGCAATGACGAAGTCAGCCGCTTGCTCAAAGCCCTGGCGTCGATGCAGCGCAATTTGCGCGAAACCCTGCAAGCCATCAGCGGTTCGGCCACGCAACTGGCCACCGCGGCGGATGAGTTGAACGCCGTCACGCTTGATAGCACTCAAGGTCTGCAACAACAGAACAACGAGATTGAGCAGGCCGCCACAGCGGTCAATCAAATGACCATCGCCGTGGAGGAAGTCGCGCGCAACGCGGTGTCGACCTCCGATGCCACCCGTCAGTCCAGCGAATCGGCGCATCTGGGGCAGGAGCGGGTCAGCGAAACCGCGAGTGCCATCAGCGCCTTGGCCAATGACGTGCAGCATACCGGTGAGTTGGTGCAGTCCTTGGCCAACCAGTCTCAGGACATCGGCAAAGTGCTGGATGTGATTCGGGCTATCGCCGAGCAAACCAACCTGTTGGCGCTCAACGCGGCGATTGAGGCGGCGCGCGCGGGTGAAAGCGGACGCGGTTTTGCGGTCGTGGCCGATGAAGTGCGTGCGCTGGCGCATCGCACGCAGCAATCGACCCAGGAAATCGAGCAAATGGTCCAAGGCATGCGCAATGGTTCGAGCCTGGCGCTGGACTCGATGAACGCCAGTGCTTCCCGTGCTGCCAGCACGCGGGTCCTGGCGGAGCGGGCAGGTGACGCGCTGCAGACCATCACTGCCTCGGTCCATGAAATTCACGAACGTAATCTGGTGATCGCCAGCGCCGCCGAAGAACAAGCGCAAGTGGCCCGCGAAGTGGACCGCAACCTGGTGAACATTCGTGATCTGTCGGTGCGTTCCGCCACCGGCGCCGATCAGACCAGCGCCTCCAGTCATGAGTTGTCAAAATTGGCCAACGCTCTGCAGGGCTTGGTACAGCGCTTCCAGGTGTAAATCCGCCAGACAAAAAAGCCCCGCTTCTCGTTGGAGAGCGGGGCTGGGTACTCGAAGGCTTAGGCGCCGTCTTGGTCTTTCAGGTGCTCGAACAAGCCTTTTGGCATTTTCTTGCCGTTCGCTTCGAAGTTGGCTTTCACGTTGTCGTAAGCCTCTTTCTCGTCGATGAAGCCATCGTGGTTGGTGTCGATCTTGTCGAAGTTGGACTTCGGCGCAACTTTCTGGAATTCCGCGCGGGATACCTTGCCGTCGCCATCGGTGTCGGTCTTGGCCATCGACGCATCGCCACACTTGCCTTCACCACATTTGCCCTCAGGGGTTTTCACCACCTGTTCGGCCGAAGCCAGCAGATAGCCTTGAGTCAGCGGCTGCGAAGCGAATACGGTGCCGGTCAACATCATGCCACCGGCCAAAACAGCGCCAAGCAAACCGATAGTGTTTTTGGTGGTACGGGACATTTCAAATCTCCTGGGTTGCGCGACACAACCGTTCGATAAAGGACGCCACGTGAGTGCGGCGATAACCAGTGCAGGCGGGGTGCCTTGCTCGGGTGTGGCCATTTAGCGGGATGGGTGTATCGCTACTGTGTCGCGCAAGGGGGGAGTTTGTAAGCGAAGGGGCAAATCGCGGGGGCAGATACAGTGAGACACAGAAGTGTTCGCCGGTTAGACCGAGGCGCCTGCATCGCGGGTAAGCCGCGCTCCTACATTGGATCTGCGTCGTGCACAGATCCAATGTGGGAGCGTGGCTTGCCCGCGATGAGGCCCTGGCTGACGCCGGAAACTTTAGTGCAGCTTGAGCCGAGGCTCAGTCCCGCGACCAATCTTGCTGCCCAGCATCAGCATCGCTGTGCGGAACGCGCCATACAGCGCCATCTGGTGCATGCGGTACAGCGACACGTAAAACATCCGCGCCAGCCAGCCTTCCAGCATCACGCTGCCGGTCAGGTTACCCATCAAGTTACCCACAGCCGAAAAACGCGACAGCGAGATCAATGAGCCGTAATCGGTGTACTTGTACGTCGGCAATGCCTTGCCTTCGATACGCAGCTTCAGCGATTTGGCCAGCAACGAAGCTTGCTGGTGCGCTGCCTGTGCTCGCGGCGGCACATTACGGTCAGTGCCCGGTTGCGGGCAGGCCGCGCAGTCACCGAAGGCGAAGATGTTCTCGTCGCGCGTGGTTTGCAGGGTCGGCAGTACCTGCAGTTGATTGATGCGGTTGGTTTCCAGGCCGTCGATGTCCTTGAGGAAACCCGGTGCGCGAATGCCCGCCGCCCAGACTTTCAGGCTGGCGTTGATCACTTTGCCATCGGCGGTGATCAGGCTGTCGGCCGTCACTTCACTGACCGCCGCATTGGTCATCACATTGACCCCGAGTTTCTCCAGGGTTTTATGCACAGGCCCACCGATACGTTCCGGCAGGGCGGGCAACACCCGTGGGCCGGCTTCGATCAGGGTGATGTGCATGTTTTCCGGTTTGATCCGGTCCAGGCCATAAGCGGCCAGCTCGTGAGCGGCGTTGTGCAGCTCGGCGGCCAGTTCCACGCCCGTGGCACCGGCGCCGACGATGGCCACGCTGATCTGTTCGACCTTGTCGGTTTGCCCGGCATGGGCACGCAGATAGTGGTTAAGCAGTTGCTGGTGGAAACGTTCGGCCTGTTTTCGGGTATCGAGGAACAGGCAGTGCTGCGCCGCGCCCTGAGTGCCGAAATCGTTGGTGGTGCTGCCGACGGAGATCACCAGCGAGTCGTAGGGCACTTCGCGGGCCGGGACCAATTCCAGGCCGGCCTCGTCATAGGTGGCGGCCAGCTGGATTTTTTTCTGCGTGCGGTCAAGCCCGCTCATGCGCCCCAGCTGGAACTCGAAGTGGTTCCATTTTGCCTGGGCAACATAATTGAGTTCGTCTTCGGAAGAGTTCAGCGACCCGGCCGCCACTTCATGCAGTAACGGCTTCCAGATGTGGGTCAGGTTCGCGTCGACCAGCATCACACTGGCCGTGCCACGCTTGCCCAGAGTCTTACCCAGACGGGTAGCCAACTCCAGACCGCCGGCGCCGCCGCCGACAATAACAATACGATGGGACATGGGGATAACTCGCAAGGCTAAAAGAAATCGGTGCAATTACCCGAGCGAGCGCGATGCGGCTCATAGCGTCAGGTAACTGATAAGTCGGCTCAAAAGGCCCAGACCAATGGTCACTGCCAACACCACCACCAGGAGCATCCACGGCCGGAAAGGCCGGCGCTCGACTCGGTGCTGGGACAGGTGCAGGTACTCTTCGACATGCTTCTGGTCGTCTGGGTTCAAGCGGCTGGTCATATAGGCCTCGTCAGTAGACGTTGCTGAATGTGTAGAAGCTACAGGCTGAGTTAACGAACGTTGAACGGAGCATAGCCGCTGTCCGGGATGGGCTCGACGCTCACCGTGTCGTCCAGTCGAATGATGCCACTTTGTAACACTCGGGCGGTGATTCCGCCATGGCCGCGCACGGCCTGAAAGGTCCCGGGGCCGAGGTTGTGTTCAAGCCGCGCGCAGGGCTGGCACCAACCAGTGGTTTCAAAAACGGCTTGGCCGATTTTGAAGCGTCGGCCCTTGAGGCTGAACAGGTTGATGCCGCTGACCACCAGGTTGCGCCGTAGGTCCTGCGGCAATCCCGGTTGATCGTCGGGCCGGCCCATCAGCGAACTGATGGCGGCCAGGTGTTCCCATTGAATCAACGTCACCTGCCGCGCATTGCGCGCTCCGGGCCGGGCGTGATCGCCGGTCAAACCGGCTTCAAACCGCGCCTCCACAGCATCGAGTGCGATCATCGGCGAGCGTGATTGCGGGCGCACGCCGATCCAGCGTACGCGGCCGGTTTGCGGGACCTGCGCGATCAATTCCTGCAGTGGGCTCACAGGCTGATGCCGACATCGAAGACGATGCTGCGACCCAGGTTGCTGCGCAGGAAATCCGGGGCTTCGGGGTGCGCGAACAGCACCCGGGCGAATGTCGGGCCGACCAGCGATAACGAGCGCCAGCCTTGGCGCAAATATTCGGTCGGGGGTGGAAAGTGGCTATTGAGGTCCAGCACTTCGCGCTTGAGGCTGGCGAAGGCGATGATGTCGAGCTCCCCCAGGTCCATGCCACGTTCTTTGTAGTTGTGCGCTTTTTTGCGCAAGGTCGGCGCCAGTCTCAGCAAAAATTCATTGGCGGGGATGCGTTTGGGTTTGGCTTCACGTCGTACTAACTGACTCAACGAAAACGCGCTGCGGCGACGTTGCAACTCGTCGCGCCATTCGTCGTTCAGGCGCCGGCCCTCATCGAGCACGAAGAACACTTCGAAATTCGCCTCGCGAAACAGCACGTCCGGCGGCTCGCCGGCCGGGGCGAATTCGTCGGCGCGGTAGGGAATGTTCAAGCCTTGCAGCAGGCGCTGGCATACCCAACGCTCCCGCTCCCATTTGCGGGCATTGGAGAGGAACGCGTTGGCTTGCTCGGCCGCGATGGTCAGCAGGCGTAAATAATCTGAGTCATCCATAGGCCCAAGCTTAGCGTTCAAATGCGACAAGCAGAAAGCGTTTACCGGCAATGGACGTCACTGGGCAGTCTGAAAGGGCGGTGTAGACTGATGGCCATCATGCAGAAGCGATAGGACAAGGGGATGAATGTGAAATATTGGCCGGTGTTGCTGCTCGGATTTCTGCCCTTGTGGGCCCAGGCGCTGGAAGTGGGCGAGCGGCTGGCGCCCTGGACCTTGCTCGATCAGTACGACCAGGCGTTTACACTGGATAATCAGACCAAGACTCAGACGCTGCTGGTGGCGCGAAGTATGGATGCCGCCAAACTGGTAGAGGCTGCGCTGCAAGGCCAGCCAAAAGGCTATCTGGAGGCGCGGCACGTCGTATTTTTAGCGGACATTCAGCGCATGCCACGGTTGATCGCGAAGATGGTTGCCATTCCGGCCATGCGTGATTACTCCTACCGGGTAATGCTGGACCGTGAGGGGCGTGTGGCGCCGCGCTACCCTGGGGCTGAGGACAAAGTACTGTGGTTGCAACTCAAGGACGGCCAATTGTTGGCACAACACGAATATGCCACGGCCGCGCAACTGCATGAGGCGCTAGAGAAGGCCCGGCCATGATCGGCGCCGAGCTGCTGTCACCCGAAACGCTGACAGTCGGCTGGCTGATCTTTGTGCCCATCGTGCTCTGGGCCATCTGGCGTGCGCCTTGGGTTGAGCTGTTCACCGACAGCCGCCGCCAGCATTTGCTGTTTGGCACCGTGTTCGCGCTGTTTATGCTGTGGCTGGTGCGACGGGATTTCGACACCGGCGTGTCTTATCACTTCATCGGCATGACGGCCGTGACCTTGTTGCTGGATTGGCCGTTGGCAATCGTCGGCGGCTTGATTGCGCAGTTCGGACTGGTGCTGCTCGGACGTCAGGACCTGGTCGCTATCGGCGTAAACGGGGCGTTGCTGATTTTGCTGCCCGTGTGGGTTACCGAGTGCATCGCCATCCTGGTGGAGCGCGCACAACCGCGTAATCCCTTTGTGTATATCTTCTGTTCCGGTTTTTTTGCCGCCGCGCTGTCGGCGTTGTTGTGCCTGCTGCTGGCGCTGTTTGTGTTGTGGTACGACGAACGCTTTGCCATGCCGTATTGGCTGGAAGATTTTGTCGGCTATCTGTGGCTGCTGATTTTTCCGGAAGCGTTCATCAACGGCATGCTGGTCAGCGCACTGGTGGTGTTTTGCCCCGAGTGGCTGGAGACGTTCAACCGCACACGCTATCTTTCAGCACCCTGGAATGACGACGATCCGAAGTCTTGATCCGCATCAAATCTTTCTGACGCGGGTGAACTCATGCTCGGCAAAACCTTCAGGAGCATGGGCATGAGTGTTTACGAATGGGCACGGCAGGAGTTGCGTCAGAGTCTGGATGGGGCGCAGGAGGTGGGATTTGATCCGGGCTTGAGCTTGCGCGCCCTGCTCAGTGCCGTGGTGCAGCAGAGTAAAGCGGTGCGCAGTGCCGAAGACCTGGCCGACGAGTTGCGTTTTCTCGCGGAAAACCTCGATGACGGCCAGGACTACGGTTTTACGCGGCCTTGAACATCAGTGGCGCGGTTCGAAATCTTCGCTGAACATTTCGTCTTCGGCGTCCGGGCTGACGGGAATCTTGTGTTCTTCCGATGCCCACGCCCCGAGGTCGATCAGTTTGCAGCGATCCGAGCAGAACGGCCGGAAGGTGCTCTCGGCACTCCATTCAACAGGAGCGCCACAGGTTGGGCATTGGACGGTTGGGGTCTGGCTCATGACTGGCCTCCACGCAAAGTAAGGTAAAAGTGATGCAGGCGTTCGACCTCGCTGTGCAGCCAGGCGAGGTCACGGTCGTTGACCACGACGTCGTCGGCATGGCTCACGCGGTCCTGGCGGCTGGACTGGGCCTTGAGGATCGCCTGGACCTGTTGCTCGCTGGTCTGGTCACGCTGCAAGGTGCGTTCGATCTGTAGTTTTTCAGGGGCATCGATCACCAGGACACGTTGGGTCATGGCGTACTGCCCGGATTCGATCAGCAGCGGTGAAACCAGAATCGCGTAAGGCGATTGTGCCTTGGCTAGATTGTGAGCAATTTCTTCACCGATCAACGGATGCAACAAGCCTTCGAGCCACCGGCGTTCCTCCGGCACTTCAAAAATCAAGCTGCGCAGAGCCGCGCGATCCAGTTGCCCGTCGGCTTGCAGCACACCGGGGCCGAAGTGTTCGGCGATGGCGGCCAGCGCCGGGCGACCCGGTTCCACCACCCAGCGCGCCGCGTGATCGGCGTCCACGACATGGATGCCCAGGTCGATGAAGTGCTGGGCAGCGGCGCTTTTGCCGCTGCCGATGCCGCCGGTCAGGCCAAGAATCCAGGGTTTTTCCACAGGGGTATTCATTTCAAACCGACAAACTGCCAATAGAAGTCGGTTATTTGACCACCCCAGAGCAAGGCAATCCAGCCGGCAATCGCCAGATAGGGGCCGAAGGGGATCGGCGTCGATGTATTCGCATTGCGCAAGCGCAGCAAAATCACGCCGACGAATGCCCCCGCGAGCGATGACAGCAGAATCGTCAGAGGCAAAATCTGCCAGCCGCCCCAGGCCCCCAGCATGGCCAGCAACTTGAAATCACCGTGGCCAATCCCGTCTTTGCCGGTGAGCAGCTTGAACAGCCAGTACACCGTCCACAACACCATGTACCCGGCCACTGCTCCCCACAGGGCTTCATGCAATGACACGAAAACCCCGAAGCTGTTGACGATCAACCCGAGCCACAACAGCGGCAGCACCAACACGTCCGGCAGCAATTGGTGCTCGGCGTCGATCAGGCTCATCGCCAGCAATCCCCAACTCAGGACCAGTACCGTGCCGGCCTGCCAACCGAAACCGAAATGCCAGACGATAAACGCCGAGAGCAGGCCGCAGGCCAGTTCAGTCAGCGGGTAGCGCTTGCTGATCGGTGCGCTGCAGTTTGAACACCGCCCCCTTAAAAACAGGTAACTGAGCACCGGAACGTTTTCCCATGGGCGAATTCGATGGTCGCAATGCGGGCAATGGGAATGGGGCAGCATCAAATTGTAGGGCGGGCCTGGTGCTTCGGCGGGGACACCGAGCACGTCATGGGCCTGCAACCGCCATTCGCGGTTGAGCATTTTCGGCAGGCGCCAGACCACCACATTGAGGAAACTGCCCACCAGCAGACCTACAACCAGTGCGATGGCCACGAACGCCAGCGGATAAACAGTCAGGATTTCATTCAAGGGCATGTCAGATCGCTGAGCCGAGTTGGAAGATGGGCAGGTACATTGCAACCACCAGGCCTCCGACGATAACACCGAGCACGACCATGATGAACGGCTCCATCAGGCTGGTGAGGTTATCGACCATGTTGTCCACTTCGTCCTCATAGAAACTCGCGACTTTGTCGAGCATGTCATCCAGTGCGCCGGACTCTTCGCCAATCGCTGTCATCTGAATCGCCATGTTGGGGAAGATGCCCGAGGTGCGCATGGAGAAATTCAACTGCATGCCGGTCGACACGTCCTGCCGGATCCGCAGCACCGCACGCTTGAACACAATGTTGCCAGTGGCGCCGGCCACGGACTCCAGCGCTTCGACCAGCGGGACACCTGCGGCAAAGGTGGTCGACAGCGTACGGGCGTAACGGGCCACGGCAGATTTGTACATCAGCGTGCCAATCAGCGGCAGCTTCAACAGCCAGGTGTCCGTCCAGTCGCGAAACCCGGGGGACTTCCTGAAAGCGTGGCGCACACCGAAAATGCCCGCGATCAACCCGCCGAGCAGCGCCCACCACCACTGCTGCATGAACGCCGAAAGGCCGATGACCATCACGGTGAACGCCGGCAGTTCAGCGCCAAACCCTTTGAACACCGACTCGAACTGGGGCACCACCTTGACCAGCAGAATCCCCGTGACAATGATCGCGACAAACACCACCGCGAGCGGGTAGGTCATGGCTTTCTTGATCTTGGCCTTGAGGCTTTCGCTCTTTTCCTTGTAGGTGGCCACCCGTTCCAACAGGGTATCGAGAGCGCCAGCCTGCTCGCCGGCGTCCACCAGGTTGCAGTAGAGCTCATCGAAATACTGCGGCTTCTTGCGCAGGGACGCGGCGAAGCTGTTACCGGCCGCGACTTCCTGTTTCACCTCGTCCACCAGTTTGCGCATGGCCGGGTTATCGAAGCCTTCGCCGATAATGTCGAATGACTGCAGCAGCGGCACGCCCGCTTTCATCATGGTCGCCATCTGCCGGGTGAACAGGGCAATATCCTGGGTCTTGATGCGTTTGCCGACGCTGAAAATCGAGGCGGATTTCTTGCGTACCTTGCCGGGATTGATGCCTTGCTTGCGCAGTTGGGCCTTGATCAACGCCGGGTTCTGGCCGCTCAACTCGCCTGTCATTCGGGTGCCTTTGCGGTCTGTGCCTTCCCAGGCATAGACGCTGATTTTTGCTGCTTTGACCGCCATGTTCAGTCCTTGGTGACCCGGTTGATTTCTTCAAGGCTAGTGACGCCTTGCATGGCCTTGAGCAGGCCCGAGGTGCGCAAGTCGTTGAAACCGTCCTTGCGCATCTGGCTGTCGATTTGCAGTGAGTTGCCCTCGGCCATGATCAGCCGTTGCAGGTCCTTGGTGTTCTTCACCACTTCATAAATCCCGACGCGCCCTTTGTAGCCGTTGTTGCACTGATCGCAACCGACCGGCTCATAGATCGCGAATGAGCCGATGCGTTCCTCGGGAAAACCTTCCTTGAGCAGCGTTTCACGAGGGACGTCGATGGATTGCTTGCAGTGGTTGCACAATTTGCGCGCCAGACGCTGGGCGATGATCAGGGTGACCGAGGTGGCGATGTTGAAGCCCTGAATGCCCATGTTATGCAGACGGGTCAAGGTTTCGGCGGCGCTGTTGGTGTGCAGGGTGGACAGCACCAGATGCCCGGTCTGCGCGGCTTTGATGGCGATTTCGGCGGTTTCCAGATCGCGGATTTCGCCCACCATGATCACGTCCGGGTCCTGGCGCAGGAACGAACGCAGCGCCTGGGCGAAATCCAGCCCCTGCTTGGGATTGACGTTGACCTGGTTGATGCCTTCCATGTTGATCTCCACCGGGTCTTCGGCGGTGGAAATATTGATGTCCACGGTGTTGAGGATATTCAAGCCGGTGTAGAGCGACACGGTCTTGCCCGAGCCGGTGGGCCCGGTGACCAGAATCATGCCCTGTGGCTGCTTCAGGGCGGCCATGTACAAGTCTTTCTGGTCGGACTCGTAGCCGAGGGCATCAATGCCCATTTGCGCGCTGGACGGGTCGAGGATCCGGATCACCACTTTCTCGCCCCATAGCGTCGGCAGGGTATTGACCCGGAAATCAATCGACTTGCTCTTGGACAGGCGCATTTTTATCCGCCCGTCCTGAGGTTTGCGGCGCTCGGAAATGTCGAGGCTGGCCATGACTTTGAGCCGCGCCGCAATGCGGTTGGCCAATTGAGTGGGCGGCTTGGCCACTTCGCGCAACATGCCGTCGGTGCGCATCCGCACCCGGTATGTTTTTTCATAGGGCTCGAAGTGCAGGTCGGACGAGCCGCTCTTGATCGCGTCGAGCAGCATTTTGTGGACGAAACGCACGACGGGCGCATCGTCGGCATCCTGCCCGGCGATAGCGTCCTTTTTGTTGTCATCGACCGACTCGATGTCCAGCCCGTCGAGATCGACATCTGCCATGTCTTCCAGGCCGCTGGCATGGCTGTCGAAGAATTTCTCGATGGCATCGCTGAGCTTGTCGTCCTCCACCAGGATGGCTTCGGTGTTCAGCCCGGTGCTGAACTGGATGTCATTGATCGCCTGATGATTGGTCGGGTCGGAAACCCCCACGAACAACTTGTTGCCGCGTCGCCAGAGAGGCAGCGCATGGTGCTGGCGGATCAGCTTTTCGCTGACCAGTCCTTTGGGCTGGGTTTCCTTGTCCAGGCAATAGAGGTCCAGCAGCGCCATGCCGAAATGTTCCGAGGCGATCTCGGCGATTTGTCGACTCTTCGCCAGATTGTTCTGTACCAGGTAACTGACCAGGGAAATCTTGTTGCGTTGGGCTTGCTGATACGCCTGTTGCGCGCTTTTGTCAGTGAGCAGCTCGGCCAGGACCAATTGCTTGGCCAGACCGCTTAGGGCGATGTCGTTCATGGGGATACCGGACACAGACAGTTCAAGACTTATAGCCTAGTCAAGGCGCTGAACCAAACCAGCGGCGTTGAGGTGACAAAAAGTGTCAGATAGTGCGGTTGCAGGGGGCTCGAAAGCCCTTCGGCTCGACTTCGCCCCCCGCCAGCAGGGGCTCTGGCGCTTGGCATGGGCTGTGCTGATGCTCTTGCAGATCATGAGATTTCAACTCATGCATGGAGCGTGTCTATGAAGACTCAGAAAGGTTTTACCCTGATCGAACTGCTGATCGTGGTGGCGATCATCGGGATTCTGGCGACGTTTGCGTTGCCGATGTATTCCAAATATCAGGCTCGGGCGAAAGTGACGGCAGGCTTGGCCGAGATTTCCGCCATGAAGGTTCCGTATGAAGATGTGATCAACCAGGGGACTGCGCCAACGGTGGCCAACGTGGCGCCGGCGGGCAATGCCACCACCAGCAATTGCACGGTCGCAGTGACAGGTACGGTTGCCACGGGTGCCGGCACCATCACGTGCACGATCTTGAATGCACCGGGGCCTGTGTTGAGCAAGACCATCACATTGACCCGTGATGCCACTAATGGCTGGGCGTGTACCAGCACTGCTCAACAAGACTATGTGCCGAAAGGCTGCACGGGTTCCGCTACGTAAACGCTGAGATCCAGCACAGCCCCGCTTCTAAGGACACGGGGCTTTTTTTGCTTGCGAATGTCTTGCAGACACAGAAAAAAAGCCAAAAAATTCAGCGTGTTAGGAACTTTGTGAAAACCCGCATGTTGCATGCAGAGATTTACCAGGTCATGCATTTTGCATGATTTCGAAAATGGGTCGAATTTATAAGTTATTGATTTATAAGAATTTGTTAGTTGTTTCAAAGTTGGCACAGCGTTCGCAATATCCCCAGTAACCCTGCTGAGAAGACAACCAGCAGACTTTCTAGAAAAACAGGAGTTACTCGTATGAAGAAGTTCGCTATCGCTGCCGCTACTGCTACCGCGCTGACCCTGACCCTGGCCAACGCAGCATTCGCGCAGACCACCACCACTCAAGCCCCTTTGACATTGGCTTCTGGTGAGGCTGCCAAGGTCGAGGAAGCTACTTCCGATACCTGGATCACCACCAAAGTTAAAAGCGACCTGCTGACTGAAAAAGGTATTCCTGGCACCGACATCAAAGTCGAAACCAACAAAGGTGTTGTGTCCCTGTCGTCCACGGTTGCCGTGACTGATTCTCAGAAAGCCACCGCTGTGGCGATCACCAAGAAAATCAAAGGCGTCAAAGCGGTCTCCGCTGACGGCCTGAAAGCCCAATAAGGCTTAACGCGCTCAAGGAGTTCATGCGAACGACCACAAGGATGTGGTCACTACAGGCCCCGGCATTTATGTCGGGGCCTGTTTTATGTGGGTGGAAAAAACTACGGTGGGAGCGAGCCTTTATGCCAAGGGAGCACGCTCCCTCACCACATCAGTTGCCGCGTTTGCTGGTGATTTGGGTCAGGCGATTGCCTTCAAAACGCAGGAACTGGTACATCCCGCCGTTGGGCCCGTAGGTCCATTCCTCCACCTGGAACTCTTCACGTCGATTGGCACTGCGTTTGTACCCGAGCAAATCGCGGCTGACAGGTTCTCCACACTTTTGCAGCACTTCGCTGGACCTGTCGCCGACGCTGATCAATTGACTGCCACAGCGCAAGGTGTCGGCCGCGGAGACTTGGCTGGCGCCCATCACCAGCACCAGGCCTGAGAGCAATCGCCTGACCTTCACTCGGCGTCCAGATGCATCGGCGTCACCACCCGGCCATCACTTTCTGCTTCGCCAAGGCTGGCGTCGATGAAGTACACGCGGTCATCGGCCAACTGGCCCTTGTCGACCAGATAATCCTTGATGCTGCTGGCGCGGTCCTGACCCAACTGACGCAACAGCACATCGCTGGTACTCCAGAACTTGATCACGTCCGCACGCATTTTCGCGGTGCGATCTTCCTTGCCCAGGTCCTTCCATTCGGCGGGTGGCTGGGTCTTCAGGCGGGTGCGGTAGATGCCTTCCAGCAGCGGGCCTTTCTCGTTGTCCGGAACATCCAGCAATGAGGCCTGTGCTGGCACCTTGTCGCCACGACGCTGGAGCATTTTGTAGTAGTTGTACTGGTATTCCCGCTCCAGGCGTTGCTCGGCGATCAGCGGGCCATCGCTGCTCGCCGCCGCCGTGCCTTCGATTTCCAGGCGCAGGGCCGGGCGTTCCTTCAGGGCGTTGGACAGTTTGACCAATGCCGCTTCGGCATCCTTGCCCAGGTCGCTTGAACCCGGCGCGAATGACACGCTGCCCAAGTCTTCGGAACCGCCGCCACTGACCAGCCCGCCAATCATTTTGAACGGCGCAGCGGCTGCCTTGACGATCAGGTTGCGCAGGGTTTGCCAGATAATCGGCATGACACTGAACTGCGGATTATTGAGGTCACCGGTGACGGGCAATTCGATGGAAATCTTGCCGTCGACATCCTTGAGCAAAGCGATCGCCAGCTTCAGTGGCAGGCTCACGGCATCCGGGCTGTCGACTTTTTCCCCTAGCTGCAATTGCTCGACCACCACTTTGTTTTCGGCCTTGAGCTGACCTTTGGTAATCAGGTAATGCACGTCGAGATTGAGCCGGCCCTTGCGGATGCGATACCCGGCAAATTTGCCGGAGTAAGGGGTGAGCGTGGTCAGCTCAACGCGTTTGAAACTGGTGGCGATGTCGAGGCTGGCCATCGGGTCGAATGGATTGACTGCGCCCTTGATCGTCACGGGTGCATAACGATCTACCTTGCCTTTCACATCAACGCTGGCCGGTTTTGGCTGGCGGCTGTCGATGGTGCCGATCTGCCCGTTGAGCTGTTGCACAGCGGTGGCGAAGTTCGGGGTCAGGCTGAAGTCGGCGAAGTTGGCCGAACCGTCATTGATGGCAATGCCGCCGATGTGGATGCCCAGTGGTTTGCCGTTGCCGGCCGGTTTGGCCGCGGTGGTTTTCGCGCCGGTGTCGGGCGGTTGCGGGATCAACAAGTCATCAATGTTGGTGGTGCGATCTTCATTGATCATGAAGCGCACATAGGGCTGGAACAGGTTGACCTTGTCGATCGACAGGCTGTCACCGTGTTGATAGTTCAGGCCTTCGACCACCACCTGCTGCCACTTGAGAAAGTCCCGGGTTTTCAGGGTGTCGAGGGTGTGCAACTGATCGACCTGAGCGCGACCGGTGACGCTGAACGCCAGAGGCTCGGTGCTTTTCAGATCGACTGCCAGATCACTGCCGAGCATGCCGCTGCGCAGTTCCAGGCGAATGAACGGGGTGATGTATGACTGGGCGACACGCAGGTCGATGTCTTTGGTCTGCACCTTCAGTTTGGCGCTGATCGGGGCGAGATTGACCACGCCGTCTGCCAACACCTTGCCCTGCTTGCCCAGGCCGGTGTCGAGCTTGAGATTGAAAGGCGAGCCATTGAGGCTGTCGAAGTTCTGCAGGTCCAGGTTCAACGGGCCCACTTCCAGCGCGACGGCGGGTTGCGCCTTGCGGTCGGCCAGGTGCACCTGGTAATCGCGCAGTTGCACGTCTTTGAGCAGCACTTGCCACGGTTTGCTCGGTGGCGCAGGTTCCGGTTTCGGTGAGTCGGCAGCCGCGGGTGTAGTGGCCGGTTCGGCCTTGGCTTTGGCAGCGGGTTTGGATGGCTGGCTGGCGAACAGTTTTTGCCAGTCAAGTTGCCCGTCGGCTTCGAGGGCGGCCCAGGTTTCCAGTTTGTGGCTGCGGACTTTGCCGACCACCACTTGTTGCTTGGCCAGGTCCACGGTGGTGTCGCTGATGTCCAATCGTTCGAGCTTCACCAGCGGCCGCCCGTCGGGGGCCTTGATCGCGAAAGGCGCGACGCTGACAGCGACATTGCTCAACAGCAGTTCGGTTTCCTTGGACAGATTGAGCTTGTAGTCGGTGCTGAGGCTCATGATGCCGCTTTCGAGGTCCAGGGGGACTGCGTCGCGGACATAGGGCCAGAAGGCTTTCATCTTGCCATCGGTGATTTTCAGCTTACCTTCGGAGGCGAGCGGGATCAGGCTGAAGTTGCCGGTCCAGTCGATCTGTCCGCCGTTGGGGCCGATGGCCACCAAGGTCATGTCGGCGCTGTCTTCGGGCAGGGTGCTGAGGTTTTTCAGCTCGAAGTCGAGTTTGTCGTAGAGAAACTCGATGGGTTCGCTGGGCCGGGCATCTTCAAAGTGCAAGGCGCCGCCCGCCAGCTGGATCCGCTCGATGCGCAGTGGAAACGGCTTGGCATCCGGGTCGGCGGGGGTGGGTTCGCTTGCTGGCAGTTTGAACAGCCCAAGCAGATTGAGCTTGCCGTCCTTGCCGAAGAGGATTTCAGTCTTGAGTTTGTCCAGTTCGATATCGGACAGATGCACGGCCTTGGTCCAGAGGCTGTCGATTTGCAGGTTGGCGTACAGGCGTTCGAAGCCGATCTGTTCCTTGCCCGGCTCGCCGATGACCAGGCCCCAAAGGGTCACTTCAAGGCTGAACGGGTTGAGTTCGATACGCTGGAGGTGGGCGGGCACCGTGGCGTAGTTGGCCAATTGTTGGTTGGCAACCCGCAAGGCGATGCCCGGTAAAATCAGAAACCCCAGCAAGCTGTAGAGAGCCAGAGCAGTCAACAAGGCGCCGATAGCGCGAATCAATCCTTTGGGCATGTGCGGCTTCATCTGTCTGAATCGGAGTGCCTTGGAGTATGGCATGCGATTGCAGTTCCGAAGTAACCACGCTTTGCAGGATTTGTCTGAAATGCTGCCTGGGTTTCAGAGCTGCAGGATCAATGTTTTTAGCGGTGGTTGCTGATCCATCGACGGGAAATCAGCGCCCGGTGTCATCACTGTCCATTCGCGCACCGGTCGCCCGGCTTTCTCGGCGCAACGCAATACCTGTTCACGCCAGTCGTCCATGGTGACCTTTGCCAGGTTGTTGCAGCAGATCAGCACGCCATTGTCGGCGGTGGTCTGCAGTGCGGGTTTGAGCAGGCTCTGGTAGTCGCGCAGCAGGTCGACGGTGCCGAAGGCGCTCTTGGCCCAGGCGGGCGGGTCGAGCAGCACCAGGTCGTATTGACGCTGTTCCAGGCGTTGATAACTCGGCAACTTCTGCCCACGGCGTTGACTGATCGGCAGCCCTGCCAGTTGGCGGATCGCCGGGAAGTAATCGGACTGGATGAATTGCATGGCTGGCAGCTGCGGATTGAGCAGCCCGTTCTCACGGCCGACTGCCAGGTTACCCTCGGCGAAATCCAGGTTGCACACCTCGCGGGCACCACCGGCCGCTGCACTCAGCCCCACGCCACAGGTGTAGGCAAACAGGTTGAGCACGCTTTTGTTCTGGCTGTGTGCTTTGACCCAGCCACGGGTGTTGCGTAGGTCGAGGAATAGCAAAGGGTCCTGGCCGGCATGGCGCCCGCGAACCCGGTAGTTCAGGCCCCACTCGTGGCCGACCAGATCCTGAAGCGCGGCTTCATCGGCCTGGTAGACGGTGTCTTCGCGGTCGATGCGCGAATTGCCACGGGAGCGGTCGTTGTAGACCAACAGGGTTTCCAGGCCCAGGTGTTGATTTATGGCGTCGTGCAATTGCAGCAGGGCGTCGCGTTCCAGAGACTGGTGAAAGCTTTGCACCAGCAGTTGCGGACCATAGCGGTCGATGGTCAGGCCACCGGCGCCTTCCTGGCTGCCGTGGAACAGGCGATAGCAATCGGTGCCTTGCTGATGCAGTTCGGCAAGCAGGTCCTGGCGATGTTCGAGGGCGGCACGCAGCGCCTGATTCAAGGAAGACATGCTGGGCGCCTTGCAGGAGGGAATTTGGCGCGGGAGTTTAACAGCATTGCACCTGATCCCGAGCCACTGATCGTTCCCACGCGGAGCGTTGGAACGATCAATCGTCAGGTCAACAGCCCCATCCGCCGCTTCGCCCGCTGCACCGAGCCATTGCGCACTGCCCAGCGCAGCATCGGTGCACTGCGGTTAACGCTGGCGCGGATCAGTTTGCGTTGCAGTGGATTCTGGCTGACGCCGAGCATGGCACTGGCCCAGTCCGGTAGCAGATCGATACCCGCCTGCATCATCAAACCGCCAAAAGGCTTGGCCAAACGGCTGGGGGAGGGCGCGCTCAGCAGCAACCGCAACACTTCCCGGCTGCGTTCGTCGCACAGCAACTGAGGGCGAATGCGCGCAAGGTAATCGGCAATGGCCTGTCGCGAGCGGGGTACATCGCGGGCACCCAGGCGTTCGGCAACGATGGCGATTTCTGCGTAGTAGCGATCCTGATCGGCCAGCGACAGCGCCGGATTGCGGTAACGCAAATGCGCGGCGAGAAAGTTGCTGACCTCGGCCACATGCACCCAGGTCAGCAAGTCTGGATCACTGGCGGCGTAGGGGCGTCCGTCCGGTGCCGTACCGGTGACTTGCAGGTGGATGGTGCGGACTTTCTCGATCAGCCAGTCGGCATCCTTTCGCGAACCAAACGTGGTGCCAGAGATGAACTGCCCGGTGCGGCGCAGTCGGCCGAGCATGTCCTCGCGAAAATTCGAATGATCCCAGACCCCGGCCAGCGCCAGTGGATGCAAGGCTTGCAGCATCAGGGCGCTGATGCCGCCAATGAGCATGCTGCTGAAATCGCCGTGCACTTGCCAACTCACCGAGTCGGGGCCGAACAGGCCGGGATCACCTTTGGGATTTTCCAGATCGAGCTTGCCCAGTGACAGACCGCTCAGGCTCATGATTTGGGTTTCGATGCGGGTACGGATGAATTCCATGGCGACTCAGTGGCGAAAAAAAGGCGCGACCATCGCTGGCCGCGCGGGTGGGATGCAACAACAAATCATTGGTTCAGGCGTTTGTCGATCAAGCCCTGAACGACACTCGGATCGGCCAGGGTCGAGGTGTCGCCCAGGCTGTCCAGCTCATTGCAGGCGATCTTGCGCAGAATACGCCGCATGATCTTGCCCGACCGGGTTTTAGGCAAGGCCGGAGCCCACTGGATCAAGTCCGGTTTGGCGAAGCTGCCGATGTCCTTGCTGACGTGGTCGAGCAATTCCTTCTTCAGTTCGTCATTGGGGTCGGTGCCGTTCATGGGCGTGACGAAGGCGTAGATGCCCTGGCCTTTGACGTCGTGGGGATAACCGACCACGGCGGCTTCGGCGATGCTGTCGTGCAGCACCAGGGCGCTTTCCACTTCGGCAGTGCCGATGCGGTGGCCGGAGACGTTGATCACGTCGTCGATGCGCCCGGTGATCCAGTAATCGCCGTCCTCATCGCGTCGCGCGCCGTCGCCGGTGAAGTAATAACCGGGGTAGGGCTTGAAGTAGGTGTCGATCATCCGTTGCGGGTCGCCGTAGACACTGCGGATCTGTGCCGGCCAACTGGACTTGATCGCCAGCACGCCGCTGCCGGCGCCTTTGATTTCCTTGCCCGTTTCATCGAGCAACACCGGTTGTACACCAAACATCGGTTGCGTGGCGCAGCCGGGTTTGATCCGTTGCGCGCTGACCAGCGGACTGAGCATGATGCCGCCGGTTTCGGTCTGCCACCAGGTATCGACGATGGGGCAACGCTGCTCGCCGACCACATTGAAGTACCAATCCCACGCCTCCGGATTGATCGGCTCACCAACAGTGCCGAGTAATCTGAGGCTTGCGCGGGACGTTTCCTGCAACGGTTCGCGGCCTTCACGCATCAAGGCGCGCAGGGCGGTGGGCGCGGTGTAGAAGATGTTGACGTGGTGCTTGTCGATGACTTGCCAGAAACGCGAGGTGCTGGGGTAACTCGGTACGCCTTCGAAGATCAGCGTGGTCGCGCCGTTGGCCAACGGGCCGTAGACGATGTAGCTGTGACCGGTGACCCAGCCGACATCGGCGGTGCACCAGAACACTTCGTCATCACGGTAGTCGAGCACGTATTTGAAGGTCATCGCTGCTTGCAGCAGGTAGCCGCCAGTGGTGTGCAACACGCCTTTGGGTTTGCCGGTGCTGCCGGAGGTGTAGAGGATGAACAGCGGATCTTCGGCGTCCATCGGTTCCGGCGGGCAGTCGTCGCTGACATCACGCAAGGCCTGGTGATACCAGAGATCGCGGCCTTCAACCCAGTTCACATCGCCCTGGGTGCGCTCGACGACGATGACCGTGCTGACGTTCGGGCAGCTCTGAAGGGCCTTGTCGACGTTGTGTTTGAGTGGCACGAATTTACCGCCACGCACGCCTTCATCGGCGGTGATTACCGTGCGGCAGTCAGCGTCGAGAATCCGGTCGCGCAGGGAGTCCGGCGAGAAACCCCCAAACACCACCGAATGCACCGCTCCGATGCGTGTACAGGCGAGCATGGCGTAAGCGGCTTCGGGGATCATCGGCATGTAAATGCAGACGCGATCGCCTTTCTTCACGCCGCGGCTCTTGAGCACGTTGGCCAGGCGACAGACGTTGTGATGGAGTTTTTTGTAGGTGATTTGCGCGGATTCGGCGGGATCGTCGCCTTCCCAGATGATCGCGATTTGATCGCCGCGTTGTTTCAAATGACGGTCGATGCAGTTGTAACTGACGTTCAACTGACCGCCGGCAAACCAGCTCGCTTCACCGGTTTTCAGGTTATAGCGCTGGACGGTGTCCCACGGCGTACTCCAGTCGAGAAAGCGCGTGGCTTGTTCGGCCCAGAACGTACTGGGGTGTTCGATGGATTCGCGATACAGGCGCTGGTAGTCGTCTTGACTCAAATGCGCAGCCCGGCGGACGGCATCGGCTTTGGGGAACGTGCTGATATCGAACATGACGGTTCCTTATGCTTGTTTTGCGACAAGGATAAAGATGCGCCGAGTAGCGAGTGGGTTCAAGCCTTGCACCGCCCCTGTAAGAGCCGAGCTTGCTGGCGATGCAGACGCCGCGGTGGATCAGATACACCGCGTCATCGTTCATCGCGAGCAAGCCCGGCTCCTACGGGAGTGGGGTGTTAACCGCGGTGACGACCGCGGAAGTAGTTGATCAGGCCTTGGGTCGAAGCATCGTCAGCCGGGGTTTCTTCGCTGCCGACGAGGCGGTTGTAGACGCCTTTGCCCAACTCTTTACCCAGTTCCACGCCCCACTGGTCGAAGGCGTTGATGCCCCAGACCACGCTTTGCACGAAGACTTTGTGTTCGTACATGGCCACCAATGCACCGAGACGACGCGGGCTGATGCGCTCGACCACCAGGGTGTTGCTCGGGCGGTTGCCCGGGATCACCTTGTGCGGTGCGAGTTTCTGCACATCGGCTTCGCTCATGCCTTTGTCACGCAGTTCGGCTTCGGCCTCGCTGAGGGTCTTGCCGAGCATCAGCGCCTGGCTTTGCGACAGGCAGTTGGCGTACAGCCACTGGTGGTGGTCGGACACCGGGTTGAAGCTGACGATCGGCACGATGAAGTCAGCCGGGATCAGTTGGGTGCCTTGGTGCAGCAACTGGTGATAGGCGTGTTGGCCGTTGCAGCCGACGCCACCCCAGATCACCGGACCGGTGTCGGTGGACACTGGCGTGCCATCCTGACGCACGCTCTTGCCGTTGGATTCCATGTCCAGCTGTTGCAAGTGCTTGGTGATGTTCCGCAAGTAGTGGTCATACGGCAGGATGGCGTGGCTTTGTGCACCCCAGAAATTGCCGTACCACACGCCGAGCAAGGCCAGCAGTACCGGCATGTTCTGCTCGAACGGCGCGGTCTGGAAATGCTGGTCCATGGTGTAGGCACCGGACAGCAGTTCCTTGAAGTTGGACATGCCGATGGCCAGGGCAATCGGCAAACCGATGGCCGACCACAGCGAGTAACGACCGCCGACCCAGTCCCACATCGGGAAGATGTTTTCTTCACGAATGCCGAAGGCCACGGCCGCTGCATTGTTGCTGGAAACGGCGATGAAGTGGCGATACAGCTCGGCTTCCGAGCCGCCCTGAGCCAGGTACCAGGCGCGTGCGGCCTGGGCGTTTTTCAGGGTTTCGAGGGTGTTGAAAGATTTCGACGAGACGATGAACAGCGTGGTCTCGGCGCGCAGCTTCATGGCCAGTTCGTGGAATTCGCTGCCGTCGATGTTTGCCAAATAGTGGCAACGCACGCCTTTCTGGGCGTAGGACAGCAAGGCTTCGGACACCAGTTCCGGGCCGAGGAACGAGCCACCGATGCCGATGTTCACCACGTCAGTGATCGGCTTCTCGGTGTAACCGCGCCACAAGCCGTCGTGGATGCGGCCCACGAGGTCGGTGATCTGGTTCAGTACTTTGTGCACTTCCGGCATCACGTTGACGCCATTGACCGACAGCTTGTCGCCAACCGGGCGGCGCAGTGCGGTGTGCAGGGCCGGACGACCTTCGGACGCATTGACGATTTCGCCTTCGAACAGCGATTTGATCGCGCCCTTGAGGTCGACTTCGTTGGCCAGACCCACCAGCAGATTGCGGGTCTCGGTGGTGATCAGGTTCTTCGAGTAATCGAGAAACAGACCGCAGCTGCTAAGGGTGAATTGAGTGAAACGCTGCGGGTCGGCATTGAAGGCCTCGCGCATGCTGAAATCCTGCATGGCTTGGCGGTGATCATTCAACGCTTGCCAGGCGGGCAGAGCGGTAACGTCGTGAGGGGTGCGGTAGTACGCCATCGCTGCGGGTTTCCTTTTTACTTGAACGGCCTTTTGAACACTAAAAATCCCGGAGCGCCTGGGGTGGCGCGTCCGGTCAACTGCGTCGACACGATCTCATGGCGCAGGGCGACTACAGTAAACCCCGCGCCTTGATCTGTCTTGACTTTGTCTGACCTGTTTCCTGTACTTTTTTAACATCGAAGTCAGGAACAACCCGACAAACGGAGGGTCGGCAGCGCTTCGGTGCGATCAGGCGACCTGAACCGGAATGGCGTTACTGGTGTGGCTCAGCTCATTGCCCGGCGCCATGTAGAGCATGCGCGGTTTGAAGTTGAGCAATTCGGCTTCGCTGTAATGGGCGTAAGCACAGATGATCACGCGATCACCGACCTTGGCCTTGTGGGCTGCGGCACCATTGACCGAGATCATGCGCGAACCTTCTTCGCCACGAATGGCGTAGGTGGTGAAGCGTTCGCCGTTGTCGACGTTATAGATCTGGATCTGCTCGTATTCACGGATGCCGGACAAGTCCAGCCATTCGCCGTCGATGGCGCAGGAACCTTCGTAATCGAGGACAGCGTGGGTGACTTCGGCGCGATGCAGCTTGGCCTTGAGCATGATGGCGTGCATGAGTGTTTCCCCAGGTCGGAATCGAACGGCGGGCAGTTTGCCCGAAGGGTTTGTGGGCGGCAATACAGCTGAAATGCAATCTTCAGAGCCACCAAAAAACCTGTGGGAGCCAAGCTTGCTCGCGATGAGGCCCGCACATTCAACATCATTGTTGAATACCAGATCGCTATCGCGAGCAAGCTCGGCTCCCACAGGGTTTGGTGGTGTTTAGACGGGGGCGTCGAGGTTCAGGTGCAGGTTGTCGATCAACCGCGTGGTGCCGAGGAACGCGGCCACCAGAATCACCAGGTCGCGATCTTCTGGCGTCGCCGGGCGCAAGGTCAGCGCCTGGCGGATTTCCAGATAGTCGGGACGCAAACCGGCGGTTTCAAGTTGTTTGATCTGTGCGTCGATCAGCGCCGGGAAATCCCGCTCACCTTGCTTGATTACCTCGGCAATCGAACTCAGCGTGCGATAGACCACGGGCGCCACGGCACGCTGTTCTTCGCTGAGAAAGCCATTGCGCGATGACAGCGCCAGGCCATCGGCTGCACGGACAGTCGGTTCGCCAATGATCTGGATCGGCATGTTCAGGTCATGCACCAGGGATTTGATCACCGCCAGTTGCTGGAAGTCTTTCTGGCCGAAGATCGCCAGGTCTGGCTGGACCATGTTGAACAACTTGCTGACCACCGTCGCCACACCTTCAAAATGCCCAGGACGGCTGGCGCCGCACAGGCCTTCAGACAGCAGTGGAACGCTGACGCGAGTCTGGCCGGCCATGCCGTCCGGGTACATTTCTTCAACGGCTGGCGCGAACAGCAAGTGGCAACCGGCCTGGAGCAGCTTCTCCTGGTCGGCAGCGAGGGTGCGCGGGTATTTGTCGAGGTCTTCGCCAGCGCCGAATTGCAGCGGGTTGACGAAGATGCTCGCGACCACGAAATCCACCCGCTGGGAGGCTTTGGTAATCAGTGCAATATGACCGCTGTGCAGGTTGCCCATGGTCGGCACGAAGCCGATGCGCTTGCCTTCGCTGCGGGCACGGGCCACGGCGGCCCGCAGTTCGCGTACGGTTTTTACGGTGTTCATGCAGAGAATCCGTGTTCGATGCCTGGGAAAGTCGCCGCTTTGACTTCGGTCACGTAAGCACTCAGGGCTGCTTGAATGGTGTTCTGGCCAGTCATGAAGTTCTTCACGAACTTTGGCACACGACCGGTAATCGACAAGCCCAGCATGTCGTGCAGGACCAGGACCTGGCCGTCAGTGCCGCTGCCGGCGCCGATCCCGATGACCGGAATCTTCACGGCCTGGGTGATTTCTTCAGCCAGTTCGCTGGGCACGCATTCGAGCAGCAACATGGCGGCGCCAGCCTGTTCCAGTGAGATGGCATCGGCGCGCATCTGCCTGGCCTGGTTTTCGTTACGCCCCTGGACTTTGTAACCGCCCAGGATGTTCACCGATTGCGGTGTCAGCCCCAGGTGCGCGCACACCGGGATACCGCGTTCGGCCAGCAGGCGGATCGAGTCCGCCAGCCACAGTGCGCCTTCTACCTTGACCATGTGTGCACCGGCCTGCATCAACAGGGCACTGTTGGTCATGGCTTGTTCGGTGGTGGCGTAGGCCATGAACGGCAAGTCGGCGAGGATCAACGCATCGGTGTTGCCGCGTTTGACCGCTGCGACGTGGTAAGCCATTTCGGCGGTCGTCACGGGCAGGGTACTGTCGTGACCTTGCAAAACCATGCCGAGGGAGTCGCCCACCAGCAACACTTCGACACCAGCCTCATTGCAGGCGTGGGCGAAGGTCGCGTCATAGCAGGTCAGCATGGTGATTTTTTCACCTTTTTGCTTGAGACCTTGCAGCGTGGTCAGGGTGATGGCTGGCATGAAAAGTTCCTCATTCAGGCGCTGTGGAAACTACTGCGAGTAACGCGCGTGATTCTTCGTTAAATACAGGCGCACGGTCTGTTGTCGTGCTTTTACGGCCTGGATTGCGCCCTTCAACGCCGTGTTGGCGGCAGCGGGACGCCTATAGTCGTGAGGAGAACTCGGGAAGTCAATTGCATGTGTTACCGCATTGTTACGACAGGGGTGTTACCGGGGTAACTGATGCGATTCAGCAACTATCGATCTCATGCCAGACACCAAACCAATGTGTGCGAGCCTGCTCGCGAATGCGGTGGATCAGTCAACTTTAAGTTTAATGACACACCGCATTCGCGAGCAGGCTCGCTCCCACAGGGGATTTGCGTCAACTTTTGGGGAGGCGTTCCAGGCCGACGAACGGGCAGGCTGCGACTAGATCCTTCAGATTGCGGCCATCGGCCAGGCGCAAATCCGCAGGCGCCAGTTCGGCCAGTGGATACAGGACAAAGGCCCGTTCCTGCAGGTGGTAATGCGGAACCTTGAGGCGCGGCTCATCGATCAGTCGATCGCCAAACAGCACGATGTCCAGATCCAGCGTACGAGGGCCCCAACGCTCCAGGCGCTCACGACCCTGTCCGTTCTCGATGGCTTGCAGCGCATCGAGCAGTTCCAGCGGGGCGAGTGTGCTGTCGAGGGCGGCGACCGCGTTGGTGTAACGCGGTTGGCCGGGTAGCAGCGAATCGCTTTGATAGAAAGCGGACACATCGACCAGCTCGGTCTGCGGTAAACGCGCCAGCGCTTCGACGGCGCTGCGCAATTGTTCGGCGGGGGCAGCCAGATTGCTGCCCATGCCGATGTAGATGCGTTCCATGGATTTACTCGCCCGAGACGCTCGGTGCACCGGCGGCGCGTTTGCGCTTGGCGCCACCGCTGCGGCGACGTTTGCGGGGGGCGCCGGTGCCGTCGTCCTTGCTGCTGAGGTCGCGGATCATGTCGCGACGTTCGCTGTCATTGGCGTCCTGATAGTCCGTCCACCATTCGCCCAGGCCATCGGTCTGCTCGCCGGCGCTTTCGCGCAGCAGCAAGAAGTCGTAACCGGCTCGGAAGCGTGGGTTGTCCAGCAACAGGTCGGCACGCTTGCCGCTGCGGCGTGGCAGGCGCTCTTGCATGTCCCAGATCTCACGGATCGGCATGGTGAAGCGTTTTGGAATCGCAATACGCTGGCACTGTTCGGCAATCAGCTCGTGAGCCGCTTCCTGCATGGCCGGAATCGGCGGCATGCCGCGTTCTTGCAGGCGCAATACGCGAGCCGGCAGGGCAGGCCACAACAGGGCGGCAAACAGGAACGCCGGGGTCACCGGTTTGTTCTGCTTGATCCGCAGGTCCGTGTTGATCAGCGCTTCGCTGATGAGGGTGTGGGTATACGTCGGGTTGTATTCGAGCGCCTCGGCACTGGCCGGGAACAGCGGATCGAACAGTTGCAAGTCGACCAGCATCTCGAAGGTGTCCGCGGCGTGGCCGGAGAGGAACAGCTTGAGCACTTCTTCGAACAGACGGGCCGACGGGATCTCGCGCAGCATCGGTGCCAGTTCGCGAATCGGCAGGGCACTGTGTTTTTCGATACCGAAATTCAACTTGGCGGCAAAACGCACGGCCCGCAGCATCCGCACCGGGTCTTCCTGGTAGCGCTGCTTCGGATCGCCGATCAAGCGGATCAGGTGATTGCGGATGTCGTGTACGCCGTTGGCGTAGTCGAGGATGCGCTCGCTGACCGGATCGTAGTAGAGGGCGTTGATGGTGAAGTCGCGGCGTTGCGCGTCTTCTTCCAGCGTGCCATAGACGTTGTCGCGCAAGATGCGCCCGCTTTCATTACGGGAAGACTGGTTGCTGTCTTCTTCCTCGTCGTTTTGCGGGTGATTGGCGCGGAAGGTCGCGACTTCGATGATTTCTCGACCGAAGTGGATGTGCACCAGTTTGAATCGACGGCCGATGATCCGCGCGTTGCGGAATTCGGCACGCACCTGTTCAGGTGTGGCGCTGGTGGCAACGTCAAAGTCTTTGGGCGTGATGCCGAGCAGCATGTCACGCACGCAGCCGCCGACCAGGTAAGCCTGATAACCGGCGTTCTGCAGGCGTTCGACGATATTCACCGCGTAACGGCTGAATTGCGCCTTTTGCAGCGAGTGTTGGCCGCTGTTGAGCACTTCAGGCGTACTGCGAATGTGTTGCGTATGACGCTTGGGAGAACGGAATGACTGGAACAGCTTCTTCAGCATGGGATGCACTGTTTGAAGGAATGTTCGGCCATAACAGAAGAATGACCGCATGATGGGCGGGGATTCTAGCATTTAGTCGAGGGATGGTGTAGGAAGCTGCGCAAGCAGCTGAAGGGGATATCTGGCAGACGCTATCCGTGTAGCCGGTGACGAGCAACACGAGGCTGCGTCCGGCGGCGAAGCCGTCGTCATTGCGGTGTTTCAGATGAAACCGGTTGCCTGTATTGCGACTGCTGGGCAGTCGGACGCAGCCTCGCGTTGCTCGACAGCTGCTACAAGCCAGAAACTACAAGGGGAGCCGAAGCTCCCCAAGAAGTAGTTGCATGCTCTATTTTTATTATTGGTTTCGGGCTTTTTGTTTTTGTTAAGTGCCCTCGCCATGAAGATTTTCCTTCATGACCCTCCCAATCGGGAGCCAAGAGCAAACGGATTGCTTTGGTCGCTGTGCTGCAGTGATCTTGCGATCCAACCAATTCAGGCACTGTCTGAGTGACAGTTTTTTATTATTCTCGGCCTGGTCGTGGGGCAAGCCCCAAATACAACGCCTCTCCAAAAGAATCAGTTAGCTGCGCCTCTCGCCGTCTTGTTTTTATTGTGCGTGAGTCGATTCGTCTTATTTTTATTGTCTTTTGCATTGCTTGTTATTGTTCTTGTACTAAACATATAGCAGGGTGCGTGCCAACTTTTGCGAACCCCAATAAAACAAGGGGTTAGGTCGGTCGGTGGGGTTTTTCAGGGGCAAAAAAAACCGGGGCTTCGTTACCGTAAGCCCCGGCTTCTGTTACGTGATAAATCTGAGGTAACAGTTTTTTCAGCGTGTCACGTGTTACCCACGCCTCAGACAGGTGACGTTCAGCTCTCGCTGGCGACCCCGGTCTTGCGCCGTGGGATGCCCAGGCGCTGACGCCGCTCCCACAGGCATTTGCGGCTGACCCCGAGTTTGCGGGCCAGCTCGGTTTCGGTCATGTGGTCCTGGTGCTCGAGAACAAAGTGCTGGAAATAGTCTTCCAGTGACAAGTCTTCGGTTGGCTCATGACTGGAATTACCGCCGTTGTTGCCCTGCTGCGGCGCCAGGCCGATGAACTCGTCCTCTTCCAGATCGCTCAGCTCGATGTCGATACCCAGCAGTTCAGCAGAGATTTCCGGGCTCTCGCACAGGATGACCGCGCGCTCGACCGCGTTTTCCAGCTCGCGAACGTTACCGGGCCAGGAATAATGACGAATCGCTTGCTCGGCATCCGGGGCGAATTTCAGGTCGGTGCGGTTGATCCGCGCGCTCTGTCGCGCCAGGAACGCATTGGCGATTTCGTTCACGTCCGCACCGCGCTCGCGCAAGGCTGGCAGCTTCAGGGCGATCACATGGAGGCGGTAATACAAGTCTTCGCGGAACTGGCCGATTTTTGCCAGGCTCTTGAGGTCGCGGTGAGTCGCCGCGATCAGGCGCACGTCAACCTTCTGCGATTGCACCGAACCCACACGGCGAATTTCGCCTTCCTGCAACACGCGCAGCAGGCGAGCCTGGGCTTCGAGTGGCAGTTCGCCGATTTCGTCGAGGAACAGGGTGCCGCCGTCCGCCGCTTCCACCAGACCGGCACGCCCGGCGCTGGCGCCGGTGAATGCGCCTTTTTCGTGGCCGAACAGCTCGGACTCGATCAGGCTTTCCGGAATGGCCGCGCAGTTCACCGAAATCATCGGCGCCTTGGCGCGGCGGGACAGGTTGTGCAGGGCGCGCGCCACCAGTTCTTTACCGGTACCGGATTCGCCCTGGATCAGGACGTTGGAATCGGTCGGGGCGACTTTGCGAATTTTGCTGTACAGGTCTTGCATCGGCGGACACGAGCCAATGATGCCGATTTCGCCGTTGCTGTTGTCGGCACCCGCTTTCGCGGCGCCATTGCCGGCTTTACCCGCAGCAGGTTCACCGTTGGCTGGCAGCGATTGTCGGTCACGCAGGATCCGGGCGACGGCCTGGAGCATTTCGTCGTGATCGAAAGGCTTGGCGATGTAATCCACCGCGCCCATCTTCATTGAGTCGACCGCCGAACGCAGGCTGGCGTAGCTGGTCATGATCAGCACCGGGGTGCCTTGGCCGAGTTTGATCAACTCGGTGCCAGGTGCGCCGGGCAGGCGCAGGTCACTGACGATCAGGTCGAACGTGGGAATGGTGAAGCGTTCTTGTGCTTCCTGCACTGAACCGGCTTCGCTGACCTGGTACTGGTTGCGTTCCAGCAGGCGGCGCAAGGCGGAGCGGATAATTGTTTCGTCTTCGACGATCAAAATGTGCGGCATTGATTCGATACTCTCGACGGTCTCAGTTCACAGCGGACGTCGCTTCGACATGACGCGGCAAGGTCACCCTGATACGGGTGCCGCGTTGGCTTTGAACATCAGCCGGGCTGTCGATGGTGATTTGTCCATAATGCTCTTCAACGATGGAATAGACCAGTGCAAGGCCCAGACCGGTGCCTTCGCCAGGATCCTTGGTGGTGAAGAAAGGTTCGAACAATCGGTCCATGATGTTCTTCGGAATACCGCTGCCTTCGTCTTCCACGATCAGGTCGACCGTGTGTTCGCCGGCTTCGCTTTTAACCCGCACGGCGCTACCCGCAGGCGAGGCGTCGCGGGCGTTTGAGAGCAGATTGATGAGTACTTGGGCGAGTCGCTGCGGATCGCCTTCGACCCAGTGATCGGGGTCGCACAGATTATAGAACTGCACTTCGAAATTGCGTCGGTTCAAGGCCAGCAGGCCGATGGCATCTTGAGCCACTTCGGCCAGACAGACGGGTTCGTCGCTGTGCTGGTGACTGCCGGCGTGGGCGAAGCTCATCAGCGATTGAACGATGCGTGAGACGCGTTTGGTCTGTTCGAGGATCTGCCCGCTGATTTCCTTCAGCTCGCCATCGTCTTCGCGCTCTTCGCGCAGGTTCTGCGCCAGGCACGCAATGCCGGTAATCGGGTTGCCGATTTCATGGGCCACACCTGCCGCGAGTCGGCCGATGCTGGCCAGGCGCTCGGAATGCACCAGCTTGTCTTCGAGCATCTGGGTTTCGGTCAAGTCTTCCACCAGCAACACCAAACCGCTGTTACCCGGCGCCAGCGGTTCATCGATCGCCGCTTTGTGCAGGTTCAGCCAGCGAGTCTGGCCATCAAGGGCCAGGTGCTGCTTGTGCAAATGCTCGTCGGGCAGGTTGATGAAGCCTTGCAGCAGTTCTTTCCACGGATCGGCAATGGTGCTCAGGCGCGAACCGACCACACGCTGCGCGGCAATACCCGTCAGTTCCTCCATGGCTTTGTTCCACATGAGGATTTCCTGATCCTTGGCCAGCGAGCAAACGCCCATCGGCAGTTCTTGCAGGGTCTGGCGGTGATAGCGGCGCAGGGCATCGAGTTCGGCGGCCAGGCCGGTCAGCCGTGAGTGGTAATCCTCAAGGCGACTTTCGATGAAGTGAATGTCCTCGGTGACGTAGTTCTCGCCACCCGCCTTATAAGGCAGGAACGTCTCGACCATGTCTTGGGCAACGCTGGGGCCCATCAAGCCGGACAGGTTGGCTTCGATACGATCACGCAAACGGCGCAAGGCGTAAGGCCGGCGCTCGTCGAACGGCAGATAGAGATCGCGCAGCGCCTGTTCGACTTCCTTCTGTGCAGCCTTGGCGCCCAAGGGTTTTGCCAGCTGCGTGGCGAATTCCTGGGGTGACGCGGCGTGCAGTTCGCGACGTTGCGGGCGACGTACATTGTCCACGGCGCAGGCTTCGGCGGCGCTGGCCTCTTCGGGGCTGGCGTTGGTAAACAGCGAGATCAGGGTGAACATCAGCACGTTGGCCGCCAGCGATGCGATGGCCGCCATGTGCCAGCTAGTGTCGTCCAGCACGTAGATCATGTTCAGCAGGGGAATGTAGAAGCCCTGCAGGTTGCCCACCAGTGGCAACAGCATGGTCACCAGCCACACCAGAATCCCTGCCAGCAAACCGGCAATGAAGCCCCGGCGGTTGGCGGTCGGCCAGTACAGAACCGAGAGAACGCCTGGCAAGAACTGCAATGTGGCGACAAACGCGACGATGCCGAGATTGGCCAGATCCTGCTCCACGCCCAGCAGCAAGTAGAAACCGTAGCCGGCCATGATGATCGCAACGATCAGCGCCCGACGAGTCCACTTCAGCCAGCGGTAGATATTGCCTTCGGCCGGTGGTTGATAGAGCGGCAGCACCAGGTGGTTCAGTGCCATCCCGGACAGCGCCAGGGTGGTGACGATGATCAGGCCGCTCGCTGCCGACAAACCGCCGACATACGCCAGCAGCGCCAAGGCTTTGCTGTTGGCGGCGATGCCGATGCCAAGAGTGAAATACTCAGGATTAGTCGTGGCGCCGAGTTTCAGCCCGGCCCAGAGAATCAGCGGCACCGCCAGGCTCATCAGCAGCAGAAACAGCGGCAAACCCCAGCTGGCACTGACCAGCGAGCGCGGGTTGAGGTTTTCGGTAAACGTCATGTGATACATGTGCGGCATCACGATTGCCGAAGCAAAAAACACCAGCAGCAGCGTGCGCCACGGACCTTCTTGCAGCGGGGTGTGCAAGGCGGCGAGGGCGGTCTGGTTTTGCAGCAGCCACAGTTCAAGCTGTTGCGGGCCGTCGAACACGCCGTACAGCGCATACAGGCCGACGCCGCCAATGGCGATCAGTTTGATGACCGATTCGAAGGCAATCGCGAACACCAGGCCTTCATGTTTTTCTCGGGTGGCGATGTGGCGCGAGCCGAAGAAAATCGTAAACAGCGTAATCAGGGCGCAGAAACTCAGGGCCACGCGATGTTGAACCGGTTCGCGAGTAAGGATGCCGATGGAGTCGGCCACGGCCTGAATCTGCAACGCCAATAACGGCAGGACGCCGATCAGCATGAAAATCGTCGTCAGCGCGCCGGCCCAGGTGCTACGGAAACGGAACGCGAACAGGTCGGCCAGGGACGACAACTGATAAGTGCGAGTGATTTTCAGGATTGGGTACAGCAACACCGGCGCCAGCAGAAATGCGCCGGATACCCCCAGGTAGCTGGACAGAAAGCCGTAACCGTACTGGTAGGCCAGGCCGACCGTGCCGTAAAAAGCCCAGGCGCTGGCGTAGACGCCCAGCGACAGGGTGTACGTCAGCGGGTGGCGAATGATCGCCCGGGGGATCATGCCCCGTTCACTGACCCAGGCCACGCCGAACAGCACCGCCAGGTACGCGGCGCTGATCAGGATCATCTGGGTCAGGCTAAAGCTCATCGGCATCTTTTTGGCTCTGCAGGATGAAGGTCACAACGATCAGGATCAGCCAGAGCAAATAAGGGCGATACCAGGCGCCAGTGGCGTCGATCCACCAATCCATGATGGCCGGGGAGAACAGATAAATCCCCACTACCAGGAGCAGGACCAAGCGATAGATGTACATCCCGGCCTCTCTTTTTTATGCGTGTGCCCGAAAACGTGCGGCGATGGTAACGGATGGGCGCGCCACTGCAAGTGCGATCACTGCAGTTGCGCCTCGGGCAGGTTCAGTGTGCGCGGGATCAGCGACGCATCCCAGTGGGCAATGCCCCAGTCCAACACTTCCCGTGGGGTGGCGTAAGCCAGTTCGGTACCGGGTTTTTGCCCAAGTGCGCGTAAGGCACGCAACAACAAAGGTGTCGCCTGATCTTCGGCCAACGGCGGCGATCGGTAGGATTTGCCGAGTTTGTTGCCATCGGGCTGGGTAATCAGCGGGATGTGCAGATAACGCGGTTGGCGCAGGCCGAGCAGTTCTTGCAGATAGAGCTGGCGCGGCGTGGAGTCCAGCAGGTCGGCACCCCGCACGATATCGGTGATGCCTTGCCAGGCGTCATCCAGGACGACGGCCAGTTGATAGGCATACAGCCCGTCGCGGCGGCGAATCACAAAATCGCCCACCTCGCGACCCAGGTGCTGACGGTATTCGCCCTGGACGCGGTCGGTGAAGTGGTATTCCAGTTCGGGGACACGCAGGCGAATCGCGGCGTCTTCGGTGCCATGGCCGGCATTGCGGCACAGGCCCGGATAAATGCCGTGATAAGGCTCCAGCTGTTTTCGCGAGCAGGTACAGGCGTAAGCCAGGCCATGGTTGAACAGGCTGTTGAGCACTTCGGCGTAGGCGTCGTGCCGTTCACTCTGGCGGACCATCTCGCCGTCCCATTCAAAGCCATAGCTTTCCAGGGCATTGAGGATCGCCGCTTGAGCGCCGGGTTCTTCCCGTGGCGGGTCAAGGTCTTCCATGCGCATCAGCCAGCGGCCCCCCACCGAGCGGGCGTCGAGGTATGAAGCGAGTGCGGCGACCAGCGAACCGAAATGCAGGTGGCCGCTGGGCGTGGGGGCGAAGCGCCCGATGTAAGCGGAAGAGGTGATGGCAGTCATGAGGGCGGTTACGTTGTCTGGTCGTATTGAGCATGGCTTGAAGCCGTCATCGCGAGCAAGCTCGGCTCCTGCAGGAAGTCGCGCCAGCCTTTGTAGGAGCCGAGCTTGCTCGCGATGGCGATTTTAAAGACAGCAGGTATCATCAAATACCAGAAACAAAAACGGAGCGTTCGCACGCTCCGTTTTTCGTTCAAGTCGATGTTACTTGCCGACTTGCTTTTCCTTGATTTCCGCCAGGGTCTTGCAGTCAACGCACATGTCGGCGGTAGGGCGGGCTTCCAGTCGCTTGACGCCAATTTCGACGCCGCAGGACTCGCACCAGCCATATTCTTCGTCTTCAATCAACTGAAGGGTTTTGTCGATCTTCTTGATCAACTTGCGCTCGCGGTCGCGGGCGCGCAGTTCGAGGGCGAACTCTTCTTCCTGGCTGGCACGGTCTGCCGGATCCGGGAAGTTGGCTGCCTCGTCCTTCATGTGATCAACCGTGCGGTCGACTTCCTGCATCAAATCCTGTTTCCACTTGTTCAGGACCTTGGTGAAGTGCGCGCGCATGGGCTTGCCCATGTACTCCTCGCCCTTCACTTCTTTGTAGGGTTCGAAGCCGCTGATCGTCGGGCTCGGTTGTTGCTTTGCTTGGGTGGACATGAAATAGACCGCCTCTACTCTTGTAATCCATCTGCGCAGGATTGCTCCATCACCGACACCTGCCGGCCCCGCGGCTGCAAGCGGGCGAACTTACCAGATCAAATCGGACCGCGCTACTCCCGGATGTCGAGGTAGTGGCCCGCAGGCCTTGCAAATCATTGCAAAGCCTTGTCTGGTGGTGCTGGAGACCTGATCAAATATTGATTTTAGTCAAACTTGAGGTACTCGTTTGGGTCGTTTGTGGCCGGGCTTATTAACGGTTGTGACCGCTTTAGGTTCTCGCTCGTTCCTGTGCTTGGGTAGAATTGATTTTTTTCTCTGTTGAAGGAAGGCTAATGGCTCAGTCCTACAGTGCCCGCAGTCGCGCGATCGAACCTTTTCACGTCATGGCGTTGCTGGCACGGGCCAATGAGCTGCAAGCCGCCGGTCACGACGTGATCCACCTGGAAATCGGCGAGCCGGACTTCACCACCGCCGAACCGATCATTCAGGCCGGCCAGGCCGCGTTGACGGCGGGGAAGACCCGTTACACCGCCGCACGGGGCATTCCCGAGCTGCGAGACGCCATCTCCGGTTTCTATCAGCAGCGGTATGGGTTGAACATCGACCCTCAACGAATCCTCATCACCCCCGGCGGTTCGGGTGCTTTGTTGCTGGCCAGCGCCTTGCTGGTGGACCCGGGCAAGCACTGGCTGCTGGCGGACCCCGGCTACCCGTGCAATCGCCACTTCCTGAGATTGGTGGAAGGCGCGGCGCAGCTTGTTCCAGTAGGTCCTGAGGTGCGTTATCAACTGACCCCTGATCTGGTGGCGCGTCATTGGGACCACGACAGTGTCGGCGCATTGGTAGCGTCCCCGGCCAACCCGACCGGGACGATCCTGACCCGTGACGAGCTGGCGGGGTTATCGCAGGCGATCAAGGTTCGCCATGGTCATCTGGTGGTGGACGAGATCTATCACGGCCTGACCTATGGCACCGATGCGGCCAGCGTGCTGGAAGTCGATGACAACGCCTTTGTGCTGAACAGTTTTTCCAAGTACTTCGGCATGACCGGTTGGCGGCTCGGCTGGCTGGTGGCGCCGGAAGCGGCAGTCGGCGAGCTGGAAAAACTCGCGCAAAATCTCTATATCAGCGCGCCGAGCATGGCCCAGTATGCCGCTCTGGCTTGCTTTGAACCGGCGACCATCAGCATTCTCGAAGAGCGTCGCGCCGAGTTTGGTCGTCGTCGCGATTTCCTGCTGCCGGCCCTGCGTGAATTGGGATTCGGCATTGCCGTGGAGCCTGAGGGCGCGTTCTATTTGTATGCGGATATCAGCAAGTTCGGCGGAGATGCCTTCGCGTTCTGCCGGCACTTCCTCGAAACCGAGCATGTGGCATTTACTCCGGGGCTGGATTTCGGGCGATATCAGGCTGGGCACCATGTGCGTTTTGCCTACACCCAAAGCCTGCCGCGCCTGGAAGAAGCGGTCGAGCGGATCGCTCGTGGATTGAAGAGTTGGCAAGGCTGATGCGTTTTCATCCTCCCCTCGAAAAAGGGCGACTTATCCGCCGTTACAAGCGTTTTCTTGCCGATATCGAAACCGTTAGCGGCGAGTTGCTGACCATTCATTGTCCCAATACGGGCTCGATGCTCAATTGCCAGGTCGAAGGCGGGCAGGTCTGGTTCAGCCGCTCCAATGACCCGAAGCGCAAGTTGCCCGGTACCTGGGAGGTTGGCGAAACCCCGCAAGGGCGCCTGTTTTGCGTTAACACCGGGCGAGCCAATGGTTTGATCGAAGAGGCGCTGCGCGGCGGTGTCATCAGCGAGTTGAACGGTTTTACCGAACTGAAGCGCGAAGTCGCCTACGGTCAGGAAAGAAGCCGAATCGATTTCCGCCTCGATTACCCCGGCGGTCCTGCTTATATAGAAGTCAAAAGCGTCACCCTGGGTTTTGACGGCTCATCGGTAGCTGCGTTTCCCGACGCCGTTACCCAGCGCGGGGCCAAACATTTGCGCGAATTAGCGCATCTGGCCCGTGACGGGATTCGCGCGGTTCAGTTGTATTGCGTCAACCTGACCGGCATCGACGCGGTACGTCCAGCAGAGGAAATCGATTCGGCCTACGCGGTGGCCTTGCGTGAGGCGGTCGCGTGCGGGGTCGAGGTGCTGGCCTATGGTGTGCGGTTGACCCATGAAGAGATGGTGGTCGATCGGCGTCTGGACGTGCTGCTCAACGGCTAAAGGCTGACCCAGATGCCTTGCGCGTCTTCGCGGCAGGGCACGGTGGTCAATGATTGGCCCGCGCAGGGGCCGGAAACGCACTCGCCGTCTTCAATCAGAAACAGTGCGCCGTGGGTGGCGCACTGGATCAGGCTGTTGCTGGGGTCGAGAAAGCTGTCTGGCGTCCACTCCAGGCCAACGCCACGGTGCGGGCAGCGATTGATGTAGACGTAGACCTGGCCAGCCCGGCGTACGGCGAAGAGCTTCTGGCCGTCGATGTCGAAACCGCGACTGCTGGCGTCAGCCAATTCGGCGCCGGTGCAAAGAAACTTCATGTCTATCCTCAAGTCCTGCGTCTCGTGACCAGATATGTCCGAGCTTGACGTTCAAATGCAAACAATTATCAAATGGCCGCCTTGCCCGTCGGGCGCAGGTGCCAGTGGCCGAGAATACTTGGCCTGCCATCTCGATGCCTGGGAAAACTTTAAAGGAAGCTGTTTATGCGCCTGAGTACCCGCGTTGCTGCGCTCTGTGTCGGACTTCTCGTCAGCCACCACGGCGCAGCGGCCGAGTTGCCACAACGTTGGGTCAGTGCCGGTGGCGCATTGTCCGAGTGGGTGAGCGCGCTGGGGGGCGAATCGAAGCTGGTCGGCGTCGACACTACCAGTCAGCATCCTGAAAGCCTCAAGTCGCTGCCAAGCATTGGCTATCAGCGGCAGTTGTCGGCGGAGGGTATCTTGAGCTTAAGCCCGCAGATACTGATCGGCACCGAAGAAATGGGTCCGCCGCCCGTGCTGTCGCAGATTCGTAATGCCGGGGTGCAGGTCGAATTGTTCTCGGCGCAGCCGGATTTGCCGACATTGCAGGGTAACTTGCAGCACCTGGGCCAGTTGCTTGGGGCTGAAGATCAGGCTGCGCAGGCGTTCCAGCGTTATCAGGAGCAACTTGAACAACAAAAAGTCCGGGTGACCAAGGTGCAGCTGACGAAAAAATCACCGGGCGTGTTGGTGTTGCTCGGTCATGCAGGCGGCAAGCCGCTCATCGCAGGCAAGGACACCGCGGCCGATTGGATACTGCGACAGGCCGGCGGCCACAACCTGGCAACGCATACTGGTTACAAACCTTTTTCAGTCGAGTCGCTGGTCAGCCTGGACCCGGAGGTGCTGGTGTTTGCTGACCGGGCACTGACCGGTGATGCGGCGCGGGCCGCGCTGTTCAAGGAAAACCCGATGCTGTCCTCGACCCGTGCGGCGAAGGACGGTCGAGTCATGGAGCTGGATCCGACGTTGTTGGTGGGCGGGTTGGGGCCGCGGCTGCCGGAAAGCCTGAAAAAACTGTCTGACGGGTTCTTCCCGGGCACCGTCGGCCAATGACTCTCCTGATTAAACCTCGTGCGTTGTTCATTGGCCTGAGCCTTTTGTGTTTGCTGGCGATCTGGCTGTCATTGGCGCTGGGTCCGGTCAGCTTGCCGTTGCTCGATACCGCGCACGCAGTGCTGCGCCTGGCCGGATTGCCGATTGCACCGCAAGGCCTTGAGCAAGCCGAATTGATCGTGGGGCAGATCCGTCTGCCGCGAACCTTGCTGGGGTTGGCGGTGGGGGGCGTGCTGGCGCTCTCCGGTGTGGCCATGCAGGGCCTGTTTCGTAACCCGTTGGCCGATCCGGGATTGGTGGGGGTGTCCAGCGGCGCCGCATTGGGTGCGGCCATCGCGATTGTGGGCGGGTCGATGTTTGGCGGCCTGCCTGAGTCGTTCGGGCCTTACCTGTTGTCGGTGTGTGCGTTTCTCGGTGGGTTGGGTGTGACAGCACTGGTGTATCGGCTCGGTCGACGCAACGGTCAGACCAACGTCGCAACCATGTTGCTGGCCGGTATCGCCTTGACCGCTCTGGCGGGCTCGGCGGTGGGGTTGTTCACCTACCTGGCGGACGACGCGACCCTGCGTACGCTGACGTTCTGGAATCTGGGCAGCCTTAACGGCGCCAGTTACGCGCGTCTCTGGCCATTGCTGCTGGTGAGCACGGGCGTGGCGCTCTGGCTGCCGCGTCGAGCCAAAGCCTTGAATGCATTGTTGCTGGGGGAGTCGGAAGCCGGCCATTTGGGCATCAACGTTGAAGGGCTCAAGCGCGAATTGGTGTTCTGTACCGCCTTGGGTGTCGGCGCGGCGGTGGCGGCGGCGGGGATGATCGGGTTTGTCGGCCTGGTGGTGCCGCACCTCGTGCGCTTGCTGGCCGGTCCTGATCATCGGGTGTTGCTGCCTGCCTCGGTGCTCGCCGGTGCCAGTCTTCTGCTGTTCGCCGATCTGGTGGCGCGCCTGGCGTTGGCGCCCGCCGAATTGCCGATCGGTATCGTCACGGCCTTTATCGGTGCGCCGTTTTTTCTGTTTTTACTGCTCCGGAGTCGCGCCTGATGTTGCGCACGCAAAACCTGCAAATCCGTCGGGGCAGCAAGACTGTACTGGCGGACATCACGCTCGAACTTCGGCCAGGTGAAGTGCTTGGTGTGCTCGGCCCTAATGGCGCCGGCAAAAGTACCTTGCTCGGTGCCTTGTGCGGGGAGTTGCACGCCGACCAAGGCAGTGTCTGGCTCGATGATCGCGAATTGAATCACTGGGCCGCACCGCTGCGCGCACAGCGGCTGGCGGTACTGCCGCAGGTGTCGACGCTGGACTTTGCCTTTCGTGTTGAAGAAGTCGTGGGTATGGGGCGTTTGCCCCATCAAAGCGGTCGAGTGCGCGATGACGAGATCGTTGCCTGCGCCCTGCGCGCCGCTGATGCCGGGCACCTGAGTGGTCGCAGCTATCTGGCCTTGTCCGGCGGCGAGCGTCAGCGCGTGCATCTGGCGCGGGTGCTGGCGCAGCTCTGGCCGGGCGAGGCGGGCCAGACGCTGCTGCTCGATGAGCCGACATCGATGCTCGACCCGCTGCATCAACACACCACCTTACAAGCGGTGCGCGAGTTTGCCGATCACGGCGCGGCGGTGCTGGTCATCCTGCATGATCTGAATCTGGCGGCGCGTTACTGTGATCGTCTGTTGCTGCTTGAAGGCGGGCGCCCGGTTGCGCTGGATACGCCGCAGCACGTCCTGAAGCCTGAGTCGCTCAAAGCAGTGTTCGGGCTGGAAGTGTTGGTGCAGCAGCACCCGGAGCGCGGGCATCCGTTGATCATCGCCCGCTGAAAAATATATCGGGTTGAACATGCCTCTGGTGCCGGTTTTTCACAGGCAAAAAAAGACCCGGCAAGAGCCGGGTCAAATAACCGTGATTAGCCTGATGAGGAGATATCTGAGAGTCCGAACCAAGGGCTGTTCAAATATCGACCAGTCTCGCGACCAGTTGGTGGTAATCATAGCGATTCTCATTACCATGTCAACCGCTGTTTTTCAGTTTCTTTGAGATGCCTCGTCAATTCGGTTCAAAGCCAATGATTTCAAGCCTTGTGGCGCGAGGAAATCGCCTCTAGCTGTTTGTTCAAGGCTTCTTTGCGCTCGGCGGGAATGTCATTCCAATGCACGTCCATCAGTGCGCCTTCGATCGCATACAACAACACCTTGGACGCCCGAAAACCGCGCGTACGCACGGCCCGATAAGCATCCACCGCCCCGAGGCGACGCAAGTCCGACGCACTGTGGATGCCCACGGCATGCAGCCACTGTGCTGACGTCTTGCCAAGATTCTTCAGGTGTTGCAGTTCATCATTCATCAAGCCTCCTTGCGACGGCCGAACGGTGCGTGGGCGAGCCTATCAGGAGTGTAGCCATCAGTAGGAAAAGCGTGATTGTTTGGTCGTTTTCGACGCAAAAGCTTCTAAGAGGAAGACACCAGTCATTGAGTGAAAAGCATTGCGAATGCAGTGGGGGCGGGTGTCGGAAGTCGAACCTGGGGCAGTCCACACGGCATCCAGCGCAAAGCGGGGGCGCTGGATTTGTTGGGTAGAGCGTCGTTTTTAGCGGGTGCGATAACGCAGGCGAGTGCCGAAGTTCATCGACATAAGAATCTCGTCTGCACTCAGCTCTGGCGGGAAATAGGCACCGGAGATTTGAGCATGTGCCAGGCTGGCACCTTCCAGTGAGGCGTTGCGAAAATCGATGCCGCGCAAATCGGCGGAGCGAAAATAGGCATCGGTGAAGTCGACACCATCAGCGTTCAGCTCGCGCAAGTCCAGGCCTCGGAAATCGCCACCGACCATGTCGACAGTTCCGTAGTTGGCGCGTTCGGCGTTGAAGCCTGCGATGTCATCTTTGTGCAGCAAGGCATACAGCGGGGTGTCGAGAAGTTTGGGCTGGCTCATGTCGCATCACCTGATGGTTTTATGACGCCAGTATAGTGCCACTATTTGGCAGCCGTGAAGCCAGCGGAGGCCTCACGGCTGAAATAGTTTTTACAGACCTGGCATGCGTTGACGAATTTGCGCGACGACCGTGTCGAGCGTCCCGCTTTCATTGGTCTGAACGCGTTTGCTGTACAGAATCTCTGCTGGCGTCAGCGGTTCGCGATTGGCTTGCTGGGCTGCGATAACGGTCAGGTTGGCGTCAGACGGATCCTTTTTGTCTGCCTGGCGCAGGGCCAACCAACTCTCGATCACGGCTTGCGGTGCATGGCAATCAAGGATCAGGAACGGAGCGCCAGTGGCTTCGGCGACTTTTGCCGCGTTTTCGCGCTGGTCGTGCTTGAGGTAAGTGGCATCGATCACCACCGGAAAACCGGCGCGCAGGATGACCGCAGCAATCTCGTGAAGACGGCTGTAGGTGGTGGCGCTGGCGTCGGCGCTATAAATGCCGGCCTGCGGGTCATTCGCGACGGTTTGTTCGCCGAACAGACGCTTGCGCTCTACATCCGAGCGAAGACGAATGGCGCCCAACGCTTCTACCAGGCGCATTGCTACGTGGCTCTTGCCGACAGCGGACACGCCGTGGGTGATGGCCATGAAACGCGAGGGAATGGTGCTATAGCTTTCCGCGAGGTTGGCGTAGTTGCGGTATTGGCGCAGGGTCGTGGCGCGTTGTACCGGGTCGGCTTCGGCCGGCATGCTGAACAGGCTCACCTTGGCGCGAACCAGTGCGCGATAGGCTTTATAGAAGTTCAGCAGCTCAAGGCCCTGGTAGTCGCCGGTCAGCTCCAGGTACTGGCTGACGAAACGGCGCGCGAGGCATTTCAAGCCACGGTCTTCCAGGTCCATCGCCAGGAAGCCGGTGTCGGCATAAACGTCGGTGAAGCGGAACGGTTCGTTGAACTCGATGCAGTCGAAGATCACGACCTTGCCATCGATTACTGTCGCGTTGCCGAGGTGGATATCACCGTGGCATTCACGAATGAAACCTTCGGCCTTGCGCTGGGCGAACAGCGGCTTTAGGCGTTCGAAGCTGCTTTCGGCCCAGGCTTGCAGGGCGTCCAGTTGTACCAGGTCGGCCTTGTCGCTGAGGAATGGACGGATCTGTTCAAAGTTCTGGCGTACGGGTGCCATAACGCTGTCGGGGGTGCCGGCTTCGTGTTCGGCAGGCACTTTCGGTGCGTTGAGGTGGAAATGAGCAATCTGCGCGGCCATCTCGTCGATGTGGGCGGTAGTCAGTTCGCCATTGGCCTGCAGGGTGCTGAGCAATTGGCTCTGTGGGAACTGACGCATTTTCAGCGCGAAATCGACTACAGGGCCGTCGCCACCGAACTGCGGTGCTTCGGCGCTGCCGGTGATCGGCAACACTTGCAGGTACAAGTCGTCGGTCAGGCGCTGGTTGAGGCGCAGTTCTTCACCGCAGAAATGCTCACGTGCATCCAGGCTGGTGAAGTCGAGGAAACCGAAATTCACGGGTTTCTTCACTTTATAAGCAAAGGGGCCTGTGAGGATGACCCAGGAAATATGGGTCTCGATGACCTGGAAACCGTCTACCGGGTGCGGGTAGAGGGCCGGGTTTTGCAGGGCAGCAATCAGGGACTGGCTCACAGGCGATCCTTCAGAGTCTGGGAAAAATTCAAGGCCGCCATTATGGCCGCAAGTCCGCCTGACGCAAACCTCGGAGGGCTCCTGTTGAGTATTAATAAAGTGCGTATAATCCGCCGCCATGACTCGTACTCGATCCCCCCGCACTCCAAAAAAACCACCTTCCCGGGGCCTGCACCCGTGGCTGGGCTGGGCCCTTAAACTCAGTCTGGTCGGCCTTGTGGTGCTCGCCGGATTTGCGGTTTACCTCGACGCTATCGTCCAGGAAAAGTTCTCCGGCAAACGCTGGACCATTCCGGCCAAGGTGTATGCACGCCCGCTGGAGCTGTTCACTGGCCAGAAGCTGAGTAAGGAAGACTTTCTCACCGAACTCGACGCCTTGGGCTACCGGCGCGAAAGCGTGAGCAATGGCCCTGGTGCGGCGTCGGTCAACGGCAATACCGTCGATCTGAACACCCGTGGCTTCCAGTTCTATGAAGGCCTGGAGAAACCTCAGCCCGTGCGCGTGCGTTTCTCCGGCGACTATGTTGCTGAACTCTCGGCGACCAACGGTTCGAAGCTTTCCGTGGTGCGCCTTGAACCGCTGATGATCGGCGGTATTTACCCGAAAAATCTGGAAGACCGCATCCTGATCAAGATTGATCAGGTCCCGCCGTATCTGCTGGAGACCTTGGTCGCCGTGGAAGACCGGGATTTCTATAGCCACTGGGGCGTGTCACCCAAGTCGATTGCACGCGCTGTCTGGGTCAACACGTCTGGCGGCAAGATGACCCAGGGCGGCAGTACGCTGACGCAACAGTTGGTCAAGAACTTCTATCTGACCAGTGAGCGCAGCCTGACCCGTAAACTCACCGAAGCCATGATGGCGATGTTGCTTGAGCTGCATTACGACAAACCGGAGATTCTTGAGGCTTACCTCAATGAAGTGTTCGTCGGTCAGGACGGCCAGCGCGCGGTGCACGGTTTCGGTCTGGCCAGTCAGTTCTTCTTCGGGCAGCCGTTGTCCGAATTGAAACTGCATCAAGTTGCCTTGCTGGTGGGGATGGTCAAGGGGCCGTCCTATTACAACCCGCGTCGCAATCCTGAGCGAGCGCTTGAGCGGCGCAATCTGGTGCTCGATGTCCTCCAGGAACAAGGCGTCGCCACCGCCGAGCAGGTCGAAGCTGCAAAAAAAATGCCGCTGGGTGTAACGACACGCGGCAAGCTGGCCGACAGCTCGTTCCCGGGCTTTATCGACCTGGTCAAGCGCCAGTTGCGCGAAGACTACCGCGACGAAGACTTGACCGAAGAAGGCCTGCGGATCTTCACCAGTTTCGACCCGATTCTGCAGATGAAAGCCGAAGCTTCCGTCAACGACACCTTCAAGCGACTGTCCGGTCGCAAGGGTTCCGATGACGTCGAAGCGGCCATGGTCGTGACCAACCCGGAAACCGGTGAAGTCCAGGCCATGATCGGCAGCCGCCAGGCCAGTTTTGCAGGCTTCAACCGTGCGCTGGATGCGGTGCGCCCCATCGGCTCATTGATCAAACCGGCGGTTTATCTGACGGCGCTTGAGAAGCCTACCCAGTACACGCTGACCAGTTGGCTGTCGGACGAATCCTTCTCGGTCAAGGGCGCGGACGGTCAGGTCTGGAAACCGCAGAACTATGATCGCCGTTCCCACGGTACAGTGTTCCTGTATCAGGGGCTGGCGCATTCCTACAACCTGTCGACTGCGCGTCTCGGATTGGCAGTGGGTGTACCGAATGTCCTCAAGACCCTGGCGCGCCTGGGGGTAACTCGCGAGTTCCCGGCATTCCCGTCGATGTTGCTGGGGGCCGGTGGCATGACGCCAATTGAAGTGGCGACCATGTACCAGACGCTGGCCAATGGTGGTTTCAACACGCCGATGCGCGGGATTCGCAGCGTATTGACCGCCGAAGGCGAACCGCTCAAGCGCTATCCGTTCCAGATCGAACAGCGTTTTGATCCGGCTTCTATCTACCTGATCCAGAGCGCCATGCAGCGAGTCATGCGTGAAGGTACCGGCAGTTCGGTTTATAACGTGTTGCCAAAGACCCTGACCCTGGCCGGCAAGACCGGTACCAGTAACGACTCGCGGGACAGTTGGTTCGCAGGTTTCAGTCAGGACCTGCTGGCGGTGGTCTGGCTGGGTCGTGATGACAACGGCAAGACGCCGTTCACCGGTGCTACCGGTGCCTTGCAGGTCTGGACCAGCTTCATGCGTAAAGCCGATCCATTGCCACTGGACATGCCGCAGCCGGATAACGTTGTTCAGGCGTGGGTCGATTCGCATACCGGACAAGGCTCCGATGCCAACTGCCCGGGCGCCGTGCAGATGCCGTATATTCGCGGCAGCGAACCACCTCCCGGTGCAGCTTGCGGTGGCGAAGGCCCTGCTTCCGGCGAAACGGTGATGGATTGGGTCAAGGGCTGGATGAATTAAGCAAAGAGGGATTCACGTGAACAAGTGGTTGATACCAGCGGTTGCCGCCGTGGCATTGCTCAGCGGTTGCTCCACCGTACAACGCGGTTCGATTCCGGTTGAGGATTCCGGTACGGCTGTGTCCAACAGCGAGCGGATCTCGGCGAATGGCGGTTTCCGCAAGACGACAGTGAAGCGTCCTGTGCAAGCCCAGACCCAAACCCAGGCGATTCCGCAGGGCGACACCGGTGTGGTGGTGATGGTCCCGGGTGGCGGCGCCGTCACTTCGGCCCCGATCAGTACCTCGCCGATCACCCCAGGCCCGATTACTCCGGGGCCGATCGATACGTCGCCGGTCCAGTCGGCACCGATCAATCAGGGCAGCTACAGCATGCCGTCGACACCGAGCGGGATTCCTTCGGCCAGCGCCGGTGGCCTGTCGGCCGATGAGCAACTGGATGGCCCGGTGCTCGCGCTGTTGACCACGGCTCAGCAGCAACAGGCCAGCGGCGACCTCAACGGTGCTTCGTCCAGTCTCGAGCGCGCCCAGCGTGTCGCGCCGCGTGAGCCACAAGTGCTTTATCGCCTTGCTCAGGTGCGCATGGCTCAAGGTGATGCCGCGCAGGCTGAACAATTCGCTCGTCGTGGGCTGACGTTCGCCAATGGTCGTCCGGATCTTCAGGCCAGCCTGTGGGAATTGATCGCCCAGGCACGCGAGAAACAGGGTGATTCCAGCGGCGCTACGCTGGCCCGCCAGAAGGCCAAGGTTTCGCTGTGATGGATGCCCGCTTTCCGAAGATTGCCGAGCAGTTGCTGCTGATCGAGCGTGAATTGCGGGTGCAGGGGTGGTGGGATGAAGTCCCACCCTCCGCTGAAGCGCTTGCCAGTGTCGAGCCGTTTTCGGTCGATACGCTGGATTTTGAACAGTGGCTGCAATGGATTTTCTTGCCTCGCATGAAGATCATCCTCGAACAGGATTTGCCGCTGCCTAACGCTTCGGGCATTCAGGAGATGGCCGAAATGGTCTTCGCCGGGCGCAATGTCCAGGGCAAGGACCGGCAGCTACAAGTGCTGCTCAAAGAGTTCGATCTACTGATCACCGCCTCCCGCTAACACCGATCTCTGTAGGAGCCGAGCTTGCTCCGGGCGGCGTTCCGACGATAGCGGTGCAACATTCAACAGGCCGGTTGGGTGTTTCGCCCTCATCGCGAGCAAGCTCTGCTCCTACAGGTACTTACTGGCAGTTATCCGTAATCTGTTTCTGTGTTTCGCTGATGCGCTCCTGACGTTGTTGATCGGTCAGGCGGCGCATCTCGCCGTCCACATCTTCCCGAAGTCGCGGATTGTTCTGCAGTTGCGCCAGATTCGTTCGCGCCTGCATGCAAAATGTCTTCAACTGAGCTTGCTGCTCGGCGACCTGCTTTTTTACGTTGTTGTCGATGACCTGTTGATCGCCTATGGCGTTGCTGCGTGGCAGCGTCTGCGGATTGCTGGCAGAAGAGGAGGGCGGCAGCACGGTGGTGGCCTCCTGTCCTTGGGGCGGTTGTGAATCAAAGTGCGTTACGCCTTGGGCATCGACCCATTTGTAGATCTGACCCGCCATGCATAAAGGGCTGATCAGCAGGCAGACCATGAAGAATGTCGTTCGCATGCCATTTCCTTGTCATTAGTTGCGCAATCCAAGCTAACACAGTGGCTGTTTAGCGATTTTTTCTTGCTTTCTCATGTGCTTACTTCAATAAAGCACATACACGACTTGACTTGCAGGGGACGAAACAGAAGAATCCAAAGTCCGCTGTAGAGGGACTGCCAGAAGCAGACCCACTCGGCAGATCATGAGGCGCACATCCGCGCCGACCTGTTACACCCGCAACGCGTTACCTCGCGCTGGGTGGGAAAAGCCCGCAACACTTGGGACGATCCCAATACTTGCTCAGTCAGTGCTGACGTAGTCGGCGACCACCGTCGCTCATGCTCTGCTGAGAAGTAAACCTATTAAGACCCGTCCCTGTTTATGTGGGCGGTATTCTGGCGTTTTAGAGGTGAACAACGTGGAGCTTTTATCTGGCGGTGAGATGCTCGTCCGCTTCTTGCGTGACGAAGGCGTCAAATATATCTACGGGTACCCGGGTGGTGCTCTTCTTCATGTCTACGATGCCCTGTTCAAAGAACCGGAAGTGACCCACATCCTGGTTCGTCACGAACAAGCGGCTACCCATATGGCTGACGGCTATGCCCGTGCCACCGGTAAAGCCGGCGTGGTACTGGTGACTTCCGGTCCTGGCGCAACCAATGCCATCACCGGTATCGCCACGGCTTATATGGACTCCATTCCGATGGTGGTTATTTCCGGCCAGGTGCCTAGCACCATGGTGGGTACCGATGCGTTCCAGGAAACCGACATGATCGGTATCTCCCGGCCGATCGTGAAGCACAGCTTCATGATCAAGCACGCGTCGGAAATTCCGGAAGTCATGAAGAAGGCCTTCTACCTGGCGCAATCCGGTCGTCCTGGTCCGGTCGTTGTCGATATCCCGAAAGACATGACCAACCCGGCCGAGAAGTACGAATACGTATTCCCGAAAAAAGCCAAGCTGCGTTCCTACAGCCCGGCCGTTCGTGGTCACTCTGGGCAAATCCGCAAGGCGGCAGAAATGCTCCTGGCGGCCAAGCGTCCTGTGATGTACGCAGGCGGCGGCGTGATTCTCGGTGGTGGCTCCGCGCCGCTGACCGAATTGGCGAAGATGCTCAACCTGCCAGTGACCAATACCCTGATGGGTCTGGGTGCCTACCCTGGCACCGACCGTCAGTTCATCGGCATGCTCGGTATGCACGGCAGCTACACCGCCAACCTGGCGATGCACCATGCCGACGTGATCCTTGCGGTCGGCGCTCGTTTCGATGACCGCGTGATCAATGGCCCGGCCAAGTTCTGCCCGAATGCCAAGATCATTCACATCGACATCGACCCGGCTTCTATTTCCAAGACCATCAAGGCTGACGTGCCTATCGTTGGTCCGGTCGAGAGCGTCCTGACCGAAATGGTCGCGATCCTCAAGGAAATCGGCGAGACCCCGAACAAGGAGTCCGTTGCCAGCTGGTGGAAGCAAGTTGACGAGTGGCGTGGTGATCGCGGCCTGTTCCCTTACGACAAGGGCGACGGCAGCGTGATCAAGCCGCAGACCGTGATCGAAACCCTGTGCGAAGTGACCAATGGCGATGCCTATGTCGCTTCGGATGTAGGGCAGCACCAGATGTTTGCTGCGCAGTACTACAAGTTCAACAAGCCGAACCGCTGGATCAACTCCGGTGGCCTGGGCACCATGGGCTTCGGTTTTCCGGCAGCCATGGGCATTAAGTTGAGCTTCCCGGAAGACGATGTCGTCTGTGTCACCGGCGAAGGCAGCATCCAGATGAACATTCAGGAACTGTCGACCTGTCTGCAATATGGTTTGCCGGTAAAAATCCTGATCCTGAATAACGGTGTGCTGGGTATGGTTCGCCAGTGGCAGGACATGAGCTATGGCAGCCGTCATTCTCATTCCTACATGGAATCGTTGCCTGACTTCGTCAAACTGGCAGAAGCTTACGGCCACATTGGCGTGCGCATCACCGATTCGAAAGATTTGAAGTCGAAGATGGAAGAGGCGTTTGCCATGAAAGATCGCCTGGTGGTGATCGATGTTTCGGTCGACACCAGCGAGCACGTCTACCCGATGCAGATCAAAGACGGCTCCATGCGCGATATGTGGTTGAGCAAGACGGAGCGTACTTAATCATGCGGCACATTATTTCCTTGCTTCTGGAAAACGAACCCGGCGCTTTGTCTCGCGTAGTCGGCCTGTTCTCGCAGCGCAACTACAACATCGAAAGTCTGACCGTGGCGCCAACCGAAGACCCGACCCTGTCGCGTCTGACGCTGACCACTGTCGGTCACGATGAGGTCATCGAGCAGATCACCAAGAACCTGAACAAGCTGATCGAAGTGGTAAAACTGGTCGACCTGTCGGAAAGTGCTCACATCGAGCGCGAACTGATGCTGGTCAAGGTCAAGGCCACCGGCGCCCAGCGCGCCGAGATCAAGCGCACTACCGATATTTACCGTGGGCAGATCGTCGATGTCAGCGCCAGCGTGTATACCGTTCAATTGACCGGTACCAGCGACAAGCTCGACAGCTTCATTCAGTCCATCGGCACTGCGTCGATTCTGGAGACCGTCCGTAGCGGCGTGACCGGTATTGCTCGCGGCGACAAAGTACTCAGCATCTAAACCAAATTAGCGAATGGCCTGAACGGCCTGGATATATAGGGGAATTTCATGAAAGTTTATTACGAAAAAGACTGCGACCTGTCCATCATCCAGGGCAAGAAAGTTGCCATCATCGGTTACGGCTCCCAGGGCCACGCTCAAGCGTGCAACCTGAAAGATTCCGGCGTTGACGTGACTGTTGGTCTGCGTAAAGGCTCGGCCACCGTTGCCAAAGCTGAAGCTCACGGCCTGAAAGTGACTGACGTTGCTTCCGCTGTTGCTGCCGCCGACCTGGTCATGATCCTGACCCCGGACGAGTTCCAGTCTGCCCTGTACAAGAACGAAATCGAGCCGAACATCAAGAAGGGCGCCACCCTGGCCTTCTCCCACGGCTTCGCGATTCACTACAACCAGGTTGTTCCGCGCGCTGACCTCGACGTGATCATGATCGCGCCGAAGGCTCCGGGCCACACCGTACGTTCCGAGTTCGTGAAGGGCGGCGGTATCCCTGACCTGATCGCTATCTACCAGGACGCATCGGGCAACGCCAAAAACGTTGCACTGTCCTACGCTGCTGGCGTTGGTGGTGGTCGTACCGGCATCATCGAAACCACCTTCAAGGACGAGACTGAAACCGACCTGTTCGGCGAACAAGCCGTTCTGTGCGGCGGTACCGTTGAACTGGTCAAAGCCGGTTTCGAAACCCTGGTTGAAGCTGGCTATGCGCCGGAAATGGCCTACTTCGAATGCCTGCACGAACTGAAGCTGATCGTTGACCTCATGTACGAAGGCGGTATCGCCAACATGAACTACTCGATCTCCAACAACGCCGAATACGGCGAGTACGTGACCGGCCCGGAAGTAATCAACGCCGAATCCCGTCAGGCCATGCGCAACGCCCTGAAACGTATTCAGGATGGCGAATACGCCAAAATGTTCATCAGCGAAGGCGCAACCGGCTACCCTTCGATGACCGCCAAGCGTCGTAACAACGCCGCTCACGGTATCGAGATCATCGGCGAGCAACTGCGCTCCATGATGCCGTGGATCGGTGCCAACAAGATCGTCGACAAAGCTAAAAACTAAGTCACGCGCTTGTACGGAAAACGCGGCCTAGGCCGCGTTTTTTCGTTTGAGTTCGCCGGTTCTGGTATAAAGCTGCATCGTTTGTGGCCGAACCGTCGCCCCAGACACCTGTCGAAAACTTTCCACCCTGTTGCAAGGTAATGTCCATGAGCGAACGCCCCGAAGAGCCAAACCAGGCTTCTGACGCCGAAAGCCTGCTGCCCATCGATGAGCACATCGAAGAAGGGCATGACGCTGAAGGCCGTAAAGTCCGGCATCGTGGTATCTATCTTCTGCCGAACCTGTTCACCACTGCGAACCTGTTCGCAGGGTTTTATTCCATCATCAACTCGATGAGTGCCCAGGCCGCGTTGAGCGCCGGTGATTCGGTCAATGCGAGCAAGTACTTTGCTTTTGCGGCGATTGCGATTTTTGTCGCGATGGTGCTTGATGGTCTCGATGGTCGTGTGGCCCGGATGACCAATACCCAGAGCGCATTTGGTGCCGAGTACGACTCGCTGTCAGATATGGTCGCCTTTGGCGTCGCGCCGGCATTATTGGCGTTTGGCTGGGCCTTGGGTGATATGGGCAAGGTCGGCTGGATGGTTGCCTTCATCTATGTGGCGGGTGCGGCTTTGCGTTTGGCGCGCTTCAACACCCAGGTCGGCACTGCGGATAAACGCTACTTCATCGGTCTGGCCAGTCCGGCGGCGGCGGGTGTGGTTGCCGGGATTGTCTGGGCGTTCAGCGACTACGGCATCCAGGGTTCCAAGATGTCCTTCCTGGTTGCGCTGATGGTGGCGGCTGCCGGTATGCTGATGGTCAGCAATATCAAGTACAACAGCTTCAAGGAGCTCGACTTGAAAGGGCGCGTGCCTTTTGTGGCGATCCTGGCGGTGGTGTTGGTGTTTGCTGTGGTATTCAGCGATCCACCACGCATCCTGCTGCTGGTTTTCCTTGCTTACGCGGCCTCCGGTCCGGTGCAGTACTTGTTGCGTCTTCGTCGGCACAAAAACGCCGAGTGATGTAATTTCCCTCATACTCCGCAGTCTATGGGTGCATCTGTCCTCCAAAGCTGCGGAGTTGTCATGCTGATCAAAGTCCCCAAAGCGTCTGACTGCCATGAGTCGGACGTCACATCTGAAGCCTTCTATCTATCCCGTCGAAAAGTTCTTGGTGCTGCCGTTGCGGGCTTGGCGATAAGCAGCCTGCCTCGTTGGGCGTCGGCCGAAGATGTTGCTCGTTATGCAGACGTCGAGCCTGGCAAGGCACCTACCTGGTTTACTGAAAAGCTTCCCTCTACCAAATGGGGGGCGGTCAACGTCAAGGATGAGTCGATTACGCCATTCAAGGACGCGACCCATTACAACAACTTCTACGAGTTCGGCACTGATAAAGGTGACCCGGCTGCCAATGCCGGCGCACTGAAGACCGAGCCGTGGAGCGTTGTAGTGGATGGCGAAGTGGGCAAGCCTGGACGCTATGCGCTTGAAGACTTCATGAAGCCTTATCAGTTGGAAGAGCGCATCTACCGTCTTCGCTGCGTAGAGGCTTGGTCGATGGTCATTCCGTGGATTGGTTTTCCCATTTCGGCATTACTCAAGCAAGTGGAGCCAACCTCCAAGGCGAAGTACATTCGCTTCGAAACCCTCGAGGATCCCAAGAGTATGCCGGGGCAGCGTTCCGGCTTTGCCTTGATCGACTGGCCCTATGTAGAAGGGTTGCGTCTGGATGAGGCGATGAACCCGTTGGCGATTCTTGCGATCGGCATGTATGGGCGTGAGTTGCCCAATCAGAATGGAGCGCCGTTGCGTTTGGTGGTGCCCTGGAAGTATGGATTCAAAAGCATCAAATCCATTGTGCGTATCAGTCTGGTCAGCGAGCAGCCGAAAACAACATGGCAGAGCATTGCAGCGGATGAGTATGGTTTCTACGCGAATGTGAATCCTGCGGTTGATCATCCGCGTTGGACTCAGGCGCGGGAGCGCCGTTTGCCCAGTGGTTTGTTCAAGCCCAATGTGCGCGACACACAGATGTTCAACGGCTACGCGGATGAAGTCGCCTCTCTTTATACAGGGCTCGATTTGCGGAAGAACTACTGATGCGTTTTCCGGTTTGGCGTCTTGGCGTTTTTATAGTGGCAGCGGTGTGGCCGCTGCTTTGGCTGTATCAGGCCTGGACGGATGTGTTGGGCCCGGACCCAGGCAAAATTCTGGTTGATCGGCTTGGGTTGGGCACGCTTGTTTTGCTACTCATTACGCTCAGTATGACGCCCCTGCAAAAACTCACCGGGTGGGCAGGGTGGGTGGCTGTGCGAAGGCAGTTGGGGTTGTGGTGCTTTGCTTATGTGGTTCTGCATTTGAGTGGCTATACGGCGTTCATTCTAGGATTTGACTGGTCGCAGCTGGGTGTTGAGTTGCGCAAGCGGCCATACATTATCGTCGGTACGCTGGCGTTTCTGTGTTTGCTGGCGTTGGCGGTGACTTCTAATCGTTACAGTCAGCGGCGTTTGGGCGCACGCTGGAAGAAGCTGCATCGGCTCGCCTATGTGATTCTCGGGCTTGGGTTGCTGCATATGTTGTGGATCGTGCGTGCTGATCTGAAGGAGTGGACGGTATACGCCTCGATAGGGGCGTTGCTGTTAGTGCTGCGTGTGCCAGCAGTTGCCCGGCGAATCCCGCGGTTTGTGGCTAAAAAGGTACCGTCTGCACGAAAGGTGTAATTAAGTGTTGACGGCAGATTCAGGATGTCTATAATTCGCCCCACTTCCGGCGCAGTCGAAACGGGAAACTCCTTGGTAAACAAAGAGTTACGCAGTTTTCGGCAGTGAGTGGCTTCAGTTCATCGAAGTCCGAAAGGAGTTGAAAAAGAGGTGTTGACAGCAGCGTGTAACGCTGTAGAATTCGCCTCCCGCTACCGAGTGATCGGAAGCGCAAGTGGTTGAAGTTGTTAAAGATTTCCAAGCGAAACTTTGAAAACTTCTGAAAAT